>JBKQMK010000048.1:0-12637 GCA_052146735.1 Desulfomonilaceae bacterium | reverse complement strand
TGCCGCCAGAAGAAGCCATTTCAAACCAGTATTTTGGAACGAGTCCCCTCACATGGAGACTCTACCGAAATTCAACCCCGCGCGCTCCACGCGCGAACCTGAATATAGCAAAAGGGCAAAACTATAGATATAACCAATGCGCTATCAAACTGCTGTGATGAAATACTACGGGCTTGAAAGCGCATTGGCATAGGAAATGCACAACATATTCGAGCCATGTTGTTTGCGCTTTTACGTGAGACAGCCACGAAGGAGGAAACCATGCAAGAGCAATTGTTTGCAGCAGCCGAGTCAGGAAATCGAGAAGAGGTTCAACGCTTGCTGGCTGCCGGGGTAAATGTGAACGCCAAGGGGCGGGATGGTCTGACCGCGCTCATGAAGGCCTGCTTGAAAGGCCATTCGGAAGTGGCAAGAGTGCTTGTGAATGAAGGGGCCGACGTCAACGCCAGGGACAACTATGGTTGGTCGGCGTTACTGTGGGCTTCATCGTTGGGGCACGCGGACATCGTGAAGCTGTGTATTGAAAAGCGAGCAAACCTTGAAATTACGGATCAATACGGGGCAACCTCGTTGATGAAAGCTGCCCGGAGGAACTACCCCGAAGTGGTGAAGATTCTTATCAGTAGCGGCGCGGATGTCAACGCTAAAGATGGACTGGGGCGCACAGCCCTGATGAGAGCTGCACGGAGGGGATATGCAAATGTCGCTAGACTGCTTTTGGACAATCGGGCTGACTCCGAGGAGCCCGATGAACGCGGTGCCACCGCCCTCATAATCAGCGCCTCCGAAGGTCACCTGGACACGGTCAAAGAACTTCTGGATTGTGGGGCGAATATGCACGCCCGCGATAAAAACGGGTGGACCGCATGGCTTTGGGCCTTTTCTGCGGGCCATGCGGACGTGGTGAAACTGCTGAAAGCTCGCGGCGCGGAATACTAGTTCTGCCGAAGTTTTTTCTTTTACACGCTGTAAAAAACTATAACAGCTTACCCATTTGAGTTGGAGCCGGAGAAGTCCCGTTCACTAATAATGTGGTTAACTTTCAACTAGTTGTCTAGTCTGGACCGAACATATCGTCTTGGCACAGCACTTGCTGAATCTATACATTGAGCTGTTCGGTTCTCGAGTGGCAAATCGGGTTCCGGTCGGCAGTGCCGAATCCGGGATCCACGACAAAAGCTCCAACAGCGCATGCGTGAGGCCGAATGCAAGGTGAGCAGCGACAACCGGTTGCGGAGAAAACCGTTCTCGCAAACGCCAGGATCGGGTCGAACCTTCTGCTTAGAATTCCACGGGAGGTGAATGTCAATGGCATTAATGACCTGTTACGAATGTGATGGCAAAGTCTCCAGTCTGGCGAAAGCGTGCCCGCACTGTGGGGCTCCCATGAAAAACAAATTGATGCACGTGGTGGAGTCTGGTGATCTGGGTTCATTGCAGCAACTGGTAGACAGAGGAGCTGATGTAAATGCCGGAGACAAATTGGGCGCGACGGCGCTCATGAAAGCGGCTGAAATGGGCCAGATAGAGATGGTGGAATTGCTCTTAAGCAAAGGCGCGGATTTGAGAGTCGCGGATCAAGGGGGTACCACAGCGCTCATGTGGGCTGTTTCGACCGGGAACGCTGAAATTATGAGAAAACTTTTGGACGCCGGGGCTGAGGTCAACGCCAGAAGGGAAGGGGGGAGCACGGCGCTGAATTGGGCTGCGTCACAAGGGTATCCTGAGGTGGCGCGACTTCTTATTCAGTACGGTGTGGACGTGAATTCTGCGAACGAACTTGGTCGAACGCCATTAATGGAAGCTTGCGGCCGGGGCCATTTCGAGTTCGCAGAAGTGCTTCTGGAGCATGATGCTCAAATTGATGCCGAGGACGAAACCGGTGAAAGTGCCCTGCTCAAGGCTTCCCGAGAAGGTCGAACCAAAGTGGTGGAGCTACTTCTAAGAAAAGGAGCCACTCCGGAGCCGCGAGCTGTACGATGGGCCGCGGCCAACGGCCACTCTAACGTGATCGCCCTCCTGTTGGATAATGGTGCCGACGTCAACGCCTCTAACGAGGCAGGCGTCACAGCGCTCATGCGTGCTGCTCTCATGAATCATGCCGAGGTGGTGAGGCTCCTCCTAGCCAAAGGAGCGGATATGGAGGCCAAAGACGAGGAGGGTTGGCCCGCTCTAATCCTGGCTTGCCGTGAAGGGCATACGGGCGTTGTCAAGGCGCTACTGGACGCAGGAGCCAATGTGAATGTGGCTGACGTCAATGGATGGACGCCACTCATATGGGCAGCATCCCTGGGTCACGTGGAAGTGGTAGAGTTGCTGGTCAGTCAAGGAGCCGATCTAAATGCCCGCGATCGCCATGGCGCCACAGCTCTGATGAAAGCCTCCCGTCGAGGTTATCCGGAAACCGTGCAAATTCTGCTGAACAAAAACGCCGATGTCAACGCGGCTGACAAGGCCGGGTCCACTGCTTTGATGAGAGCGGCGCGAGGCGGCCACAATAAAGTGGTGAGGCTGCTCTTAGCACAAGGAGCTGATGTAGAAGAAATAGACAAAGAGGGTCAAACCGCGCTGATCTTGGCTGCAAGCGAGGGACACCGAGAAGTAGTGAGGCTGCTTCTGGAGAAGAACCCTAATTTGCGAACGCGGGATAAGAACGGATGGACAGCCGCAATGTGGGCCCAGTCCATAAGAAATAAAGATATTATCGCGCTCATGGAAAAGCATGCGCTGCGATAGGAGCATTGTTGTGCCAAGCAATGGCGAGGCATAGATCAGTAGAATGAGTGAAGTTTAACGGCGCCCGTCACTTAGTGTCGAGCTTGCGCGGGTAAAGGTTTTGTCCCAGGAGAAAACACGGCTTAAAGATCTCATGGAGGTAGGACCATGGCTTTGACCACATGTTATGAATGCGCGGAAAAGGTTTCCAGTTTTGCTGAAGCGTGTCCCCACTGTGGGGCGCCGATGGAAAACAAGATCATACACGCGGCCAAGGTAGGCAATGTGGAAAACGTTCGGGAACTATTGATGGGTGGAGCTGATGTCAACGGGAAAGATCCCGACGGTTGGACCGCTTTAATTGCGGCCTGCCGTGAAGGTCACGCGAAAGTGGTCAAAGAGTTGTTGGAAGCGGGTGCTGACGTTCAAGCCAAGGACAAGAACGGTTGGACACCGCTGATGTGGGCTGCGGCCTCGGGACACCAAAACATATCGAGTATGCTGGTCGAAAGGGGAGCAGAACTGGAGGCGAGAGACCAATATGGAGCTTCCGCTTTGATGAAGGCTTCTCGGAGAGGGTTTGAGGACGAGGTGAAGCTGCTTCTGGACCAAGGAGCTGACGTCAATGCAAAGGATGATTACTGCTGGAATGCGCTGATGAGAGCTTGTCGCAGAGGCTACTCGAAAGTAGCCAAACTTCTGTTGGAATGTGGAGCGGACACTGAATCAAAGGACCAGTACGGGGCCACTGCGTTAATCATCGCTTCCTCCGAAGGCCACTTGGATGTGGTGAAGCATCTCTTGAATGCCAAAGCTGATGTGCACGCGAAGGACAGGAACGGTTGGACCGCCTTAATGTGGGCTTCCTCCGCAGGGTACAGGGACGTGGTGGAGTTCTTGAAATCGCAAGGGGCTGAATAAAGGCCACGATGCGGCCTGGGAGCAAGTGGCGCGTCGCTCGACGGTGCCTGCTCCCTGCTTTTCCGTCATCGGTTCAGGGGGCAGATGTTAAAATCAGGGTTACAGGATCAAAGGAAATAACCAGCCCCACCAACGGTGGCACCCATACGGTCGTTTCAACCCCTGAAACCGGGAACGTCATCGCATCCAACCAATCCAACCAATTGTTACCGTGACGTGCGCTAAGAGTTGCAGCCTAACAACCTGAGTAAAGATGCCTCTCTCCTCCGCCCCTTCCGGCCGCGAGAAAGGCACCCTTTTCGTTCTCTTTTTTCCAGGCAAGAAAATGGAGGCGACGACCTTCCCAGAGCAATCCACAACGAACTTCATTGTAGAAGTTGTCGGAGTACGGTCAAGCAAATATGTAATCGTTCACCGCCGAGATCGCAAAGAATTCTGTGTTCTCTGCATTTCTTTCAGGTGAGCCATTACGCTTTCTGGTGTATGACGGTGAAAATAACACCGGCGAAATTGAGCACCTACGAGGCTTGTGTGGTGGCGTGCAAGCAATTTTTCGTCTCTGAGTTCTCGGCGCATCCCGCGTCTCGCGGGACGGTGATCCCGCGCGGATCGCGGGACTGCCTGCCCGCTGAATGCTTACGACGATGTTTCATTTCATGACTTTTTTGGCTTTGACTCCGTGGCTTGATGTTTACTCTGGAGCCCTTTGCTCGCGCAAAAGTCGACGAACTTCTTGATGCGTTCGTCCTGAGACTGGCTATCCCAGTAAAAGCGGATGGGGTTAATTATCGGGTAAGATTTCTCCTTCAAAGTCTCTGTCGACGGCACGACAGCCGCGGCGTTTTCATCTTGTTTTATGCCTAGCACTTTGATCCCTCCCTTGGCGCCCAAGGCAGGACCGATCCCGATCGGCAAGTCGTTTGCCGTTGCGCAGACCTTAACGATGGAGGTCCAACTATCCGCTACCACCGTACTGGGACCGTACGGCTCATTATGAAGAACTTCTTGCTTGAAGAACACCGCTCCGCCGGATTCCGGAATTCGCCTAGTGAGAGACCTGATTGGAGCGTCCGGGCCTCCCGCCTGTTTCCAGTTGGTATATTCACCGGTGAATACACGGCGGAGCTGATCCAGAGTGAGTTCGTTGATCGGATTTTTCGGACTTGTCATCACAGCCATGCCGGAGTACCCGATTAGTTTGTTGTCAAGCTTGAGGCCTTTTGCAGCGGCCTTCTTCTGCTCGTCCGGCGAGATAACGCGGCTCGCCATAGCCACATCTGCGTTGCCTTCAAAAAGGTCGTCGAGTCCTTTGCCCGCGCTGGAGCCTGTCACTATCACGCGAATGTCCTGGTTAAGCTGCATGAATGCTTCAGCCCAAATTTGCACCTGGTCGCTGGACATCGCGGCGCCGTTCACTCTGAGCGCCCGCTTATTAGCGTCTTGTGCGTACGGCGCGGGCACGGTCATCGCTGCCAACGCGAAACTGATGATAAAAGTTATTGCCAAGCTCTTTCTCATGAACGTTTTCCCTCCTATATCGACGTTATTAAATTCCGTTGTTCTCCCTACCGCCGTATGCAACAGCGGCGATTTCCCTTAGCGAAGACGTCAAGAATGAAAGCAAGTTGTGTACCACAACCTAAGGGGAAGGCTCTGCGGTTAACTGATGATAATTACGGTGTAAAGTGCGTGGACGTAAGCCTGCGCCAAGTGGCCGAATCTAAAGCATGTCAGAGTTTTTGACAGGATGTAAAATGGTTGGGAAAGCTGGAACCGTATGATTTGTTTATGATCGTGCTCGGGCTCGTTCACGCGTAAAGATCACATAGATACACGGCATTAAGAACAGTGCGACCGGGATTAACATTATGAGGCCGCCCATTCTTCTTTTATCAATTACCTTTTGGGTCCTTTTTGTGGTTGGACTTCAGCGTCCCATCTTCCATTTCCAGAATGCGGTCAAAAACATCAAGGGCACGATGGTCATGTGTCGCTACGAGGACTGTAGTGCCCTGCTCGTGCGCCACTGTGCGAAGGAGTTCCATGACTTGGCGACCCCGGACACTGTCCAGCGATGCTGTCGGCTCATCTGCGAGTACGAGGCGGGGTTTGTTGGCAAGCGCTCGGGCCACGGATACACGTTGCTGTTCCCCACCGGAGAGCATGTAGGGCAAATTGTTCGCCCGATGCCCAACGCCGAGGTAATCCAATAACTCCATGGCTCGATGACGGGCAGGTCGCCCCGAAACGTCATTGATCTCCAAGGCCAGCTGCACATTTTCCAACCCCGTAAGAAATGGGATTAAGTTCGCTTTCTGTAAAACATAGCCAATAAATCTGCGACGGTACGATCGTAAATTCAGCTTTGCCGCTGGACCGTCCATAACAAGATCGTGGCCAATGGTGACTTTTCCCGAGGTAGGGGTATTTATGAGGCCGACGATAGTGAGCAAAGTAGATTTTCCAGCTCCGCTTGGGCCCAACAGTGCAACCACTTCTCCGCCGGAAAGATTGAACGAGACGTCTCGGATCGCCGCCACTGCCACGTCACCGCTGCCATAAATCTTGGTGAGTCCCTCCAACTCAATGGCGTGGGGCGAATCGCTCATGACACCACCTCGTTCGGTTCAACCCGCATGGCCTTCCATATCCCAAGAACAGAGGACAATACAGAGATTCCCAGCACGATCAGCGCTAGGGACAGCAAGTCCTCCGAAGTAATGAGAACTCGCCTTGGAAACAAGGGGAAAAGCCATTTTCCGGCATAAAAGGCGACGACGTATCCCAGCAGTCCTAGGAGAAGCGCCTGCTGAAGGATGAGACCGAGTATCACTGAATTGCGCGCGCCAATCAGTTTGAGCATGGCTATATCATGGAGTTTCTCAAGAGTAAGTGTGTACAGAATAAGAGCCATGATGATGGCAGAGATTATTATGAGAAGCGCCCGAAAAAGGCCGAGCTGGCGGCGGGCCCGGTCAACGACCCCTTTGAGAAGCAGTTCCCTTTGCTGTTCCTTTGTGAATACTGTGACATCCGTCCAGCCTGAAAGGGTTGCCATGACAGACGCGGGATCGGTTCCCGGCTTCAGCTGCACGAGAATGGCACTCACCGCAGGAGGGGCAATGGCCGGGAGATTGGCCGAGGGAAGTTGAACTCTTTCGAGCAATGAGGGCTGTGTGTTACCAATGTCCTGACGGGAGAGTCTAGACAGACGAGCCTTTCGCTCCAGTCGAATCGCCTCACCTGAGTAATCGAATTGGATGGCCATCGAATCCAGGAGACTGAAAAAAGCGAGTCCGTCTCCTGCCATGCTGGACATCTTACTCGTAATGCCCACCACAGTGTAGACATCCTTTCCAAGGAAAACTTTCTCGCCAAGTTGTAGGCCCAGGATCTTATCGGCGATCATTTCATAATGGGCTGCCCCAAGGCTACGTCCCGATACGATAGGAAGCCACTCACCTTTGTCTGCCGGCCACGAGAGCCCTTGAATCTGCATTCTCAAAGGCTTCTTGAGATGTTCCCGCTGAACGACATAAGTAACGAATCCATGAGCGCTCTTGACTCCCGGGACAGCCAGCAACCTCTCTTCAAGGTTTCTGGGAATACGCGAAATCTCTGCAAAAGGACCTCTGGTTTCATGTTGAACAACCCAGAGATCGCCTCCGATCCTGTCAACCAACAGCGTGGCTTCTTCTGTTAAACCTCTATATATTCCTCCCATTCCCATGACGATCATGAGGAGCATACCAATCCCTACCGCTGTCAGTGAAAATCGAGAAAGGTTGTGACGAATGTCTCTCAGGGCAAGGTTCATTGAGCGTACACCCTCTGCCCGTCGGTCAGATGGGAAGGGTCCGGCCCAGCGATCACCTTCTCATCTTTTGAGAGCCCTTTGGTGATCTCCACCTTGTCGAGCCCTCGCAAGCCCAGAGACACCCCTCTCCAGTGGGCTCGTCCACCGTCGGCAACGTATACACCTGCTTTGCCTTTCCTCCACACGACTGCCTTAAAGGGAACATTTGTGGCGCCAGACTTCCTGTCGGTCTCGATATAGACTTCGGCGCGTTGGCCCACGCCCCAATTCTTGGGAAGACTGTCCACTCCGACATCTACGCGAAACTCGCGCGTCTCGCGGTCCACTTCTTGACCTAAACGAGTAACCTTGCCGCGATATTCGTGGCCCGGCTTGGACCGGAATACAATCCTTGCCGGTTGCCCTGGGGCTAGGCCGTCCATGGCGGACTCATCGACCCATGCGGAGATCCACATTTCCTTGACCGATACCAATATAAAAATGGAGGCGCCTGGAACCACAATGTCCCCCACTTCACGGTCTCGCCTAATAATCAAGCCATCAAAAGGAGCGGTAATTCGGGTGTCGGCCAACCGGGCTTGTTGAAAATGGAGCCGCTCTCTTGCCGCTACTTGCTGCCGACGCGCCTCAGCAATAGCTGCCGACGCCCGAGACAGTTCTGCCTCGGCCACAGCTAGATTCTGTGAGGTCTTGTCCATCTGCTCCTGAGAAATGCTTTTGGAGCCCAATAGCCCCGAGTAGCGGTTATAGTCTAGACGGGCTTGCTCAAGTAACGCCTTGGCTCGTGCTTCATCCGCGATGGTACGTTCCACCGTTGCCCCCGCGGCGTCCATTACAGCTTCCTGTGTGGTCACTTCCCTTTTGAGATCAGAGTCGTCAAGTCTCGCCAAAGGCTGGCCAAGCTTAACCCAATCATTCTGATCCACGAGGAGTTCCAGGATGAGCCCTTGGATTTTTGCGCTTACCGTCGCCTGGTAGTGAGCCTCAAGCGTTCCGGTGCCCATGACTTCAGCTACAACTTCACCGACTGCAACCGGCTGGATTGCTACGGGTACCGGGCCAAAACGGACCTTGTAAACAATTAGGCCGAGTACCACTGCAATGAGTGCCCATTTCCATCCTTTGCGCATCAAGTTGGCTAATACTGCTTTCACGAATTTGCGCTCCTTATGTCAAGGACCCGCTGCCGTTGTTTGTTCAGCACACGAGTGGAAAACTGCAAAGACTCAATCAGCGGCCGCTGGCCCAGAATCGTATAAAACGTACTGGAGACATTGAAAATCAGCTCTTCCCAGGTCAGGGCAAGACGATGTTCGGCTGCTTGGTTCAGGAGAGTCGCGGCATTGATCTCGTTCGTGATGCGGCCGCCGGTAAAGAGCGGCAGCCTCAAAATTATATCCCCTGCCCACAGGCTCGTGCTGAACATACCAGGATCATTATTCTTACGGACCGGCACAAGCCGTTGATTTTGCACATAGGTATTGTAGCTTGCCGTGCCGCGAAAATTGGGCCATCTTTTGGATGCCGCTATGTTCCACTGAGCGAGGGTTGTCTGAACATCCCAGGCCCCTGCGGCCAGAGAAGGGTTATTTGCCCGCGCTATCTCAATGCATTCCTCCAACGTCAGGCGCTCCTGACCCTTATTTGAAGGCCCTGCCTGTCGAGCGGGCGGCTGCGCGCAACTTGCAGGGGGCGAAACAGCAGGTTGATTGTGAGCCAGTGGCACCATAGAGAGGCAGCCTGACAGAGATATAACCAGCGGCAGAGCGATCGCCACAAGGCCGGCAGCCTTCATGATTCCTCCCAACACCGGGCTATCACCCGGAATTCACGGCATGTAGCGGAGGCCAAGTTGGACACCAAGCCTCCGTACAAATTACGAAAAGTCTTGCTATTTAATTTTATACAAACGTAGGGGAGAATTCCCGCGCGGGCGGAACATATCACAGTGGTGTGCGCTCTGTCATCCGCAAAAGGCCATGTTCAATTGGCGGGAGCTCATCCAGCAAGCACTCCATCGTGCAGATCACGCGAAAGGGGATCCTGGGCTTGAACTAACAAACTCAGAGGAAGTAACCCATCAGATATCTCAAGCCCACTGCGCTGATTACGATCGCAAGCGCCGGTTTAATAATGGCTCCTGGAACATATTTTTGAGTTCTGGCTCCCAGATACATCCCCACGAATCCGCCTATGCCGAAAAAGAATCCCAGCAACCAGTCAGGCCTCACGGATTGGCCAGGCAAGGCCACTAATGGCCCGAAGAACTCGTAGAAGATCACGCCACCCACTGAGGTTACACAAGTCCCCATCAAGCACGCTCCCGCTATCGTATGAATCGGCAGGCCGAAAAAGGAGACAATGAACGGTGCTATGATGGCTCCACCACCGATGCCATAGACCCCTCCGATGAGCCCGACTACCAGGGAAAGCAAGAATAACCCTGTCGTGTGAAATCGGAAACACTCTCCGAAAAACTCATACTCGGTGGAGGCAAGTGACCAACTCAGCGTACGGATACCTGGCTGACCCGGATTTGAAGTTGCGCATGCTTGTCCGGTGGCGTGCTGACGCATTTTAGTTTCTGCTGCGTTTTCCGAAGTCTTTTTACCTCGCTCCCGAAGCAATTGATAGAGCATGCGTCCGCCGATGTACAAAAGAACGCAGCCCACAAAAAGCTTGAACGCTCTCGGATCGGGAAGGTACCAAACACGTATGAAAAGACCTAAAACCAGCCCTGGGATCGTTCCCACAATAATGTTCCAAGCGATGGGCCAATTCATGCGGCCTTCTTTGAAATAACGGTATACAGCGCTTGGAATACCCACGACATTAAACACCAGGTTCGTCGGGGTTACCGCGGGGCTCGTAAAACTCAGGACGCTCATCTGGAAAGGTAAGATGAGAAAAGCACCTGATATGCCGCCCATGGAAGTGAAAAATGAAATAACCATTCCCACAAGCGGCGGGACCCATATAGCGGTCTCTACTCCTGAGACGGGAAAAGTCATTGTGACCTCCGAACATGCTCACTCGGTATTATTTGAACCTGTCATCAGCTCTTGCGCTTTGGACACCCTGCACTTTTCCAGAGAGCCATCCGATGCGATCAACGCCAGGAGAATCGAATTCCGGAACCAACGGCTTGATGTCCAGCAATGGGGTTCCGTCCAACACGTCAACGTCCTGGATACGGAGTGTGCACCCTTCTACGGAGACAAGTCTCACCACTGACAACCCAATTGGATTTGGGCGTCTGGGGGCGCGGGTGGCGAACACCCCTCTGAGGCTGTCGTCCAAAAAGGGCTTCACCTCAAGTACATATCCTTTTGAGGCATGAAAATGATAAATGAGGATTATGTGGGAAAAACCTGAGAGGTCTTTCAGCCCAGGTTCAAATTGAGGTTCCATCTCTATGGTCCCCGGGACTCCCGGAGCCCCGGCGGGCTGTATGGGAATCCCCTCGACGTCTTGGAAAGGCGAACGGATGACTCCTATCGGTTTGTATTCGACTGATTTCACTGGAATATACGCCCCATGCGCAACGGGATCTCTGAAAACGCCATCTGCTTAGAAACAACGGCGAGGGAGGATTCCATGGCAGTGGCGGCCATCCCCATAATGGCACGTTTTTAAATAAACTCGTGTTAGTATGATAGAGAGACCCAACGGTCGTTGTCAAGGGTTTTTTGCCATACTCGCCTATTGGTCGGGGGCAGAGGATGTAGTAAACTCTCTCAACCTAAAATGATTTGGTGAAGGATGCCGACGAAGAAAACAACGCGCAACGGTGAAGGCCAAGACTCCGAATCATCGGATTTTACCAGCATGCATCCCAACTCCGGCCTTATGAATCCTGCCAGAATTTACGCAGTCCCCCAGAAAACTCACTACCTCGATCCGACTGACTTGGCCAAACTGGAACAGGCTTTTCGCTTGTGGGCAAGGGCTTCATTGCGCGCCGATGTGTGTGTTTCTAGGAAACGTATGCTATTGATATTTCTACTCATTCGTTACACAGGTGCGCGTCTTAACGAAGTGTTGGCGCTTAACCTTCGCAAAGACATAGATGCGTCTAAAGGGGTTGTCCGCTACAGGAATGTTAGTGGGGTCAACAGTGCACCTGCACGCGAGGTACAGATTTCATCGGAGTTGATGTCCGAAATTCAGGAGACGTTGCATGACGTCGCATTTGCAGAAAAGGCCGCTTTGCTGTTAAAGGTGGATGCAGGTCATGTCCGACGCAAGTTTTATGAACGAGCTGTGGCCTGCGGTTTTGCACAGGATCTTGGTTCGCCTAACGCCATTCGTCGAGCCAGGGCAGTAGAGTTGATGCAGGGCAATGTGCCGTTGCCCGTGGTCCAGCGGGTTCTTGGTCATTCTACCCCCAATCTTACCGCATCCTTCATCGCTTTCTCTGAAGAGGACATTCATCAGGTCGCAAGACACTTCATTGAAACAGAAAGCCACAGGAAAACCAGTGCACGAAACGCTTTTTTCGGGAAAATTCGGGCGATACGGCGCGGGGACATTCAATCCGAAGTCGAACTGGTGACGGTCGGCGGTGAAGTCATAACCACGGTGATTACCAGGAACAGCCTGAATAGGTTGGGACTCAAAGTAGGCTCATTGGTGACGGCCGAAGTCAAAGCACCCTGGGTTGTGATGCAAAAGTGCGAGACGAAACCGTTGTGTACTGCAGAGAATGTGTTTTACGGCGCGGTGAGCCAAATCCTTCGCGGCAAACTGACCACTGAACTGATTGTTCGAATTCAAGACGGAACTGAGTTCTGTTCCTTGGTGACCGAGGAGAGCAGGCGCAAGCTCGATGTGAAGAAAAACGATAATGTGTGGGTAATGTTCAACAGCTTTGCGGTAATTTTGCATGTTCATTAAAGATAATCGTTCACCGCGGGGATCGCAGAGAAATGTGTTTTCTTGGTGTTCTCGCCCCCACGAGGCATGTTGGGTGGAGGCAGTAACATTGCAGATCCTCATTTGCTGGACAGGGTGGTCTAATGGCCTTGATGGGCGTCTTGAAGCCACTTCATCTCTCTGCGTTCTCGGCGCACTCTGCGGTAAATCGTTCTTTCCCGGTGAAGGACTTTGGCAATCGACATAGAGGCTAAAAACGAGAGGAACGTGAATGACCGATACCAACAAAATACCCGATGAACTCGGGAA
>JBKQMK010000047.1:0-5030 GCA_052146735.1 Desulfomonilaceae bacterium | reverse complement strand
TCATCCGGTAGTGAGCCCCCATCTGCCAATTTCCAAAAAACATGTCCTCAAAAACCACAGGCAACCAAAGACTGCTCACAGTGGCTCTTCATCCAGAGTAGTCAGTCATTGAACGGTCACTACTGGTCCATATTCTCGTCTGAATCTTGGATCCGACCAATCGAAATGCGGCCTCATAAAGTGGATCGCTGGCTCGGGCCAATCCATATATCTGGACGACCGTGCCCCTACTCTCCTCATACGCGCTGAAGCTTACGAATCCGCATTCTGGATGTCCTTGCGGCGTATTGAACGTGAACGAACGCTCGTCCGCATAGAGGATCATGACGCCGGTGGATACAGGCCCGCCAGGCGTGGAAGAATCAATGAGAACTATTTCACCCGCCTGGATGCCTCCAGGAGAAGGGTAAAAGCGGTTGAAAGAAGGCTGGAAGTTGTGGAAGTTCTCTTTGAGCGCCGCAATCGCCTGCTCAGGAGTTATGGTCGGATCACATATATGTAGGCGGAAAACCTTCTGGCAAAGCTGGCCAAATCCATTGACCGGACCTACGGCGCGACGACCGTTGACGTTCAGATTTCTCGCTTCTTTGGGCATGGCAGGCACAAGCAAC
Source organism: Desulfomonilaceae bacterium (assembly GCA_052146735.1). Lineage (GTDB taxonomy): Bacteria > Desulfobacterota > Desulfomonilia > Desulfomonilales > Desulfomonilaceae > CAWBBA01. Next base: position 4,419 of record JBKQMK010000047.1, on the reverse strand, counting down.
TCGGAAACCGGTTTGGCCCAGCTTGTCAAATTCACCTGGACATCAGGTTCCTCCGCGGTCTGGAGGGACGGTTGCCGTGCTGAAACTCCTGCAGCCGAGAGCGCATCAGTTTCGCTCTCGTGGACCTGGATTGCCTGATCAAGCTCGGTAACTTTGAAAACTTGCCGAAGGTCGGCGCTAACTCCAAACGCCGACAGGCTCTGTCTCCTCATCTTGGCTCGGGCCGAAAGCTTCACCAGCATACTGGCCCCCAGTCCGTTCATATTTCGAACCTGACTGAAGTTGAGAATCAAATGCTGAGGGTCTTGGGAGGCATTCCAGTCATATGAAGCCACGATCGGCCGCTCATCGTGATCCATTAGGTCCTCGGGAAGATCGATAACGCAAGCCCTGCCATCCATGCAAGCGGCCTTCACGCGAATTTCTGATGGAGCCTTTGGCTCGGCCTCGACGACGACACTAATCCTTGCGGTCCTGTTGCTTGAGGCTGTCGGGTTAGCTTCGGCCAGACGATCTCTTGCGAGATTCAGCCTGTTTTCCAATCCAGGGAAGATACGGAGAGCCGTCTTGACAAATAAACTACTCCCCATATTGTCGAGAAAGGCCAACTGGCTCGCGCGGCCCACAAGCGCCTGAGCGTAGGTGGGGTACGCATGCGTGACCATATGAAGCTTCTGCAAGGCTCTTTTCGAGGCCTTGATCACTTGGGCCTCGTGAATGACTTCCGCCGCAGCCTCGCCCAGGATATGGGCACCGATAAGCCGCCCGCGACCGTCACAAAGGAATTTTGCCAGTCCTCTTGTGGAACCGTCTATCAATGCACGGCGCATGTTTGAGTAATCAAACCGGTACACCTTCAACTTGTGTCCATACTTGGCATGTGCCTGAGCTTCCGTGAGTCCGATGAAGGCCAAAGGAGGCTCTGTGAATATCACGTACACGCTGTTCCGGTAATCGACTTTTTGTTTCACCGGTAGAATGGCGTTCGTGGCAGCTAGGATTCCCTGATACTCGGCCATGGAAGCCAACTGGTCAGGACCGACGATATCTCCGCACGCGTAGATGTTGGGAGCGGATGTCCGGAGGGTCTTGTCGGTGACAACGCCTCTGGGCGTACAGTTCACGCCCGCATTTTCCAGGACCAGCCCATCCAGATCCGGCCTCCTGCCAAGTGCCACGAGCACCTTATCTGCAGTGACCTCTCCAGGACTCCCGTCTCCCCGTTCAAAGGCCAGCGCGACTTTCCCTTGGTGGTTCCTCATGCTTATTGCCTTAGTTCCAGGCATCAATTGGATTCCATCGTCTTCCAGGCAGCGCTTCAAGTGATTGATCAGCTCACGGTCCGCTCCGGGGAGAAGTCTTGTTCCCATTTCAACAACGGTTGTCTCCACTCCGAATCCCTCGAAAGCTGATCCATATTCCAGACCGTCAACTCCTCCACCTAGAATGATGAGCGATTTGGGGAATTCGTCCAGTTCATAGAGCGTCTCGTTCGTCAAGTAGTCGATGTCGCTGATCCCGGAAATAGGCGGAATGAGGGGACGGGTTCCCACAGCTATGATGAAGTGGGATGCAGAGATGGTTCTGGCGTTCAGGTCAATGTGATGTCGGTCCACGAAAGATGCTGTGCCTGACAGCATGTGAATCCCAATTCTCTCGAAAGTCTCGGGAACATCTTTCTCGTATGCCTTTTGCGCCACTGACCTTATGTGAGCCATCACGTTCCGGCTATCCATAGCTGTCGCTTCACCCGACAGCAGGCCGAGAGAGGCTAGTCGGGAAATCTCCCGGTTCGTATGGCTCAGCCGAATGAGCGTTTTGCTGGGAATACACGTGAAATTGGTGCAGTTCCCGCCCACTTTCCGCTTTTCAACGACTGCTACACGCTTCCCAAGACCATGGGCCGTCACTGCGGACACCATGCCGGCTATACCCGCGCCTATCACAATCACATCATAGTCATACGATTGCGCCATACCGCTCACCAACTTTTTTCACGTCTCCCCTTCCGACCGTGCCTGATCCCATGTTCGAGAATCGAGCGACCGACAAAAGCCCATCCAAGGCATCGGTCTCTGTTGCTTTATCATCAACTGCCACCGCCGATGAGAGGCAAGACCTTGTCGATGGTGAAGAACACGACGTGCCGAGTGAGCTGCCCAGTGAACATTGAATAGTCGCACCGCCGGCAAATGCTGGCTATCAACTCGTCGTTGGTCTCCTCCCGGAGCTTGGTGAGGTACAGCCTCTTGCCTGAGTATCCCTGCCCAGTCTGGATGAACAGGTAGGTTGCATGAGGGTTAGTCTCAAGGTTCGCGTGCGTCATCCGTTCCCGCATGATGAACGCGATCGTGTTCTCGTCAAAAAAGTGCGGTCTGGCATAGACAGCTGCATTCACTTTGCCGGAAGAATCGGCAGTGGCCAGGACTCCGTAACCTTTTGTGTTGTCAAAGTAATCGCTGAGATTCATGTTTCACCTCGCTCACGCTTTCCTGTTATCAGGGCGTCTTGGCAGCCCGGTATTCCGAGCATGCGGTCATTGCTCAGAATAATCATCCCCAAGAGTCCAGTCACGGGGCCGTCGTCGGATGACCTTTATAGATTCCCTTTCGGTTATGGGTCTCTCCGTCCGATAACCGCATCGGCGGGGAGGCGGAACACCTTTCGTGGGACGTCCTTTGACCCAAAAATGCTCAGGGATCCATTGGAACAAGCCGAGCTATGACCGCCGTCCCGTGTCCGTGACTGAAGCCGCTATAAGATGTTCCCTTCAAATGCTATCATAGGATCGACTGGAACGGTAGAATGGGGTGGCATTGCCGTGAAGCCTACTCCCGGCCGAATTCGAGCTGTACCTGATTCTGAGATGGACCTCAGTTATCTACGAGGATGTACCGTGAGTTTTCTTTTCATCACATTAGGTCTGTTTTTGGCAGCCATTGTGAACTCTGACGCAGGGGCCACGGGGTTGGCGTCTTCAAAGTCCGCGATTCGACCATGCCCGAACAAACCGAACTGTGTTTCTTCACGGGCTCCGGATGGACCTCGAAGGATGGATCCTATCCGATACAAAGGTTCTGTTGAGGAGGCCCGACAAAAGCTACTGGACATTATCGGCACCTTCCAGCGAACCACTATGGTTCAGAATGTCGGAAATTGCCTGAAGGTTGAATTCCGTTCAGCGATCTTCTCGTTCGTAGACGACGTGGATTTTGAGTTTGACGATGCCGCGAAGCTGATTCATTTTCGCTCGGCTTCTCGTTCAGGATATTACGATTTCGGAGTCAACCGGAGAAGGATGGAGGCCGTCACGCTGAAGTTCTCGTCCAAATAGGGATAGGGCTTGCTGTGCAGAGACACTGGAAAATGGCAGACGTTAATGTGTTCAACGTCAGCGAAAATGGGAATCGAAATGGGGGTTTTAGTGGAGCGTTGGTGACGTTGGGATTGCACCGTTCATGATTTTGACGTGCCTGTTGGCTCCGGATAGAGAACTTGGGCTAGTAAGAGAAAATATCTGACATAGCACGAAGGAGAATTGGCGATGAATGAACGGTCCGTCAGAAGGGTCCATTATCAGTTGGGAATTATTATCGCCTGTTTTTTGCTGGTACAGGTGCTCGCTGGTCAGCTACTCAGCCTAGGTACACTGTCTGCAGCTTCTGGAGCCAAAGGGTTTCAAGTTCTTGAAACGATTCACGCTGGCTGGGACCCAGTGGGGAGTGTCTACCGAATCATTCTGGGCCTGGTCACGGTCGCTCAGGTCACCCTGGGCATAACCATTTTCTCTCTTAGCCGTGCCCGGCGCAGGACAACTGTGAGGGGCGCCAAGTAAGTCCCATGAATTGTGGCAGCAGGCAAATCCAAAGACATTACACACGTAGTGGGAAGGAGAAGCGGACAAATGAATAGGCGGGAATTTGTCAAATTAGGGGGAACTGGCGGGGTTGCCCTTGTGGCGGGTCTGGATAATCTAGCAAAAGCTGACGAGAAGGGAGCGGGGCATTATGAGACTCCAGTTGTTTATTTCACCGAACCTGGTTCTCGCAACACGAGCATGGTCCTCGACTCTGTCCGTCGGCGCTCCCAGCAGCTCAGCATCAAAACCGTTCTCGTGGCTTCCGTCAGTGGGCAATCGGCTCTCAAGGCCCGCGCAGTTTTGGATCCAGCGACGAAGATCATTGCTGTCAGTCATGTGACGGGTTTCACCGAGCCCAATCAGCAGGAAATGCCCCAAGAAGTGCGCCAGGAATTGATTTCTACGGACGTGACCGTGCTTACGGCCCAACACGCTTTTGGTGGTGTGGGTAGGGGCATAAGGAAAAGACTTGGCAGTTATCAGGTGGACGAAATAATTGCCTACACATTACGGATCTTCGGTAATGGGACCAAGGTCGCAATCGAACTGGCTCTCATGGC
>JBKQMK010000046.1:0-23419 GCA_052146735.1 Desulfomonilaceae bacterium | reverse complement strand
ATCAAGATCTGCTCGTAATCCTCCCTGATCTGTTTGCCCATGGTGATCTCACCGCCCTCGAATTTCTCTCCTTGTAGTACATTTTCTGGCAAATCGCGACCCCAAAATCGAGTTTTGAGACAGTTTCTCCGATCCGAGGTCCACTCTGGATTCCCGTCTGCGCGCGAATGACGACGGGCAGACCGCACGTCTCCACTGGAGACTACCTCCCTCCCCTCGCAATCACAATTTTTTGCCGCCCGTGACTTAGTGGTTACAGCCCGGGAAAAATTATATTTGACTGGCCATCGATACCACCGCATAATTCGGGTTCATTCCGCTTAACGACAGGGAGTCCAATCATGAAATTTGTTTCGGTTTCGGTTGATGGGGACACGGCCACAGTTTTGTTGACCCGTGGAAAGGTCAATGCGTTAATTGAGGCTGTGATTGATGAATTCAGTGACTGCTTCAATGAGTTGTCTTCAGATCCACAGGTGAAAGCAGTCATTTTGACCGGCTCCGGAAAGTTCTTCTCCTTTGGTTTTGACATTCCCCATTTTATGGACCATTCAAAAGAGGATTTTACGCGGTATCTCACCAAGTTCACTGATTTTTATACGGATCTTTTTATATTCCCGAAACCGGTGATTGCCGCATTGAATGGTCACACGATTGCCGGCGGATGCATGATTGCCACTGCGTGCGATTATAGGATCATGGCGACAGGAAAGCCAAGGATCTCATTGAACGAAATAACTTTCGGCTCCTCAGTCTTTGCAGGCTCGGTAGATATGCTGAAGGCATGTGTCGGGCCCCAAAATGCCGAGTCGATCCTCTATAGCGGGGGCATGTATTCGGCTGAACAAGCTCTCGATCTCGGACTGGTTCATCAAGTTTCGTCCGAGAAAAATCTGCTCCCGGACGCAAAGCGAGTTGCAGAAAATTTAGCCACCAACAGCGGTCGGGCCTTTCAAAGTATAAAGCATCTCCTCAGACGACCGGTCGCGGAGGAGATGAAAAAGAAAGAGAGACAGTCCATCCTAGAATTTGTGGACATCTGGTATTCCCCGGAAACACGAGAACAGATACAGAAAATTAAAATCCATGCGTGAGGTTAATGATTCACCGGGCAGGTAGGGCGCGATGAGGGAAGCGAATTACGTCGTTTGCCAAAAGACCGCATCCTGCTTGCCAAATCTTGAGGAATATCCGTTATCCAGAAATTCTTGACGAATCCTGAGACGCAGAGTAACCATAGGCTTAATCGTCCACGGCCCTGAACATTTGGAATGCCATAAGCAACCCTCAACAGACTGCCAACCATCGTGGGGAGGCCAATAATCACAAGTTTAGCGTCAGCAGAGTTGTAAGGGAGTCTCCTGGGGGAATTAGTCATGAACATTGAAGCCCGTAATGTCCATATCGTCAGTTTCGGATGAGCCTCAGGAAATCCAGGAGAGCAAAGAATCGGTGCCACATGTAGGGCTATTCTATGTGGTGGAGGGGAAATTGTACTGGGAAGGCATACCCACTGCCCGCGCCAGCACTTCGAAGTATTTCAAAATATATCCGAAAAAGCACCCTACATATTGGGCGGAGGCTCTCGTCAGACTTTTGCCTGACCTCAAAGATTACGATCCGCACCACTTTCCGCGGGGGCGGGTAGTGTTCAGTAAGCAAGAAGGTATTTACCGATTACTGGCGGATAAGTGCATTCTTGCAAATTCAGGACTGATCAAGAAGATTCTATCAGAAATGAGATTTGCGGAATCGGAAGTCAAGCTGTCTTGGGATATTGATTGCGAATGTGCATTATGTAAATCCGAAAGGACCAGCCACAAGGATTACAAAGATCGTGCCGTCGACGAGGAATTCAAGACCACCGAAGACGGCGGGAAGTTATTTTTCCCATGGAAGTGTTACCGGCCATGGAAGAATTACCGCGGATACATTGTCCCTTCCGATAAAGAGTATGAAAGGCTCCATAGAGGGCAGTCGCGTTGGCTGAAGGTAGTTCTGCCCGTGGCAATTTTCAACGGGTTCTTAATCTTCAATCGCACGCATGATATTACTGGAAGCGCGTGGATAGCCGTTGGCACGATGCTTCTTAGTGCCCATATTCCCTTTGTGGTTTCTTATTTCCTTTGGCTTCGCACTCAATGCCGCGGTCTGAAGCAAACAGCTGAGAGCGGATTTTACTTCAGCGGGATCGGCCCACGAGAGACGCATGAAACGAGCACAATAAAAGAGTTCGGCTTTGTAATGATACCTATTTTGATGGCCGCAGCAGTGTGGGTGGTGTTGGGGTGCCTGCAAGACCTCTCGACTGTGCCGAAGCACTCCTCGTAAGTGAAAAAGCCGATGATTTCCACGGCATATACGGGGCCGGAGTTGCCATACGAGGTTTGTAGCGCAATCTCTGGTTTCACGAGGAGGGTGGACACAGCGGTAGCACAGTTGTCGGAACGGCCGGCTGAGCTAGCCGTGGAAGGTGCCTTGGGGTCACTGGACGAGACATTGAAGGAGTTCAGCGACCATCCGAATATCAACGAGGTCAGAGAAAAGGCGGCGGAATTCGCATCGACCAGACTGCGGATCAAGGCATTGGAAGGCAGATCCGGCTTGCCATCCGATGAGATCCGTAAGAGCCAAGCCAAGATCAAAGAATTCCGAGCCATGTTTCATGCTATGGGTGCGCCTTGACAAGCGGGTCTACGAGTCAGATTCACGAGTAGCTTGGCATCGCTCGGTGAGTGCTGCTGCTGGCTACACAAAATGGACACCCAAAGATCGTACCCCGGATAAACTGCGGTGAACGAAGCGAACCCATCGCTTGAGAAGAGAACTCCAATGATGCGGTTCCCCGCATCTCGCGGAGTCACGACATCCTACTCGCTGCATTACAATGAAAAGAGCGACAGGACGGCCTTCCACAAAGAGACCTTTGGCCGATTCCGTTTCGGAGCGGTGTTGGGCTTCAGTGTTTCATCCTTTTTTTGTAGAAAATCCCGAATGTTATCCCATTTTGGATAACACCGGTCGCCCTCCAGGTCTTGAAGACATTGAAACTCAGACACTTTGCCTGTTTGTTCTAGCCCCGCCTCAACTTCCCGCAGGTTCGGGCACCTGAAACGCAAGCACATGGACGGATCGGCCGGGCAGGATTTGCATCGGTCAGTGAGCCTGTTCTTGCATAGCCATCTGTTCATAAAAGAAAACATTTCCGGGTCTCACCTGCTTTGAGTTCACTATCATAATAGTGCGCATTCTTCCGGCCCGGGAAAAGGTGAGAGTCATGGCGGTGCGCCATCCATCCGCAGAGCTATCGAGGGAGAAAGAAAACAATCGTCTGGCTAAGAGGCCGTATTTATGCCTTCTGCCCCGTCATTCCGGCGAACCCCGGATCAGCGTCCGGGGCAGGCGCCGGTACCCATCCCGCGAAACGCGGGACTGGACCCCGGCCTGCGCCGGGTTGACGATCAAGCCTACGGAGCGACAGATGGAATCGTGCTTAAGTCAACATAATTGCCGTCACTCCCCTCCTTCGTTAAGTCCTCCTGCCAATTCCACAAGCTTTTCTTCCTGTTCTCGGACAGATCTTTCTATCATTTCGTAGCGCTTCCTGAATCCGAAGAAAGCTGATCCCACCATGGCCACAAACAATAAACAGGCAACGAATATGTTGTCGATCTGATTCGCGAACAGAGCCGACAATAGTGGCCCGAGCACTATATATGGGAATAACATGGTTTTCAGCTCGTCGAGTTGCCGGCTGGGCGGATCGTAATTCATGACTGGTGTTCCTTGTGATCGTTCACCGCAGAGGGCCCAGAGAACGCGGAGGGACAGATAATTGGGTTTTTCTCTGCGCCCTCTACGTTCACTGCGGTAAGACAGACATTCTGCATTTCTGAGGCTCTTCGCATGACCTCTTGGTCTACGCTTTTCGAGCGTTGCTATGGTATCCTATAATCCTCGCTCCGCCTCGTTCATGGCGAGAAGGCGAAGCAGATCCATAATATGCCAAAAAAGGAGGAAGACATGTTAGCAGAATTGAGCGTTTTCCCCTTGGACAAAGGGGGCCAGGGGCTCAGCCGATACGTAGCCGAATCCATTAAAATTATAGAGGAGAGCGGCCTGGACTATGAACTCCACGCTCTGGGCACTCTCATAGAGGGCCCCGCGGACAAGGTCTTTGATGTTGTGCGGCAGTGTCACGAAAGCATGGCCTCTCAATGCGATAGGGTCATGACAACGGTTCGTATCGACGACAGGAAAGGGGTAACGAGCGCGATAAAAAGCAAGGTTAAGTCCGTCGAAAAGAAGATCGGCCACACGCTGCAAAAGACGTGCGAATAACAGTGGCTGTAAAACACATGAGTTTGTTGAAGAGTCGCCGGGGAGGCCCTTTTTGCAAAAAGCCTCTACTGGCATGACTTCAAATGTTCTAGAGGTTTTGCGTTGATGAGCACCATGTATTCTACAGACAACGACATACTCGAGATAGTAGATTCTCATGACAAGGTGATCGGTACGGGTACCCGTGGCGAAATCCATCGGCTGGGGCTTTGCCACAGGGCGGTGCATATGTTTGTTTTTAATCCGGCAGGGCAGATCTACGTCCAACGGCGGTCCCGCTCCAAGGACAGGCATCCTGGGAAGCTGGATTCTTCTGCTGCGGGCCACGTCGATCCAGGGGAAACTTACGAAGAGACAGCGATCCGTGAGCTACGGGAAGAGCTTGGAATCCAGGCCAAAGTCAAAGAAATTCTGAGAGTTCCCGCGTCAGAGCAGACCGACAACGAACATGTGGTCCTGTTTGAGGTAATGACAAACTTGGAGCCCGTTCCCAATTCGGAGGAGATCCAATGGGGTGCGTTCATGAGCCGTAAACGTGTGTCGAAACTCATGGACGAGGACCCCGAGGACTTCGTTCCGGCGTTTATTTTGCTGTGGAAAGAATTCATTCAACAGGGAAGATGAGAAAGAAGCAGATATGAGAGCCGTGGTTCAAAGGGCGTCTGAGGCAAGTGTTTCCATTGAAGGCAGAATGGTGGCTCAAATAGGTCCCGGAATGCTCGTGCTTCTAGCCGCTGCCCATGGCGACGGACCGGAGCAGATCCGCTGGATGGCCGAAAAGCTCATTGGTCTCAGAATCTTCTCGGATGACGCAGGGAAGATGAACCTCAGCCTGGAACAGGTCGGGGGAGAAATGCTGGTGGTTTCGCAGTTCACCTTGTACGGTGACTGCCGCAAGGGGAAACGGCCTTCATACACGGATTCGGCTCGGCCTGAGCAGGCGGTGACCGTCTATCGCAGCTTTATCGACGCGGTGGCAAAACTGAAGGTCCCTGTTCGAGAGGGCGTGTTCGGCGCTATGATGCAGGTCCATCTGGTCAACGACGGGCCTGTGACGCTGATCGTGGATTCACCGTAGTGCTGCATTTCTCACGAATGGCGCAATTTGCACAGTAGAGCAGGGTTCTTGCCGGTCAATCGTTCTTCGCAGTGACCGGGAACCACAGCAAAAGCATAGATTACAGATGTCTTATTTCAAATCTTCTTCCCGCCTGATCTCTGTTCGCTTCCCATCGATCAGCAGAAAAAAGACTTTTTCATCATCGCCCGAGACCACGTAGCGTGCCAGTTGGTAGTACGCCGGTCGTGAGAAGCGCGCATGAAACACCCCTTCTTTTACCGTGCAATACGGGACATTCTCGCTGCCTATCCAAAAGCGCTCCGGATCGAGAGGCTCCCGGGAGCCATCGTTTAATTGGATGACGATTCGACCCTCAGCCTCTTCGTCTACGCGTTGAACCACAAAGGGGGCGTCTTCCACTTCGACACGGCATATTTCACGGCCGAATTTGACTCTGTATCCGCCATCGGCTGTCCTTTCCAGCATGCCGGTGAATAGGCGGTATATTTCCGGATGAATGATCTCCGCTCCGTTTTGGAACCATCTGCCATCCTTGTCAATTACGAGTTTCAAATACGGAGAGACGTCAAAGATCTCTCCGTTCCCATCCGTCGAACATTCTGTCATCCGATATACCTTGTGGTTGCGGCCACATGGAGGCCACACTCGATCTTACCGAACACCCGCCAAATCCTTCTTGGCATGGAGCCTGCCATAGGCTCGGTAACCGGCCAAAACTTTTTTCACATAAAGGCGTGTCTCCAAATAGGGAATGTTTTCGATGAATTCGTCCTGCTTCATCTTCTCATTTTTTTGCAGCCACTCACGTACCTTCTTGATGTCCGCGTTGTACGAGGCAATCGCCGGGACGAGCTTTCCCTTGAAAATGTTGACGTTTTTGGCAAGGATCTTTATCCCGAGAGTCAAATTCTGCCGGGGGTCAAGAACCTCTTCCACCGCTTTGGAGGGTATTTTGCCGCCCTTCTTTGCAATCCCCGCGGCTGCTGGAGTGACCTGCATCAGCCCAAGCGCACCGGCGGGTGACACGGCAGACGCGTCGTACCGGCTTTCCTGACGGATCACTGCCCAGACCAGGTGCGGATCAATAGAGTTTTTTTCCGCGGCGCGGGTGGTTTCGGTAAAATAGATGCGAGGAAAGGCCATTTCCACGAATTCAGCCGGGGCGCCTTCGGGTGGGTTTTCCGCTAGAGAGCCGAAAGCTGAGGCCAGTGTGTCCTGAGCCTCGCGATACCGACCCGCAGTGTAGGCGGCCTTTGCCGTCAAGAAAGCTATGGCGGGCGCGGACTTCATGGACTTGGGGAGGGCTTCCAGGTTGAGAAGGGCAAACTCGCCAAGCCCTTTCTCCATGAGTTTGTTAGCTGCTGATACCAACGGGTTGGCGATCTCTTCAGCTGTCAGGACCAGTTGGAGAAGCGGTTGCCGGGACTTGTTGTTTGTGTCTCCGGTCGACCTCATACTCTTGAGCAAGCGAGCTGCTTCTGTCCCATAGTAATCAAGGGGGCTATTCTTGACGATCTCATTCAGGAGCGGTTCGGCCTCCCGAGAACGGTTGTTGTTAAGCAGACATCGCGCTTGCCAGTATTTGGACGCGTTATCTATTTTGCCCCCGGACGAGACAGCCCGCATTTCACGAAAGGCTTCAGCTGCCTCTCCGTACTTGTGATTCAAATACTTAATCCAAGCGATCTTCCACTTTGCGTTCGCCTTGACAGAGGGTTCAGGGCCCGTGTCGACAAGCTTCTTGAAATAGGTTTCCGCAGCGACGAATTTTCGTTTCTCGAAATTGTAGGCCGCAATGTTGTAGAGCACCTTCTTTTTGAGTTTCAGAGGGCCTTTCTCGAGGATCCTGTTGCAACAAAATTCGAAGTCTTTTCCTTGATCCAGCCTCCAATAAACGACGCTCAGGAAGTACAGGGCCTCCATCCGATCATGCTCGGAGACTTCTCCTTTAAGCACGTCCTTCAGAATGGTTATCGCCTTCTGGTTTTGGCGGTCCTTAAAACGGCATTGGGCCAGCTTGAGCATCAAACCCTTGTCTGACGGTTTTGTCTTCAGCAGTGCCTCATAGGCGTTGGCTGCAAGATCGAACCTTCCTTTGCTGAAAAGCCGATCCGCACGAGTGAGTTGCTCACTCTGAGAAAAAGTCGATGGAGGGATCTTTTGGTGGAAAACCATAGACGCCAGGTCATCGGCAGCTTTGAGTCCTTCCACAGATGCCGGATAGTTCAGATACAGGGTTCGGTATTGGGCCGCGGCTTCTGAATGATTGCCTAGGCGCCGGTCCAATTCAGCCAGCTTGAGTGTTAGGTCCGGCTTGTCTCTGTCTGAAGCTTTGGCGAGTAGAGACAACAGCAACGACTTTGCTTCTCCCTTCCCTTGCCGGAAGAGAACTTCGGCAAGGGCGCGTCGAGCCGAATCACAATAAACACTGGTGGAGTGCCGTTTCAGGCACTCCTGGAGCAAGGCTTCAGCGGCCCGATCGTTTCCGATCCGCTGCTTGCCTCTGGCCAAGAGGAGGTACGTGATCGGACCGTATAGCGTGTCGGGAAATATATTGGTCCACACCTCGGCTGCACGGTCCAGTTCACCCGCGTCGTAATGCTTCTTCCCCTCCACAAACAGGTATTCCTGCATGGGCCCTGTTGTAACGGTAAGGCCGAAGCTATCGGTCGGCAGGACTGAAGCAATGATAAGCACAGACAGGTACAAAACTGTCAAGCATATGACTCTACCTCGAGGTTCGCAGTCCGAGGCGAAAGAGCCGACAGATGTACAGCTTTTTCGTGAATGAATCATTGAGCGGATTTTAGAATCTAACGTGTAAAAGGTCAAGTAACACGTTATGAAACCACTGATTTGCATTATAGAGCGATTTTCAAAAGTAATGTCTTAAATTGAAAATGGCTCGGTAAGGACGGGCAGCTGAAACTGACTCAAAACCCGTGGGGATTGCGAAATTCTGCCACGATACCGATGTGGGCCCGCAACGCTCCACGGAGTACGGTGCCCGCCCCCTACCAACACCTCATGATACGATTCTGGTACGTCTACGAGTTTTGAGATGGTTTCATTTTGTCTGTCCCACCAATCTGTGACCGGGATCGGTATGTATTTCGGGGCCCTGGAATAGGTGTAGACTTTCGTCATATGCTATAGACATCGGGGCCACGATGTCCATACACTATTCCGGGGAGTGAGTGCCTTCCCGAGAGAGTTTCAGAGCCTGTGAGTCAAAACCATGCTCGAAGCCGACATTCGCCTCTATACCATCGGACATTCCAATAGATCTCTCGAAGACTTCATCGCTTTACTGGAGGAATTCAATATCCAGGCTCTTGCGGACATTCGAAGCCAGCCCGGCTCTTCAAAATTTCCGCACTTTAACCTCGAAAACCTGGAAACCGTGCTTCCCGGACTCGGCGTGACGTACCTTTGGCTGCCAAAGCTCGGGGGCCGTCGGAGGACCCGCAAGGGGTTCGACTCTCCCAACATGGGCTTGACCAGCCCCGGCTTCCGCAGCTACGCCGATTACATGTGTGAAGAGGAATTTCGACATGGGGTCGCGGAACTATTGTCGGTCGCATCAGAATCGAGGACAGCCTATATGTGCGCGGAGGCTCTCTACTGGCGGTGCCATCGGCGTCTACTCAGCGATTATCTGGTTGCACAAGGGGTAGAGGTACTGCACATTTTGGGTCCGAAGAATCTCCGGCCTCACAAGATCACCGACGGTGCATTGGTCACTCAGCAAGGAAATGTGATTTATCCGACCAAGGCTTGACCATAGAGGATGGAAATACCCTCTTGCCGTTCAAGATGCTTATTTAGCGTTGGTACGGCGCGCACCTGCGTGTGCGCCTAAAAAACGGCAGGCACATGGGTCCGCCCTTACCGAGGTTTCATTCGTACCCGCTCGAAGGCGAACTGCTAAGATGGGAAAACTCATCAGCCCTTGTACATGGCTCGAATGAGATCCGCGAACTTCTCGTTGATGTATCGTCTCTTGACCTTCATGGTGGGAGTCACTTCACCGTCCTCTTCGTAGAGTTTTTTCGGGACTATGGTGAACTTTTTGACGGTTTCCACGTGAGAAAGCGTTTTGTTAACTTCCTGCAATTCGCGATCGATCAAGTCGATGATCTCCCGGCACTTGGTGAGGCTTTCGTACGTGGTAAACGGTATCTTGTGGTCCTGGGCGTACTGCACGACGTTTTCTTCGTCGATAACGATCAAGGCCGCGAGGAATTTCAACCGGTCCCCCACGACAATGGCGTCGTTAATGTAGGGGCTGAACTTGAGTTGATTCTCGATGTTTTGGGGCGCTATGTTCTTTCCGCCGGCAGTAATGATAAGGTCTTTCTTCCGGTCGGTGATCTTGAGGTAGCCCCGTTCATCCAGGACGCCGACGTCGCCTGAGTGCAGCCACCCGTCGCACAATGTGTCCGCAGTGGCCTCAGGACCCCTGTAGTAACCCATGAAGACGTTGTCACCTTTGACCAGAATTTCCCCATCTTCGGCTATGCGCACCTCCACGCCGGGCAGGGGAGGCCCCACGTTTTCCAATTCGATGCTCTCGCCCTGATGCATGCAGGTGGGACCCGACCCTTCTGTCTGACCGTATACCTCGCGCAGTGAGACGCCGATTCCGTGGAAGTATCGCAGTACGTCAGGTGAAATGGGCGCCGCGCCGGAAATTGCCAGGCGAACCCTATCAAAGCCCAGTCGCTCACGAAGCTTGTAGAACACGAGGACGTCAGCAAAGAACCGCATCAACCGCAGCCATGCGGGAACAGCCCTGCGTTCAAACCGGACCCTGCCGTACAGGGTAGTCACAGATTCTGCCAGGCCATAGGCTATACGCTTGAACCACGTGGCGTTGGCAATGCGAATCCGTATGCCCGAATAGTACTTCTCCCAGATTCTGGGAACGGCGAATATCACCGTGGGTGACACCTCGCGGAAGTTGTCCATCACCGTGTCCGGGCTCTCGGTGAAATTGACCGTGTACCCGAACCGAATGGGCAGGAACGAGCTGAACATGCGCTCCGCGATATGGCTAAGCGGCAGGAAAGAGAGCAGTTCGTCGGAAGGATCCAAAGGCGCTGCCTCTCCGATGGACCACGTCGTCCAGGTTACGTTCCGATGCGAGAGCATAGCCCCCTTGGGTGGTCCTGTGGTTCCCGAGGTGTATATGATCAGGGCAAGGTCGTCAGGTTGCGTCTGAGCGACCATCTCGGCAAAGCGGTGAGGCTCCTTATCGTCAAGTTCTTTTCCTCTTTCGCGCAACTCCTGAAATGTCATGACCATAGGATCGGAGAAACTCCGAAGGCCTTTGGGGTCCATGATGACAATCCAGGTAAGATCCGGGGTCCGTTCCCTCAGAAGCAGGGCCTTGTCAAGCTGTTCCTCGTCCTCGGCGATAAAGACCTTGGAACCTGAATGGCCGACCACATATTCGCACTGGTGAGCCGAGCTGGTGGTGTATATGCCCACTGTCACTGCACCTGCTGCCATGACCGCAAGGTCTGAAAATAGCCATTCCGGACGGTTTTCGCCTATGACAGCTACCCGATCTCCTCTGTCGATTCCGAGGGACTTGAGCCCGAGGCACGTGTGACGAACGTTTTCCAGATACTCTGCCCAGGTGATGTCTCTCCATATCCCGAGGTACTTGTAGCGCATGGCCACCTTTTCGGGCCGCCGTGACACCCTTTCAACGAACATTTTGGGCACAGTCGAGTATCGATCCATTATTGCTTCGTTGTTCAACGCCATCTCTTTTTTCTTTTGTATCGCTGATAACCCTTCACGGAAGTCTCACTGCTCATGCCGAGATAAAATTCCTGAACATCTTCGTCTTGCATGAGCTTTTCGGGCGTACCTTCCAGCACTATGCGCCCGGTTTCCATGATGAATGCATGATGAGCCACGCTGAGAGCCTTTCGGGCATTCTGCTCCACAAGGAGAATCGTAGTGCCGTCCTCGTTTATGGTTCGAATAATGTTGAAAATCTGGCTGACAAGAACGGGTGACAATCCCAGGGAGGGCTCGTCAAGGATCATCAGGCTCGGTCTGGACATCAACGCCCTCGCAATGGCCAACATTTGCTGTTCACCCCCGGACAGCGTCCCGGCCTATTGTTTGAGGCGTTGCTTGAGTACAGGAAAATACGAGAACACGCGATCCAGGTCTTCGGAAACCGCCCCGTCTCGCCTGGTGTATGCGCCCATGATAAGGTTTTCCTTGAGCGTCAGCTCAGGAAACACCTCCCTTCCTTCGGGCACGTACGCAATCCCCAAACGCACAATGTGTTCGGTGTGCATCCCGTCTATGCGCTTGCCCTTGAACCAAATCGAGCCCTTTTCCGGCTGATCGTCAAGGTACCCCATAATGGTTTTGAGTGTCGTGCTCTTACCCGCGCCGTTGGCCCCGAGAATGGCTCGAATCTGACCTTCCTCCACCGTCAGGGACAGTCCGCGCACCACCATGATCTTGCCGTAGTAGATTTCAACATTTCTTGTTTCAAGCATGGGGAACGACCAAATCACCTCATTGCATTAAGAGGAGGAGGTTGTAGAGAATTCCTTTGCTCCAAAAAGTGTGTGGAGCTAACGGTGCCACGGATGAATCCCGCGCCTCGCGGGATTCATCCGTGCAGCCTCGCGTCTTCAGAAAACCTCGTATTCCTCAGTCACTTCCAAGGTACGCTTCGAGAACCCCTGGATGGGTCTGGACTTCTGCGGGAAGACCTTGAATCAGCTTCACGCCGAAATTCAAGGCCAGGACCTCGTCCGACACTGTCATGACCAGATTCATGTCGTGCTCTACCATGATGATGGTCACGTCAAAGTCGTCCCGAATATCTCTGATCCAAAACATCATGTCCCGCTTTTCTTCGTGATTCATCCCTGCGGTCGGTTCATCCAGGAGCAACAGTGTCGGTTCCATGGCCAGCGCTCTCCCCAGTTCGACCAACTTCCGGGTCCCGTAGGGAAGTGCGGCAACCGGAATATTCCTTGCTGATTCTATTTCCAGGAACTCGATGATTCGTTCGACTCGTTCTCTGTGGGCACATTCCTCCTTGGCTGCAGGAGAACGTTTCCCGAAGAGCGTTGCGCCCGAGAGGATTCCTGTTTTCATATGCATATGGCGACCGAGCAGCAGGTTGTCCAAGGTGGACAGGTGTGCGAACAATTCAATATTCTGGAATGTTCGCGCTATTCCCATCCTCGCCGCTTGATGAGGACGCCTCCCGACTAGATCCTGCCCATTAAAAACTATCCGCCCCTTGGAAGGGCGATAAATACCGGTGACACAGTTGAAAATGGTAGTCTTCCCCGCTCCGTTGGGGCCGATGATGGAGAAGATCTTGCCTTTCTCCACCACCATCGAAATCCCACTTAAGGCAGCCAGGCCTCCGAACGAAATCCACAAGTCCTCTATGGAGAGAAGAGCCATAAAACCTCTGAGCAAGGCCGAGAGTGGCCGGAAACCAGGAAGAGTAGGAGACGCGATTCGAGCGCCCCGTTTACAGACGTGGGGGCGAGTTCGAAACCCGCCCCTACCCTGGGTTTAAGCCCGATGGCGCTCATCTGTCATGGGAGGCCGCAGTAGCGACTCGCCCTGCAGGCATGCAGCTTTCCGACACGCAGATGCGGAACACCATCTTTTGATTATCCGCTTATCTGCCTTCCGAAAAGGGCTATTTCCCTTCCTTATAACTCATCCAGTCGGCAATCTTCTCGGCCTTCCCTTCCGGCCCGCACTTGGACAGGAAAATCGACTTCATTCCCTGGTGGTCCTGTGCTGTGAACGTGCAGTCATGGCCGAGCCAATCATTCCAATTCTTTATGGATTCCATGGCCTTGACGAACGTGTCGGGCGTCAGGTCTTTTCCGGCACGCCGCAAACCCTCAACCATGGGCTCCACGAACATAAAACCAGCCAGGAAGAACACCCCGGTGTTCTGCTCGTTGGGAGCGAACTTCTTCTGAGCCTCGAGATACTTTTTCACCTTCGGGCTGTCCATATCCAGGAAGTTGGCATAGATAACCCCCTCCCATAGCCCTTTGGTCAGCTTATGCATCAGGGGAGCGTCCGAAAGAGTTGAAGACGCGATCCACTGAGGCTGAAAGCCGGCAGCCTTGGCCTGGCCCAGAATAGTTGCCGCATGTTTGGGCAGCACCCACATGATCACCGCGTCTGCTCCACTTTCTTTCAGCTTGAGGGCGTGGGACTTCAGATCCGTGTCAGTCACTTCAACAGGCACCTCGGCGGCCAACTTAAGGCCCTTCTTGTCCAGATATTTCTTGGCGCCCTCCATGCCTTCTTTCCCGTAATCGTCGTTCTGATAAAAGAACGCGATCTTTTTCTTATTGAGCTTTTCGACTGCGTATTGGGTAAGGAGGTAGGCTTCGTCTACATAGCGGGGATAGAGCTCAAAGAGATACTTCTGAAACGGCTCGGTCCAGTGTCTCGAACCGGTTGAGGGTCCCACCCACGGAACTTTGTTTTCCATGAGATAGTCACGTACGGCCATTCCCGGTGAGGTGCCGACGCCGCACGCCACGGCAAAGACCCCGATATCCTCAACGAATTCTTTGCCGATGGCCTTGGTTTTCGCAGGTTGGTATGCGTCGTCCCGCAAAACATACTTGATCTTCCGGCCGTTAATGCCTCCCTCATCGTTTATCATGTCAAAATACACCCCGGACCCCCTGGCAACAGAGCCCCACAGTGCAGCCGGTCCGGTCTGAGGACCCCATTGGCCTATGATAATCTCCGTATCCGTCACTCCCCGGACCTTGTCCGCGGCCGCAACTGACGAAAAAGATCCGGCCAGAAGCGCCAGACACATTATCGATACTAACATCGCGAGACCTTTTCTCATCTCTTGCCCTCCTTCCTGAAACGAAAGACCGTTAGCGCCTATGAGCACTGCTTTTTCCTGGTGCATTATACCTTCCGCTCGAAGTGCCGTACGAAAAGGCCGGAAGGCTTCAGGCACAGGATTAATACAATGACTCCGAATGCCACGACAGACTTGAACTCCAGAGAGACGTATCCCCCAAAGAAGTTCTCGACGAGCCCGAGGAGATACCCGCCCAAAGCCGCGCCGGGAAGGCTGGTCATGCCGCCGAGCACGGCGCCTGCAAATCCTTTCATCATGGGATCGAGCATCATGTTCGGATCAAGCGTGGAGATGGGTGCGATCAACATCCCCGCCACTGCGCCGGTGATTGAACTGAGCCCCCAAGTAAAGGACAACACTCGCCGGGTCGGGATGCCCATGGCTTTGGCAGCAAAATGGTTCTGCTGGACCGCCTTCATCGCCACTCCCAGTTTAGTGAACCGAAAGAACAGGAACAGCAGTAGCATGAGCACCAGGCTGGTCACAAAGGTCCAGAGGTTGATCTCCGTAATCATGACTCCACCTGGGCTGATCCCTGAGTATTCGGAGAAGGGGACGGGGAATGGATTCTGGTTTGCCCCCCACTTCCAGCCGGCCAGTCCGTAAAGGATCATCTCCGCGCCGAGGGTGATCACGATCAGCCCGAGGATGCTCGGGTCCTTGGCCGGTCGCAAGAAGGCCACTTCGAGTACGACTCCGAGGGCCAGAGCGAAAAGCAGGGTGATTCCGGCCGATGCCCAGAACCCAAGGCCATAGTTGTTCATAAGGGTGTACGCAATGAACGTGGAGATCATGGCCATCTCGCCCTGGGCAAAATTGGGAACTTCGGAGGTCTTATAAATGATGACCATGGCCAGGGCCACTAGAGCATAACAGGCTCCTATGGAAAGCCCTCCTATGACCAGATCGAAGAAGAAGTTCATTCATGCCTCCGTCGACCGGTTGCAAGCTTGAGGTCAGTTGGAGCCTGACCTTCTAGAAAGGCCACATCCTCCAGTACCGCTTGCAACGCAAGTAAATGCCGTGTATGCCCAACGGCTCGAAGACCACGATAGCGATCATGATGGCGCCGAATACGATGCTCTGAATGTTAGGCAATCCTTCCGTGGTGAAGTACCGCTTTGAGACTTCAAGAAGAAGGGGGCCGATCCATGCAGCCTCCTGAATTATCTGGAGCTTGAGCTGCAGATAGGTGAGCAGAGCTGCTCCCAAAATAGAACCCATTACGGATCCCAGTCCACCGACAATGATCACGGCAAGAAACGTGATGGAGAGAATCAGGTTAAAGCTCCCAGCGGACACATGCTCCAGTGCGAAGGCCATCAATGCTCCGGCCACTCCCGTATAGAATGCGCTCACGGCAAAGGACAGAGTCTTGTACCAGCTAATGTTGATGCCCATGGACTCCGCGGCGATCTCACTGTCTCTGATTGCTACAAAAGCACGCCCCACACGCGTCTTCATGAGATTGACTGCACATAGAGTCAATACCACTGCCACCACCATGATCACTGCATACTGTTTTGCACCGGTGTCGGCAACAAGACCTGCGATGGACATCTTGGGCGCGTGGATGCCCATGTGGCCCCCGGTAAAGTCTGAGTGACTGATGATTTGCGTCACGGCCATCCCAAATCCCAGGGTGGCAATGGCCAGATAGGGACCTTCCAACCTCAAAGACGGCAGTCCGAGCATGAATCCGAAAAGGGCCGCAACCACGCCGGCAGCCGGCAACGCTACGAGAAAGGGAAGCCCTCCCTTGACCATTAGCAGAACGCAACTGTAGGCGCCAATGGCGAAGAACCCAGCGTGTCCGAGCGAAATCTGGCCCGTATATCCGACCAGGATGTTCAGCCCTATTGCAACTATTGCGTGAATCGCAATCAGGTTTAGCACGTACAGGGTATAGTTCCCTACGAGAAAGGGGAGAGAGGCGAGCACGGCGAGGAATATTACGGTCAGTGCCAGCGCAGTGTTGGTTTTGAAGAGCTGCACGTCCTCATAATAATGCCGTTTCATGTCCATAACACGTGCACTACGAGTGTTCCAGTACGTTGCGCCGCTAAGTTTAGTCCGCTGGCCGAAGGTCTCGATTTATAGTCGCATGAACCGCAAGACAGGGAATGTAGAGGTCACTCGTGTACCAAAACAAGCTCCAAATGTCAAGGTCGTGTGTTTTTCCTAGTGACGCAAGAGTTCATGGACGTGAAATGTCATCTGGCTGCATATTCTCGTGACTCTCAGGCGCAAAGGTCGCCGCGATAATGATGCCTTGCGCGAAGGACCACCCTTCCTTCGCGCTTTTAGCGCCTTGACCTCGGGCCTGCAAATCTCTAAAGTGACTATCTGCAAGGTCCGGCCTGTGCCCCTGTCGAGAGATTAAAGTAGAACAGATCTGAACCCCCTCGGCTTTGAGCAGGACCAGGGAATCCCGGTCTCCCCCGGAGCAAAGGGTATGAACTACGGCAATACAAAAGAGCCACTGAAAGACAGAATTGACGAATTGGAACGTCGAAATGCCGAGCTGGAAGCATTGGACGCGCGGCGCCAGTCTGTCGAAGAGGCGCTCCGGGACTCGGAAATGAGGTTCCGATCGTTGGCTCAATCGGCCGTAGACGCGATAATCTCGATCAATAGTGAAGACAAGATCATTTTCTGGAACAAAGGTGCGGAAGGGATGTTCGGGTACTCGGAAGAGGAAGTAATAGGCCGAGCCGTGAGCATGATCATTCCCGAATCGCTGCGCCAGGCCCATCGGACGGGCGTGCGCCGGTATTTGGCCACAGGTGAACGCAAGCTCATTGGTATGACGGCCGAATTACGAGGTCTCACTAAAGGCGGAATCGAGTTTCCACTCGAACTTTCCCTTTCGACTTGGAGAACGAGAGAGGGAACATTCTTCACCGGAATGATACGGGACATCACCCGACGCAAAGAAGCCGAACAGGCACTCGAGCAACGAACTATCGAAGCACGGCAAAGAAACGAGGAATTGGAATCGCTTATCCAAATGGTGGCGCACGATTTGAAATCGCCTGTGATAACGATTGGAGGACTAGTCCGTCTTCTCAAGGGCAGCATCGCCAAGATGCCCGCTGACGACAGGAGCGAGCAGATACTAAATCAGCTTAGCCTGACAAGCGAAAGCGTGGAAAGATTCTTGAGGGACCTACTGGACGGACTGGTATCTGAGCACACGAAGCCCGAACAAGAGGAGGTCCGGCTCGACGAAGTCGTCAACGAGGTCGTCCGGCAACACAGACAAATAATCGACGAAAAAAGAATAAATTTGGAGTTGGAGATAGCATCCGCGGCAACGGTCCTGGGTGACAGACACCGCATTGGGCAGGTATTGGACAACCTCCTGACGAATGCTGTGAGACACATGGGGGAGAAGAACCATCCCACGATTCGGATTCAAGTGAGCAGCGATCAAGGTCATGTTGTCACGAAAGTGTCGGATAACGGTGTCGGAATACCGGCTGAATACCTTGAAAAGATCTTCGACCGATTTTTCCGTGGGTCAAGATCCGGCGTGCAGGGGGGCACTGGACTTGGACTCTCCATCGCGAAAAAAATCATAGAAAGTCACGGCGGCCGAATATGGGTTGAGTCCGAGGAGGGAAAAGGCGCAACTTTCGTTTTTGTGCTTCCAAGATCGGGTCCGGAACAACCGGGCTCATTATAAGGAAACTGACCTGACCGAGAAGCTTTGCAATAAATACACCTGGAGGGGTCCCCATGTTTGATTTCCTACTTACCGAAGAGCAGCGCAAAATAAGAGACGAAGTCCGCGACCTTGTCAGGTGGGTCCCCCGGAAAATGATCCTGGACATGGATGCAGACCAAATCCGGTTCCCAAAAGAATTCTTGCAGGAAGCCGGACGTCGTAACCTGTTCGGATGCCGCTACCCGAAGAAATGGGGTGGACGCGACATGGACTGGGTCACGACGTGCATGGTGATGGAGGAAGTAGGCACACTTGGTTACATTTTCTCATGCGTTTTCGGCATTGGAGCGGAACTTGTGTGCGACGCCATCATCCTCCACGGTACTGACGAACAGAAGGGAAAATACGTCAAACCATTGCTCGCGGGCGAAGTATTTGCCGCAGAGTGTCTTACCGAACCAAGGGGTGGCTCTGATTTCTTCGGCACTACAACTACAGCGGTCGACAAGGGCGATTTCTTTCTGTTGAACGGGCAGAAACGATTTATCGTTGGAGCGGAGGGAGCGGATTTCTTTCTAGTGTACGCTCGTACCGCCGCCGACGTTGAGCCTCACAAAGCCTTGACATGCTTCATTGTGGACCGGAGCCCCGGTCTGGACACAAGATATGTTTACGGCCTCATGGGTTGCCGCGGCGGGGGAGCAGCCCGAATAGTCCTCAAGGATGTTAAGGTACCCAAGGAAAACATTGTTGGCCAACTTCACGGAGCTTACGCCGTGTTTAACACAATGATGATTCCTGAACGCCTCGGCACCGCCGCAATGACCATAGGAGCGGCCAGACCCGCCGTGGAGATTGCTACAGGCTATACCACGCGGCGAAAGGCGTTTGGCCAGACGATCAACCAGTTTCAAGGGGTGAGTTTTCAAGTGGCCGAGGCTGTCATGCTGCTGGATGCGTCACGAGCGATGGCTTACGCCACTGCACGAGCGGTGGATTCGGGAGCGGGTGCCACCCTTGTGAGACGGATGGTATCCCAAACCAAGAAGTTTGTGACCGAGGCGTGTCAAAAGGTTGCCAACAACTCGATGCAGGTGATGGGGGGAATTGGTTATACCAATGTTTACCCGATTGAGCGAATATGTCGCGATCTCCGACTGGCCTCTATCTGGACCGGCACAAACGAGGTAATGGCGGCAATTGTGGCGAACGAATGGTACAAAGAATACTCGGCAACGAAACAGGCTCGCCTTGCACGCGACCATGAATCGGACTCACTGGCCTTTGACGCTGTTGACGAGAAAATATATGAATGAACGCAGCTGACACCGCCGTAAGTCCAATCGAATGATACTACTACTCAACAGTGTGGTTCCCATATTCGCAGTTATCGCGCTGGGAAACCTTCTCAGGCGTTTCCAAGTAATCGACGACACCTTCATCGCTGTGTCGGACAGGTTGATTTACTACATATTTTTCCCTGCCCTGCTCTTTTGGAAAATAGGGAAGCCCGCGGTGGGCGCAACCATAGAAACCCGCGTCATATTTGCGGTACTTTGCGCTGTTTTCATAGTATTCGTGATGAGCCTGATCTTTGTCAAGCTGGTCAGAATGCCGGATTATGCGGTCGGCTCATTTGCTCAGGGTTGTTTTCGCTTCAGCACATACATAGGGATGGCCGTCATGCTCGCGGCCCAGGGCGAAGAGGGTCTCAGGCAGTTAGGAGTGCTGATAGGCTTTGTCATCCCTTTCATAAATGTTTTGGCTGTAACCACCCTGATTTGGTTTTCCGGAGAAAGTTATGCATGGCCCCGCAAAGCGGCTCTGCTGGTAAAAGCCACGCTGTTGAATCCTTTTATTGTGGCCTGCATGCTGGGTATCCTGTACTCGAAGCTGAACACGCCGTTTCCTGTCTTTGTAGATAACGCTTTGGGATTGGTATCTCTGCCGGCCTTGCCCCTGGCCCTGGTTTCCATCGGGGGATCACTTACCCTGGCCAAACTGAAGGGCCATCTCAAGTACGCTTCTGCGGCCGCGATGTTTAAATTGGCCATCCTGCCGGTTGTGGGCTACTTTTGTTTACAACTCTTTAGTGTTTCAGACATGCCATTCAAAACGGCCATGATATTCTTCGCCTTGCCCACATCCCCCGCCAGTTACATTTTGTCCGCGCAGCTCAACAGTGACGTCGATCTGGCGACAGCGGCCATCGTCTTCTCCACCCTATTGTCGATTGGTTCTCTCTCCGCGACCCTCATGGTCTATGGTGGTTGAAGCCCGGATCTCCGTGCGGTATTTGGGTCCCGGTTCTTTACACACTGTAAAGGATTCTGACGATCATCTTTGGTCAGTCCGTGGAAGGGTCTGAGGTTTCGAGCAAGATATCAGGTCATTGTAGGTTGTTTCTCCCTCGTTCTTACGGCACGAGTCTTGCTACTGTTTACCGTGTTCCGAGCGAGGGACCTTGGGACATGATCGGCACGACTTCACATCAGTGTGTTTTGTATGCTAAAGCGAATCCTTATCAAGTTCAATGAGGTCCCAGGAGGAAATTGGAGTTATGGAGAAACAGATCCGGAAAATAGAGAAAACTGCGTCCGCTTATTCTTATCCTCTGCTCATCAAACAGTTGCTTCACACGCCGATTCTTTACGCACCCGATCAAGAGATTGTTTATCGTGACCAGTTGCGTTTCTCGTACCGGGATCTATACGCCAGGATCAACAGGCTTGCCTCCGCGCTGGACTCGCTGGGAGTCCGGCCGGGTGCGACCGTCGCGGTTCTGGACTGGGATTCCCATCGTTACCTGGAGTGCTTCTTTGCCGTACCCATGATGGGGGCTGTTCTTCACACTGTTAACATTCGCCTGTCCCCTGACCAAATCCTCTACACGATGAATCATGCCGAAGATGACGTGGTTCTCGTCCATGAGGAGTTCTTGCCTATATTGGAGAGCATCTCGGGCCAACTGACCACGGTTAAGAAATATATACTGCTGAAAGAAGGAGCCGAAAAGCCGGCAACTTCATTGCGCATCGCGGCGGAATACGAAGAGATGCTTGCCCAAGCTTCGGATACCTTCAACTTTCCTGAATTTGACGAGGATACACAGGCTTCAACTTTTTACACGACAGGGACAACCGGCGATCCCAAAGGGGTTTACTACAGCCACCGTCAATTGGTGCTCCACACCCTGGGAACCGCGGTTGCGGTTGCGGGCTACACGGCTCCGGGCAGATTCCAATCTGGGGACGTGTATATGCCGATTACGCCGATGTTTCACGTGCATGCCTGGGGGTTTCCGTTTGTCGCGACCATGTTGGGCGCAAAACACGTTTATCCGGGGAAGTACGAGCCTGCGATGCTGCTCAAACTGCTCACGACCGAGAAAGTTACTTTTTCGCACTGTGTGCCCACGATTCTTCACATGATTCTGAGCAGCCCGGCTGCCAAGGACATAGACCTTAGGGGCTGGAAGGTCGTCATAGGCGGGTCCGCGCTTCCGAGGGGATTGGCCAAGGCTGCGATGGAGCGCGGAATTGACATCTATGCGGGCTACGGCATGTCCGAGACGTGTCCTGTCTTGACCCTGGCCAATCTCAAGCCGGAAATGATGGACTGGGAGGCTGGGCGTCAACTTGACATACGAACTAAGACCGGCATGCCGATTCCTCTGGTCAACCTGAAGATCGCTGATGTTGCCACGGGCGAGTCACTGCCGCGAGACGGCAAAACCCCCGGCGAAATTGTGGTGCGCACACCGTGGCTCACCCAGGGATACTTCAAAGACCCTCAGCGATCGGAGGAACTGTGGGAAGGGGGCTGGCTCCATACCGGCGACATAGCTTGCATGGACCAGACCGGATACGTCCAGATTACCGATCGTCTTAAGGATGTCATTAAGACCGGCGGTGAATGGATTTCATCTCTTCATTTGGAGAGTCTTATTAGCCAGCATCAGGCGGTTTCCGAGGTTGCGGTCATAGGCGTGCCGGACGACAAATGGGGAGAAAGGCCCATGGCCATGGTGGTTCCCAAGGCCGAGTTTGCCACCGCCATAACCGCGGAAGAACTTCGGGACTTCATGCAGAAGTTCGTTGCTGACGGCCAGATTTCCAAATGGGGAATTCCCGACGCCTTTGTCATGGTGGATCAGATTCCAAAGACAAGCGTCGGCAAAATCGACAAGAAGGTAATAAAGAAGGGCGTCAAAGACGGCGCCTACTAGCAGTGGTATGCGGGGGCAAGAACTTCCCTTGCTACACAATCCGTGCGATTTTCTACAGCCCCCGCTTACCCATTTCATATATATTGGTTTACCGAGTCAAGTCTTGATTTCTGCTCCTTGACTATTCATCCGGGACGGTAACAGCCGTCCCTCCGTCCGAATATGATCTCCCGCTAGAAATTACCATTTGATTTTCATGCAAAAATCGCTACCCTCTTTGCGTCCCTTTAGAGGGAATTCATATCAATGCGCTGTCAAGCCAGTAGTGCTTTATCACCGCAGTCGGCGATCAGTCCCGCCATCGGCGGTATAATTTGTTCGACAGAGCATTGGTATTAGTCGTGCAAAATGGGGTAAAGAACACACATGAGTGCCAAGAACAGCGGTAGACTGATATTGGTTACTGGGGGAGGCGGCTTCATCGGAAGCCACATAGTAGAGGGCCTGCTGGAGCGGGGCGATGCGGTCCGCGTCTTCGATAACTTCAGTACCGGTAAGAGGGCGAACCTCCAAAAACTGGGCGGCGGGCGCTGGGAAGTCAATAGGGACTTTGAACTTATAGAAGGAGACATTCGGGACCCTGCTGCATTGGATAGGGCATCCGCAGGTGTTGATGGGATCCTCCATCAGGCTGCGTTGGGGAGTGTTCCCCGGTCAGTGGAAGATCCCGCGACCACACAGTACGTCAACGCGGACGGAACCCTGAACGTTTTCTTGGCCGCACGCAAGAACCAGGTTCCCCGCGTAGTCTATGCCTCCTCGTCTGCGGTGTACGGGGACAGCCAAATCCTGCCGAAGCGTGAAGGGACCGAAGGTTCTCCGCTCTCACCCTATGCTCTGACGAAAATGAACAACGAGCACTACGGGCGCCTGTTCAAAGGGCTTTATGGATTCGATACCATAGGACTTCGTTATTTCAACGTCTACGGACCCAGACAGGACCCTGAGTCTCAATATGCAGCGGTAATTCCACGCTTCATAACCGCGCTGCTTTCTGGGAATCGGCCCGTCATCTATGGAAGCGGCCAACAAAGTCGCGACTTCACCTATGTGAAGGACGTGGTACAAGCGAACTTGCTGGCGCTGGAAGCCCCTTCGGAGGCGTGCGGCCAGGCTTACAATATAGGCCGCGGGGACCAGGTGAACCTGCTCACCCTGCTCGGCACGCTGCAAACTCTTTTGAACACC
>JBKQMK010000045.1:0-21639 GCA_052146735.1 Desulfomonilaceae bacterium | reverse complement strand
TACCATGTTCAGACAAAGGCAGTTCAGAATTGTTTCAGAGAAGCCAGTCACTTGACGATTTTTTTCTCCGCGCAAAATTCTTCTGAAAATAAGGGGAAATGAGAGGCAAAGTCAAGAAATAAGCATTATATCATACAATAGTTCAATTAGAGATAGGACGATATGGTCATCCGGTGTTGAATTCACGCACGTCAAGATGTTACATTAATACCTCCGCTGCGCCCCTACCCAAGCCTTGACTTTGGCTCGACGGGGCCTTCGGAAGTACCCGAGGAAATAAACACGCCTCGATTGGCCTCTCGGGAGGGGTTTTCTGCCGGACTGCCAAATGGCCGCGGGCAGTGGAGTTTATCTTATTGCACTGGCTGGGAGGAATCCATGAGATTGTCCAGGAGGGTAACGGAAACACCCCCGTACCTGTTCCATCTGATTGATGAAAAGCGCAGGGCAGCCCAAGACAAGGGAATCGACGTCGTTTCGCTGGCGATAGGAGACCCGGATCGCCCAACCCCGGACTTCATTCTGAATCTGATGAACGAAGAGATTCACGATCCGCGTAATCATGTCTACCCCAGCTACAAGGGCGAGCCCGACTTCTGCGAAGAAGTGGCTGGTTGGTTCCGGAGGCGCTTCGATGTCGAACTGGACCCTCGCAGTGAGATCATGGCAGTAATTGGAGCCAAGGATGCAGTTTCACATCTGCCCTTCGTTTTTCTCGATCCGGGCGATCTGGGAATAGTAACCGATCCTGGATATCCGGTCTATGAAGCAGCCATTGGCTTCGCGGGTGCCAATGTGGTCCGAGTTCCGCTGAACGAAGAGAGCGGATTCTTACCCGATCTTGACAGCATAGATCCGGCGATGGCGGATAAAGCCAAAATCATGTTTGTGAATTATCCGAACAATCCCACCGCTGCGGTGGCCGATCCTACCTTCTTTGAACAACTCGTACCGTTTGCCCGAAAGCACGACCTCGTGATTCTGGCCGATAACGCTTACTCGGAAGTATACTTCGAGGAGGAGGATCGGCCGATAAGCATAATGAAGGTCAAAGGCGCGAAGGACATTGCCATAGAGATCCACTCGTTTTCCAAGACCTTCAATATGACTGGCTGGAGGATAGGGTTTGTTACAGGGGGAAAAGACCTGATCAAGGCTTTTCTCACCTTGAAGTCTAACTTTGACTCCGGCGTATTTATGGCCATTCAGAGGGTAGCAGCACGCGCGCTCGGGCACCCTGATGCTCCTGAATTCAGCCGAGAGCGCACCGCTCTGTTCAAGAAGCGCCGGGATAGGATCGCCGAAGCGCTCGCGGATCTTGGTTACAGGTTCCAGCTTCCGAGGGCCAGCTACTATTTCTGGGTTCACGTTCCGGAGCCCTACACATCTTCAGTGGCCTTTTGTGCGGACCTTCTGGAGAAACAGGGGTTAATCGTTACCCCCGGTGTCGGTTACGGACCCAGCGGAGAAAGTTTTTTCAGGCTTTCCATGACCTCTCCTGATAAACGAATAGACGAAGCCATGGAAAGGTTCAGGGCATTCTCAAAGGAACATCTATGAAAGCAACGTTGGTATTGGCTGACGGCACGGTCTTCCGAGGGGCGGCCGTCGGCGCGCGAGGCGAAAAGGTAGGGGAGGTCGTGTTCAACACGGCCATTACCGGGTATCAGGAGATACTGACTGACCCATCCTATCGAGGGCAAATAGTCACGATGACGTACCCTCACATCGGCAATACGGGTGTGAATTTTGAGGACAACGAGGCTGTTCGACCTTATCTTGCGGGCTTCATCGTCAAAGAGTTTTGCCCTCTTTCGAGCAATTGGCGAAAAAACGATGACATTGAGGATTTTCTTGAGAAAAATGGGATCATGGGGCTCCATGAAATCGATACGAGAAAGCTGACACGCAACCTGCGTGAGACCGGCGCCAAGAAGGGGATTATCTCCACGGAAGATCACGATTATGAAAGCCTCTTGAAGAAAGTGCAGGATTTTCCAGATATCGAGGGGCTGGACCTTGTGAAAGAGGTCACTTGCTCCGAGCCGTACGACTGGGATGAGCCCACCTGGAGATGGAATGCCGTGCCCGAAAAACCCGAGCCACAATTCCGCGTTGCGGCTTACGATTTCGGCATCAAGCAAAATATCCTGAGGCTTCTCGTAGACGCGGGGGCAAAAGTGAGAGTATTCCCCGCAACCGCAACTGCTGAAGAGGTTCTGGCCTCCGACCCTGATGGAGTGTTCCTATCCAACGGCCCCGGCGATCCTCAGACCGTCACGTATGCAATCGAGAACGTCCAAAGACTCATTGGCAAGAAACCTGTGTTCGGGATCTGTCTAGGGCACCAGATACTCGGGCTGGCATTAGGCGGGAAAACCTTCAAGCTCACCTTCGGCCATCACGGCGCGAATCATCCGGTTCGGAGGCTGGAGACCGGTCACGTCGAGATAACATCCCAAAACCACAACTTTGCTGTGGATCCTGAATCAGTGCGATCTGAATGCGAAATCACTCACATAAACCTTAACGATCAAACAGTGGAAGGAATGGTCCACAGGAAATATCCCGTGTTTTCCATACAGTATCATCCCGAGGCTTCACCCGGGCCGCACGATTCCCGATACCTGTTTGAGGGATTTAAGAAGATGATAGAAGAGTCGTGAGGGTTGAATTCAGTTTCGCGGGGCAGAAGTTGTGATCGCGAGCGCAATGACAGAAGGGACAACGTGTTTCTGAAGAACCAAATGCATCGTGGCGTGAGGCAGGCTACATCGTCCTGGCTGAGGCCCACCGGTAGATCTTTTCAGCTGCTTTGAAATGATGGAGAGTGTTGAGGACCACGACGACGTGTTCCTTTTTTTGATCTTTGAACAGGGCCACAATACACCTGCCTGCCGCGTTTGTGAACCCCGTCTTGGCCCCGGCCACAGGCAGGTTCTTTGCCAGCAGCTTGTCATTTGAAGCCAATGGGTAATCACGCGGGGTGGCATTGCGGGTCTGCATGGTGTAGGTCTTCATGGCTGCGATCTTGCGGATGAGAGGATGTTTGAACGCCTCGCGAGCAATGAGCGCCACATCCTTGGCGCTGGCAGTGTTGGGCCTCCGGGCTTCAAGGTCTCTGCCATCCTTCCTGCCCAAAGTGATCTTCATGTCAAGGCCGCTGGGAGTGTGAAGGTCCGTGCGGGAAGCGCCGATCTGCCTTGCGCGCCGATTCATGGCCACCATAAATCCGGCCTTGCCGCCCTTCGGGTAAGCCCGAGCCAGAACCTCTGCGCAATCGTTCCCGGATGCAATCAGCATACCGTGGAGGAGATCCCTCACTGTGAAAAGATCTGCGGGCCGAAGCCCCACCTTGTGACGTTCCACTTCATCAATATCAGCGGGAACCGCCAGGACCTGATCGAGGTTCATCTCCTCGAGGACAACGACGGCGGTTAACAACTTGGTGATACTTGCTATGGGCAGCGGCTCGGAAATGTTTTCGGCTAACATTACCTTGTCGGAAGAGCAGTCAAGGCAGAACATCGCCTTGGCATTGACCCGAGGCTTGAGTGCAGCCAGCGGCGCTTTGGGCACCGGTGGGGAAGGCTTACGCGCCACTTTGTGCTCAATAGGTGCGGCCCCTCTCAAGGGTCTCCCCCAGCCTGTGGCCGCACCGGATGCGACGTGCGCTTTCCGAGTAACATGAGCGATGTTAGGATTTGCGGGTGCATACGCTGGGAC
Source organism: Desulfomonilaceae bacterium (assembly GCA_052146735.1). Lineage (GTDB taxonomy): Bacteria > Desulfobacterota > Desulfomonilia > Desulfomonilales > Desulfomonilaceae > CAWBBA01. The sequence goes on along the minus strand of JBKQMK010000045.1, from coordinate 17,913 downwards.
CAGCTCATGGCGCTCAATTGATACTGGATTCGGAGCCGGCGACTGCTTTGCAACTGAAGGGGCCTTCCCTGAGACTCGTCCCGGCAGCGGTCTGCCTATATCATTCGGCCTTACGGCCTGAAGTTTGGGCTTGGCCACGACGGCCTTCCCTTGACTCACATTATTTACCATTTCTTTCAGCGAGCTCGGGGATTGGATCGGTTCGAGAGCCCAAGCATGACCGACACTGAGGAGAACAATAAACAAGCCTATTAGTAAAAGCGGGTAACGCAATGACCCTCCAAGAGTACGAGAGCACAAGAGTATAGCACCGGGGGAAACTCTTACTTCAGAAAAAAGTTACAATCCAGAGAAATTATTTCCATACTCTGTGCAAATCTCAACCGGGAATTCTCAAGATATTAAAAATAGACGATAAAGGGCGATCTGTCAAGACCATTTATTCGACCGAACGCGAAATCTTCTCGTTTACGCGGGACCCTGAGACAAGCCGTGAGACACGCATTGCCAGCAATGTTACAAAATTGTTGGGTCTAATAAAGGGTATTTACCAAATATATGACTTGCAGCGCGCCCTCCGGTCGGGTATTTTGCGTTATTCGTTACCCGAAAGAGGAGGTGATAATGGCTGACATGAAATGTTGGGAGTACGTCAACTGCGGGAGTCAACAAAAGTGTCCTGCATATCCCGATAATGGGCGCGATTGCTGGAAGGTCACGGGTACCTTGTGCCGCGGGGAGGTGCAAGGCACTGCTGAAGAAAAAAGGCGGGACTGCATCACGTTATGTAAGTTTATGGAAGGGGTGCTCGGTGGAAAGGTCTGACGTGATCGGTCTCCACGACAAAAGAACTGGATCCGGCACGTCAGCGCTTCGGCATCGGAGTACCGAGCTCTTCTGTGCTCCCCATTTGGGACTCACCGGGAGACACCAGACTTCCAGGAGGAACGCCCGAGAGTAGCCCTGAGGTTCAACTCTGGGGATCTCGTCCAGTCCCTCAAAACAGCTCACGGAAGTCGGTCTCCGGGGAAAAGCCCAGCACGTTCTCACGGGTAGAGCCTGTCCATCAATCTCGGGAACGCGATTGCCTCTCTGACGTGATGGATGCCCGCGATCCAGGCGACGGCGCGCTCAATGCCCAGTCCAAAGCCCGCGTGCGGAACCGAGCCGTACCGACGCAGATCCAGGTACCATTCGAGGGGCCCACGGTCGAGACCATGAGCACTGATTCGTTCCTCCAACCTGTCCAAAGAATCCTCCCGCTGCCCGCCGCCGATAATCTCCCCGTACCCCTCGGGAGCGAGTAGGTCAACGGCAAGCGCCAAACGCGGGTTCTCCTCATCTCGTTTCATATAGAACGCTTTTATGTCCGCTGGATAATGCGTGACGAAAACGGGCCGATCGAAAGCTTGCGAGAGCACGGCTTCTTCATCCGCGCCAAAGTCGTCCCCCCAGTTGAAAAGTGTTCCGTGGTCTTTAAGGATCTCCACCCCTTCAGAGTAGGTTATTCGCGGGAATGGGGAAACTGCCTTTTCCAGCGCGGTGCGATCTCGCTCCAACGTGAGGAGCTGTTGAGAACATTTCTCCAGCACCTCCCGTACTATTCGGCATACAAGGGCTTCGGCCAGATCTATGGTTTCCGGAAGTTCCCAGAAGGCCATTTCAGGCTCTATCATCCAGAATTCAGTGAGGTGGCGGCGCGTCTTGGACTTCTCCGCCCTAAAAGTCGGCCCGTACACGTATATCTTCCCGAGAGCCATTGCGGCAGCTTCGCCGTACAGTTGCCCCGATTGAGTCAGATAAGCCGAGCGATCAAAATAGTCGACCTCAAAAAGTGAAGTTGTCCCTTCGCAGGCTGTAGGGGTCAGTATCGGGGCCTCCACGGAAACAAATCCTTGTTCGTCGAAAAAGGCCCTGGCCGCATGGGTTATCACCGAACGGATCTTCAAGAGAGCTGTCTGCCGTGAAGATCTCAGCCACAAGTGGCGGTTATCCATGAGGAAACCCACACCGTGATCCTTATTTGAAATGGGGTATGCCGCGGCTTCTGAAACAAGTTTGATATCGTCGGTCGTGATCTCGAACCCTACCGGAGATCGAGGGTCCTTCTTCACCGCTCCCCGTACGATTACCGATGACTCGTAAGGGACACGGTCCGCGAGGTCAAAGGCTTCCAGCGGCACCCGATCTGCCATGACGACACACTGAATGGCTCCGTGTCCGTCCCGCAGTTGGACAAAGCGAATTTTTCCGGAGGATCGGCGATTCGCTATCCATCCTCTCAATTCCACGGTCTTTCCTTCATGCTGCGCGATGTTGTCTATTGTGATCCAGTCCATGAATACCCCCTGGTTGCGACCACCGCCCATATTGACGAGAGCGCGTATGCTCAAGAACTCAGCCGACGTGTTGTGATTCCATACAGAATTGTAGTCAGACGCATTCTGCCCCACCTCAAGGGAACTGGTCAAGGGTCGTTCAACTGCGCCCCGGCCGGATGTTAACTGATGCTGGGATCACAGTGGGCATTCCCCATTGCATCCATTTTGAGGCTCTGCTAAGAAAGTCATCAATGAAGCAACCGAACGTTTTCACTCTATGGCGAAATCCACTGAATGTATGGGGACTTAACTCATTGTTGATGGTCACCCTCATCATTCTCATGATTCTGCTTGGCGTACGCCCGGGTCGTTCTCTGGCCGATCCAAGTATCAGACCGCAGGATATTCCAGAGGCTTTGGCCAAGAAAGGCAAGAACGTAACGGCGCTAAAATGCGTCATGAACGTGACCAGCACCTACGACAGAGGGAAACACCGACAGGACATCAAAGGATTCCTCCTCTACAGGCGGCCCAACGACTTCAGGTTTCAGGGAATCGCTCCTGCAGGCAATTCATTGTTCGAGCTGGTGATCAAAGCGAATCTGTTTGAACTCTACATCCCCACGGACGGGAAAATTATCAAAGGCGGAAAAGAGTGCTTCAGCCGCAGGTTTCCGGATGTTGCGGAGATTGAGGGCTTGATCCCCATGGTGCTTCTCCAATGGAAGGACGTCCGTTTTGACAGGGTGCTCAAACGTGAGGCCGACAAGATCGTTATTCGTATGAGCTTTGGGGGGCGCGTGTGGGGCGCCACTCTGGAGCCTCAGAACTTACTGTTGACCCGCCTTGTAAGACTGAGCCCCGATGGTGACATTGATCTCACAGCCGATTTCGGCGATTTTCAGTCCGGAGCCGACGGGTGGCTCCCCCGCCGCTTTGAAATCGAATCCCCGGCGGGAGGATGGAAAACGCTGGTGAGGATCAATAAGGTCGAATCAAACCCCTTTCTGGTGGAAAAGAATTTCCAGTTGGAGACGACTTTCTCGGCCAAGACCGAAGAGTGTCGATGACGACGCTCCGCGGATTCCGCTTCGATCACAAGTCTGCCTACACTCACCCCAGATGAATCGTTTCGTCTACAACATATTTCTCCACACAGTGGTCGCTCCTTTCCTTGCCGCTTATTACTTGCCGAGAGTCGCGTTGGGAAGAAAGTATCGGCGTTCTTTGCAAGGAAAGCTGGGACGATTGCCTTCTGATTTCGTTCCGGAGCGCTTGCCCAAGCCTCGCGTCTGGTTCCACGCGGTCTCTGTGGGAGAAGTAACCGCTCTCGGACCTCTTGTGAAAGCATTTAAAGAGCTGAGACCTTCCGCGTCTGTGATCGTCTCCACGGGGACGGAGACAGGACAGGATAAAGCGCGCGAATCTATCTCCGACGCTGACGGTTTCTTTTATCTTCCCTTGGATTTTCCCGCTTTCGTCAACAGCGTAGTCACGAGGATACAGCCCGATCTCTTTGTCCTGATGGAAACCGAGCTTTGGCCGAACCTGATCCACAGCATCAAGAGTGTCGGCGCGACAATTGCCTTGGCCAACGGCCGAATTTCAGACAGGTCTTTTCCTCGATATAAGAGGTTGCGAGCATTCTTCTCTCCGACACTGGAGAGCATTGATCTTTTTCTCATGGCATCGGAGAGGGACGGCCTGCGGATTGCGGAAATGGGAGCCCACGCCGAAAGAATTCAGGTTACCGGCAACTCGAAATTCGACGCGGCTCTTGGAGAGATCCCTGAGGCGGCTGAAGCCCGAATGCGTGACCTTTTGGACGTGGGGGATTGCGCTCAGGTCTTCGTAGCGGGGAGCACCCATCCTGGGGAACACGAGATGGTCCTGGACGCGTACCGCGCCCTGGTAAAGAAGTTCCCTGACCTGCTCCTGATCCTTGTCCCTAGACATGCGGAGACGACCGCACAGATAGTGCCGGCCATGAGGGATTGTAATATGGAGCCGCCATTTCTCCGCAGTTCCGCAATGGCCGGAGAGAGGAGAAACGGGCGAAAAGTCATAATTGTGGACAGCACCGGAGAACTATTTCAGATCTTTTCACTCGCGACTGTGGTGTTCATGGGCGGCTCGCTCGTCCCCAAGGGAGGACAGAATATATTGGAACCCGCGGCGTGGGGAAAAATGGTGCTCTTCGGTCCTTCCATCGAGGACTTCAGAGATGCTCGGGACATCCTCGTCCATGCAGGCTCAGGCATACAAGTGAAGGGGGTCGAGGACCTCGTCCGACAGATAGCATGGGTTCTGTCCGATCCGGAGGAGGCCGAAAGACTTGGTATGAAAGGCCGCGACGAGATCCTAAGACATGTCGGCAGCGCTCGCAAAAATGCCGAATTGCTCGCCAAGCATTTGTCCACTAGCCAAATGGTGTGACATCGCCCTTACCCACACGAATTACATTTGGCTCATCTTCCAGCAGACTGATGATCGACGACGGTTCCGGTAAGAAAACACCACCATCGACCACAAGGTCCACTTGGCCTTTATATATGTTGTCAATCTCTCTGGGATCGTCCAGGAGCTGCTCATCGGGCATGCGCACAGATGAACTAAGGATAGGGTTTCCCAGTTCTGCCACAAGGGCCTGGCAGATGCGATTGTCCGGAATGCGAATCCCCACTTCGTTACGCTTAGTGAGCACTATCCTCGGGACCAGGCGGGTGGCCTTCAGGACAAAGGTGTACGGGCCGGGCAAGTAGCGGCGCAATATCTTGTAGTCGTTGTCGCTCACCTGAGCATATTGAGAAATTGTCTTCAGGTCCGCAAAAACGAATGAAAGATGCCTCTTGTTGTCGATCTTCTTGATCCGGCGTACCCTGTCCAGGGCCTTCTTGCTCTTAATATCGCAACCTAGGCCGTACACTGTGTCTGTGGGATAGGCGATCACTCCGTCGTCACGGAGCACTTCAGCAACCCTGGCAATGTGCCTGGGTTGAGGATGGACAGGATTTATCTGAAGAATCATAGCCACTGCCTCTGAGACAACTTGAGCGAAAAAGTCTAACCCGCTCGGCACTGAAGTGATCTGTGGAAGATCGGACGTTGAATTGGAGATCGCCTCAAACCTAGGGATTTTTCCAGCAATCTTTTGGGCCTGCGTAAACTACTCTCCCATCAAGCATTATATCCGAGCCGACCCGGAGCGCCTTCACCGTGACAAGCCGAGGGGCCTCTTCAAGCCTGCTGATCCCGGCGCCTCCTATGCCCGATGGAGCGTTTGTGCCGCCTATTATTATGGGAGCGTAGAAAAACAGGCAGCGATCGACCACTCCCGCATCCAGTGCGCCCCAGGCTAATGTGGCCCCCCCCTCGATAAGGACCGAAGTGATACCGATATCGTACAGACGACCGAGCAGGTCCGTCAAATCCACCTGCTTAGACCCCTTTGTTCTCAGAACTTTGGCCCCTTGCTCTTCCAGGTTTGCCTTGTGCTGAGGGGAGGGATCTTTACGTGTGGCTATAATTACCCCGGCCGCCGATTCTGGATTGAAAATCGCAGCAGCCGGAGGCGTTCTCAGATTGGAGTCCACGACAATGCGAATTGGGTCGCGTCCTCGTCCTCTCGGCAGACGGGTAGTCAAGGCGGGGTTGTCATCAATAACGGTCCCGACGCCCACCATGATGGCCGATACTCGGTCCCTCAGCCTGTGAACCTTACGGCGAGAAGCCTCGCAGGTAATCCATCGAGTGTGGCCGGTTTTGGTAGCGATCCGACCGTCAAGGCTCATGGCCAATTTCAAGAAGACGAACGGACGGTGGAGAGTCACGTTGGTGAGGTACACCTCGTTGATCTGACGGCAGCGGTTCTCAATTACATGGCCAATCACCTCTACACCGGCATCCCTCAGCGTCCTGGCGCCGCCACCTCGAACACCCGGATTCAAGTCGTCCATGCCGTACCAGACCTTGGCGATTCCTGCCTCGAGGATGGCGTCGGTGCAAGGCGGCGTGCGACCGTGATGATTGCATGGCTCCAGCGTCACAAACAGTTCCGAGCCGCGCGCGTCCGAACCTGCAGAACGAATGGCCTCCACTTCGGCATGGGGTTCTCCTGCGGCGCGGTGGTAACCTCTTCCCACCACTTTGCCGTCTTTGACGAGCACGGCCCCAACTACAGGGTTGGGTGCAGTGCGCCCGATGCCGCGGCGTGCAAGCCGAAGGGCCAGTGCCATAAACCGTTCCGCCTCACGGGGAATCCTGTACTGCTGGGCTGTCCTCCGGGGTTCCGCTCTCAGATTGTCGTTGCTCCCGGCCTTCCTTGAGTTCATACAATTCCTTCAATTCCTTCATAAATTCTTCAATGTCCCGGAAAGACCGATAGACGGATGCAAATCGCACGTACGCGACGTCATCCATCTGTCGGAGTTCTTTCATAACCCGCTCGCCTACGTACGCCACCTTGATTTCTTTTTCCGGCCTTTCCATAAGCTCCTGCTCTATGGCATCGGCCACCGCCTCAATTCTATCTATGCTGACCGGCCTCTTTTCGCAGGCTCGGCGCATCCCTTCGACGATCTTTCTTCGGTCGAACGCCTCCCGACGACCGTCTTTCTTAATGACGTACGGCAGGATCTCTTCTATCCTCTCGTAAGTCGTAAACCTTTTCTTGCAGTTGAGGCACTCACGGCGTCGTCGAATCACGGAATTGTCCTTACCAAGGCGGGAGTCGATCACTCTGTCATCGATAGCTCCGCAGGCAGGGCATTTCATTTTAACCGCCTTTCAGCGCGTAGTCAGTAAAATATTGTCGCCAACCGGTATTTATAATGAATCTCGGTATCATGCAAGAAAAATAAAGAATTTTCTGTACCATTCCGTCAGGGGTGATTATAGGGCCAAATGCGCTAGCCTAAATCCTTTCTTGACAAGCTTACTAGTGCGACTATCCTGAAGTTGCATGAAGATCCTCTTTGATCTTGGCAAACCATGGAGACCACTTCCAGAGGGAAGCGCCTGATTCAACTCCATAAAGCCGTGGGACGGCTTCAGGAGAAAAAATGCCCGAGAAAAGAGTCGAGCGGTCGGCCTGTCGGATGTGTCACGGGGTGTGCCAGGTACTCGTGCACATGGATGGAGACAGGATAGTCAAGATTACCGGAGACCCTGACAGTCCCACCAGCCGAGGTTATATATGCCCAAAAGGTGCGGCGTCGCCTCAGTTGCTCTATCATCCCGATCGGATCACACACCCTATGCGTCGCGCTGGAAAACGCGGTGAAAACAAATGGCAGCGCATCTCATGGGACGAAGCCATGGAGGAGATGGCCGGGCGTCTGAGCGCGATCAAAAAGGAAAGCGGCTCCGAATACTTTGCAATGATGCAAGGAACGGGACGGCCGTACACCGGTTTCACCGCGCGGTTCGCCAACGCTTTCGGGACCCCTAATTTCACCGGTTCCACTCATATTTGCTACTTCCCCCGTGTCGTTGCATCTGTGTTTACTCTGGGTCAGCTTCCAGTGTGCGACGTGTACGGTTTTGGCGGCGAGTTGCCGGCCTGTGTTGTGGTGTGGGGTTGCAACGTCACGTATGCCGGCGCTTCGGATGGCATGTGTGGCGGCATGGTGCAAAAGGCAATCCATGGCGCCCGGAAAGTCATCGTGGTGGACCCGAGACGAATCGGCCCGGCGAAAAAAGCCGACCACTGGCTGCAGGTGCGGCCGAGTACAGACGGAGCCCTGGCTCTTGCAATGATAAACGTAATCATTGCCGAAGCGCTAGTGGACCGAGATTTCGTGGACAATCACTCCATAGGGTTCGACTCGCTGGTCGAGCATGTTCGTCAGTTTACGCCTGAATGGGGCGAGAGCATCACGAGGGTCCCCGCGGAAGAGATACGGTCGGCTGCACGCACGTACGCCACGACAAAACCCGCGTGTATTCAATGGGGCATGGCCCTGGATACCAGCCCTTGCAGCTTTCAGACTGCTCGGTCCCTGCTCATACTGCGCGCCCTGACCGGCAACATAGACCGTCCGGGGGGTGACGTCCTGTGGGTCCCGCCTGAAAAGGTACACCAGAAATCTCCGTTCATGAATCACGAGGTCCTGGGAGAGCATTTCCTGCCGTCGGACAAGGCTGCTCGGGCCATTGATGCGGGCAAATACCCGATGAACCCCCTCGTCCATCCCCCCTCGTTCTGGCACTCAGTCGTCACAGGGGAACCATACCGGATTCGAGCTTTCTGGATTGTGGGTTCCAATCCGCTTCTCACCATGACGCATTCGCTGGAAGTGGAAGAAGCTCTGAAGCTAATGGAATTTCTCGTGGTGTCGGACTTTTTCCTCACACCAACGGCTCAGCTTGCCGATCTGGTGCTTCCTGCGGCTACATGGCTGGAGCAGGAGGACGTGGTCAACCTGCACAAGATTTGGTGCGTGCTTGCAAGGAAAAAATTGGCGCAAATCGGCGAAAGCCGCGACGACCGGGAGGTGATCATTCAGTTAGCCAGGAGATTGGGTTTGCAGGAAGCCTTTCCGTGGAGAGATTTGCGGGCTTACAGCGACTGGATACTTGAAGAGACCGGCATCACTTTCGACGAATTCTGCAAGAAGGGGATCATCCAGGGGGAGATGCGGTACCACAAATACAAAACCGAAGGCTTCCACACCCCTTCCGGCAAGTTCGAGATATATTCGGAGCGGCTGAAGTCGACGGGAGTTGCACCATTGCCCGAATACAGAGAACCGCCTGTCACACCGGGGTCAGCGCCGGAACTTGTGAAGGTATATCCTCTCATACTCACCAATTCCGGAAAAATCAGGGAGTTTTTTCATAGTGAGGGCCGGCAGATAGAGTCACTTCGCAGGTCCAATCCTGACCCCCTGGTGGAAATTCATCCTGATACTGCTGCTGCCCTGAACATCGGTGACGGGGACTGGGTCTGGATAGAGACGCGGAATGCGCGGGTAAAAATGCGTGCCAAGCTCTTTGACGGCATTGCCCGGGACGTTGTGGCCGCTCAGTTTGGCTGGTGGTTTCCCGAAAAAGAGCCGCCGGATTACGGATGGAAAGAGTGTAGTGCCAATTTGCTGTACGGCGACACGGAGTACGATCCGGATACCGGGTCCGAGTCCTTGCATAGCGATCTGTGCAGAGTATATCCAGTGGTTTGAAAGTTTTCGGGACGGCAACCCAGCAGGCGGACGGCATTGATTTTTGTGGATATTATAGGGGTTACAGAAAGCCTTGGCCAGTTTGGTGATGGCTGCCTATCCAACTTCTCACGGCCATTGCTCAGGTATCAGTTCGAATTCCTTCACGTGCAACGGCCTGTAGACGCTGAAGTGTCTATGATCAAGCGTGAAGATCTTTTTGATCTTCTTCCTTTCGGCGATTGCGACCATAGCGGCATCGGCCAGATCCATTGGAAGGTCCTTGTATTTGTTCATGAGCACTCGACACCGCTCCATCTCCCTCCTTTCCGGATGAACAATCTCCATAGCGCCTCTGGCCAGGAACTCCCATAAGTTGTCTTGGGCTTTCCAGGAGAAATTCAGAAGGTAGATGGCTTCGGTAAGAACCGGCCACACTGTCAAGAGAGGCTCATCCAGCTGCTTCAGGACGTCGAGACAGATCTGGTGATAGTTGTCAGAAGCATCAAAAAAGGCCACCAAAGGGCCCGTATCAACCAGGATCATCTCTTCCGCCCCAATCGTTCTCTGAGTATCTCTTCTCCTCGCACCGAGAGATCTCCCCTTCCGCTTGCTTCATCGCCTACCAGGTCCCGAATCAATTCGTAGGGGCTTTTCCTTTTTTGCTTGAGCACTTGATTACAGAACTCGGCGATGGATCTCCTGAGCACCTCAGTCTTGGTGGTCCGCAGGAGCTTGGCCGTTTTTTCGAGCATGGCATTTGTTTCTTCATCGAGTCTGGCACTGATAGGCATCGTACGCTCCTTAACCTGCCGCATTCTGTAATACAGATTGTAGTACGCGCATATCCGTGTGTCAAGGCTATCTTACATCTACGCAGATTGCAGTGCTGCCAGTGGCGAGTCGACGCGCATCCGACCAACTTCCTCGTATCCCAAACTCTCGGAAAGTCCCCCGGGCATTTTCTGAAAAGGAGAGACACAAACCGTGGCCGAACCTGAAGAAAGTCCGGTCGGTTCGCCGCTGGAAACGTCACATCATGCTCACTCCTGGGCCTGGAGTTCCTTGACCCATGCTTTCCACTTTTCCTCTCCGAACGTCAGATGCTCCTCCATTCGGGCCCTTGCGCCATCTTGATCCATCGCTTCGATGGCCTGAAAAAGGCTTTCGTGCTGCTCAATAACCTTGAAAAGTTCCCCTCCGCTAGTGATTCTTTCTGCTGACACCCTGTAAAAGTCCCCGGCGAGATCGAAGATGTTCCTGAGAATATGCACTCGAAGGAAATTGCTCGATGCCTGGGCTATCGCCAGATGGTATCCCATGTCATCGCGCACTGACGAACGTGAGTAGGCCGGTGCTTCCCTTTCCATCCGTTTCAAAAATTCCTTCATCCTGGCCAGGTTCTTCTTGGTTCGCAATTTCGCGGCCAAATAGGATGATGCCAGCTCGATGTCTTTTCTCAATCCATACAGATCGCCAAGCTTTCCCTTATCTTCCTGCAAGATCTGAACAAGGGGATCGTATACCAGCGGTGAACTCACAGAACGGACAAAGACGCCTTTTCGATTCTTTATCTCCAGAAAACCGAGCGCTTCAAGCACGTTAATAGCCTCTCGGATTGACGATCTACCCACGCCGAGCAGACCGCACAAAATTCTCTCCGAAGGCAATTTTTCTCCCGGGTGCAACGTTCCGTCTTTTATCAGGGATTTTATCTGGGCCACGATCTCTTCCGTGACCTTATACGGCCTGATGCGCCGATAAATACTTTGCATTTCATCACTCCATTTGGCACGGAAGCATGCAGCGGCCGCTGCTGTCCTTGAAAGCAGCTTCACCAAGAAGATTCTTGGTCACGGGTTCCTTGTCTTTCGATGCAGGGGATTTGGTCATTACAGGTCGTAGCAGTGTTAACTGCGGAACATTTCTCCACAAGGCTCCGATCCGTATTCCTTTTCCAGTTTGGCGGGCGATATTGGCTAAGCCAGCGCATGTGGGAGGCTCTCTCATGATTGCCTAGCCCTTATCACACCTATTCAACCTGCACATACGCTTTTAAGAGCCTACGGTCACGTTCGCTGATGCTCCTGTCTCAATTCCACGCTCGCGTGTGAGTCTTGGTCTGACCATACGGAAAATCGAGGCGCATTGATCATCCTCTCTGGGTTCAGTTCCACGATCACCTACAAGAAGTCTCCTGTCAAGCTCTTGAAATACTACAAGCAAATCAGTTTACCGGAAGTATGCAGGGAAGTTGTAAAAACCTTGACAGTCCCTGGAGTGCAAGATAATCTGTGGTCTGACCAGATGACAACAATCTTGGCCTTGTGGGCATGATTCTTTCTCTTGAAACAATGTCTGCGACTGCTCCTCAAGAGAGGTCGCGTCCGGAGTTGAGACGACGGAGACAGGTCGCAAGCCGCCCACGACCGTTGACCGGGAACCCCCTTTGACACTGCGCTCTCGGCTCGTTATGATCACGTTAGGCAAGCTTTATCGGGTTCAAAACCATCGCGTCTAGAGTGAAACCCTTGTGATTTGCTCCAGAAATAATCCTCCCGGTTCCCATCGAGGGAGGGGAACTGGGATTTATCCTGCCCCTGGCCGGGAGAGGGAAGGACGAGGGGAACCTTCGTTGATATTGTTCACCTGCAATTCAAGGCATTTCGCTATAGTCAAGTGAGGAAGCGAGAAAAGTCTGTGAGTTCCAGCCGAAACAGCCGTGGCCGTACGGCAGGCCCGGCAATAAACGGGTTTCGACTTATTTGCAATCAGGAGGTAGGAAAATGGAAGCTCTCAAGTCAGGGGGGAGAGACGTGATTGGCACCCAAATTGAAGAGTCAGCCTATTCAAAAGTGACCTGGCGCCTGATACCGTACCTGTTCATCTGTTACATTTTTTGTTTTCTAGATCGGGTCAATGTGGGTTTTGCCAAGCTCCAGATGCAGCAGGAACTTGGCTTTAGTGACACGGTTTACGGATTGGCGGCCGGCATTTTCTTCATCAGCTATTTCATCTTCGAGATCCCCAGCAACCTCCTCCTTGAAAAGGTCGGACCACGAAAATGGATAGCGCGGATCATGATTACTTGGGGGTTGGTATCCTCTCTGACCATGTTCGCTAACTCGGCTAACACATTCTATATCTGCCGTTTCCTCTTGGGCTTTATGGAAGCTGGTTTCTTCCCTGGCATCATCCTCTATTTGACATACTGGTACCCGCCGGCCAAGCGTGCTCATATAACAGCCATGTTCCTGACGGCAATTCCCGTTTCCGGCCTCATAGGCGGACCCGTGTCAGGTTGGATTCTCGAGAATTTTTCGGGCGCCCACGGCATGTCCGGTTGGCAGTGGCTGTTCCTCCTGGAAGGTATCCCGTCAGTGATTATGGGTGTGGTCACACTCTGGTATCTGGATGACGGAATCGCCGCAGCAAAGTGGCTGACCCAGGATGAGAAGAACGTCCTCGCTCATCACATCGCAGTGGAGAAGAAGGCCAAAACAAGACACTCTCTGAAGGACTGCTTTGTCGAATGGAGAGTATGGGTCTTTGGCATCGTTTACTTTTGCTTTGTCGCAGGCTTGTATGGTCTCAGCTTCTGGCTGCCTCAGATGATCAAGAGTACCGGAATAAAGAGTGCCTTTACCATTGGGCTGCTCACCGCGATCCCCAACGCTGTTGCCATAGCGGGAATGCTTTTGGCAGGCCGCAGTTCCGACCGGACCCTTGAGCGCCGTTGGCACTCGCTGATCTGCAGCGTAATCGCCGGTCTGGGCCTTGGGTTCAGCGCTGCGTACGGCGCCAACACGTGGATCTCGGTTACCGCCGCCACTGTGGGCATGGTGGGGATCATGGCTTGCTTGTCGATCTTCTGGAGCGTACCCACAGCGATTCTGGCAGGGACAGCCGCAGCAGGTGGGATTGCGCTGGTCAACTCCATGGGCAACCTGAGCGGCTTCGTCGCCCCTTACATGCTTGGGTACATCAAGGACGCTACCCAGAGCTTGTCCCTGGGCCTTTATTCTTTGGCTGCCCTTGTGGTTCTAGGTGGTATCCTGGTCATGGCTTTTGCCCCCCGTCGCTCGAAGTAGCTCAGAAAAATAGGAAAGGATCCTACCATGCTGACGCAGGAAGCCCTGCAAAAGTTTATATCTATTGTCGGCCAGGAGCGTTGCAAGACCTCGAAGGAAGATCTCCTGACATACGCATACGACGCGTGCATTTACGAGTTCGTCCCGGATGCGGTCCTCTTCCCTAAATCGGCGGAGGAGATGTCCGAGATCATGAAGGTGGCTTCTGCTCACAATGTATTTGTGACCCCTAGAGGAGCCGGATCCGGCCTGGGTGGCGAAGCTTTGGCCAAACAGGGGGGTGTGGTCATCTGCTTCACGATGATGAACCGCATCCTAGAGATCAACACGGCAAACCGCTACGCTGTCGTGGAGCCGGGAGTGGTCATTTCCGACCTTCAGAAGGCGGTGGAGAAATTGGGCCTCTTTTATCCTCCGGACCCGGGCAGCGCCGCTGTGGCAACGATGGGCGGCGCTGTAGCAATGAATGCGGGAGGGATGCGAGGGGTCAAGTACGGAGTTACAAGAGACTATCTCCTCGGATTGGAAATAGTTTTGCCCTCGGGTGAGATGATGAAGACCGGAACCGTCACCAGCAAAGATGTGACCGGCTACGATTTGACTCGCTTGATATGCGGCTCCGAAGGAACGTTGGCCGTTATCACCAAAATCACCGTGCGCCTGATTCCTAAACCTCAGACCAAACGAACTCTCCAGGCCATCTATGACAATCTCGATGATGCCGGTACAACGGTTTCCAAGATCATCGAAGCTGGCATTATCCCGGCTACCTTGGAGCTGATGGACAAGACGATAATCAAGGCCCTGGAAGATTTTTCCCACATAGGATTGCCGCTCGATGCAGAGGCGGTCCTGTTGATGGATGTCGATGGCGATCCGGAGACAGTGGAGAAGCAGGCCGCTCTAGTTGCCGGTTTTTGTAAAGATCAGGGCGCGAGGGAAGTCCGGGTGTCGGCCTCGGAAAAAGAGAATGAGCAGCTCTGGGTTGCACGCCGCGCCGCGTTTGGGGCAATTGCCCGGATGCGGCCGACATGCATGATCGAAGATGCGACGGTGCCCGTGAGTTATCTCACTTCAGCTATCAAAAAAGTTCTCGAAATCGCTGAACGCCATAATGTTCAGGCGGCGGTGTTGGCACATGCAGGAGACGGAAACCTTCATCCTTTTCTTCTCTGCGACCAGCGGGACAATGAGGAAATGGCCAGGGTGGATAAAGCCTTGGATGAGATAGTGGATTATGCGCTCTCAGTCGGGGGGACTCTCACCGGCGAGCATGGAATCGGTATTACCAAATCCAAGTATTTACCGAAGCAGCTCAGTGAGACCAGCCTGAAAATGATGAAGGGGATCAAAAAGCTCTTTGATCCCCAGGGCATACTAAACCCGGGCAGTTTCCTCGAGGACCAAAGATCATGATTTCTGAGCAGTTGAGGGAAGAAGTCTACAAATGTATCAAGTGTGGGCTATGCATGAACGCGTGTCCGGTTTACAAACAACTTTATTTCGAGGGCGCTTCTCCTCGCGGCAAAGTTCAGTTGATCAAGAATGTGTTGGAACAAAGACTGGAGCCGACTGAGAACTTCCAACGTATTCTGTCTACCTGCCTGCTTTGCGAGACTTGCACGGTAAACTGTCCCAGCGGCCTGAAGTTGGATCGTCTCATGAAGGCCATGCGGGCCGAAACATCCGACAAGTTCGGGCTGCCGTGGCAGAAGCGGGCCATGTTCCATCTGCTGTCAGGTGATCGCCTGTTGCCTTTCTGTATGTTTTGGGGACGAACGGTGGGGAATCCTCTCCGCTCCCTGTTGCCCAAGGGTGGCAAGTTAGGAACCATCCCTTATCGTCGGCTTCCGTTGATGAATTCCAGGCCCCTGCTCAGTCAGTATCCGGAGACCGTCCGGCCAGACGGGACCCAGAGGGGTCGGGTTTTGTACTTCACAGGTTGCGCCACCAATTACCTTTTTGAAAACGTGGGCCGGTCGGTGATCAATGTTCTCAGACGGCTCGGGGTTGAAGTAATCATTCCTAAAGCGCAGATGTGCTGCGGTCTTCCGATCTCTCTCTCCGGGGCTCGCAGGATGGCTCTGAAAAACATTCATCGGAATCTGGAGATCTTCAATCAGAAGGATGTGGATGCGGTCATCGTGGACTGTGCCAGTTGCGGGGCTGCGCTGAAGAAAGAATACGCCTACATCATGGAAGAAACGGGAGAGAATCCCGAACCTGCCAGGGCGTTAGCGAAAAAAGTTCTAGACGTCTCTCAATATCTTTCGCGCTTCGACCTGGAGAAATTCCTTCGGCCGGTTCAAGGTCGAGTGACGTATCACGATCCCTGTCACCTCGTGCGTAGCCAGGGAGTGAAAGAAGACCCCCGCAACTTGCTGAAGCGCATCCCGGGAATGGAGTTGGTGGAGATGGTGGGTGCGGATGTCTGTTGCGGCGGCGGGGGGAGTTTCCAGGTGGAGCATCCCGATGTGGCCGCGGGAATCACTCAGAACAAGATTCGAGCAGTATTGGAAACAGGCGCTAACCTGGTGGCCTCCGGATGTCCGGGATGCCGGCTTCAGATCTACGGTAACCTGGAAACCGAAGGGATTGAGGTTGTACATCCGGTGGAGCTTCTGGCAAAATCCATGGGATGCGAATAGAATTCGGCGGGGGCAGGATGTGGTGAGCGAAGCGAACCG
Organism: Desulfomonilaceae bacterium; assembly: GCA_052146735.1. GTDB lineage: Bacteria > Desulfobacterota > Desulfomonilia > Desulfomonilales > Desulfomonilaceae > CAWBBA01. Next base: position 1,657 of record JBKQMK010000045.1, on the reverse strand, counting down.
CATCGCTTGTAGAAAGAACGCGAATGATGCGGTGATTCCGCCAGACGCGGGATGACCGCATCTTACTGGCTTCATGTGCCACGCATCTCGCCTGAAGACTTGTTGAACAGTGAAGAGTCAATGCTCCGGACAGCGTATTCAACTAGGGCAGCCGTCTATTGCTCGCTATTGCTGGCCTTGACATTATCAGGTTGCGGAACCATTGGGGGGATCATAGCAGGAGGCCTCGTATCCAGCCACGAACGTGCTGAGGATGATACCTTTTGTGCAAAGCGTAGCGCCGACCTGAAAGGGGATGATTACACCCGGTGTCATAGATTGTGCATGTCGGAGGAGCGTGATAGGCGTTCCGACATAAAGGATCGCGAAAGAGATCGAAAGGAAATGGAAAAGCTCCTCGCGGACGAGGCTCTCAGAACGCGGAGGCAATGAGCCCTCAAAGTCCCCCTTTTCTAAGGCACCATTCACGTTAACAGTCTTGAGGGCTTCTTTTCGATCTTCAAGCGTGGAATGAAGGGCGTTTACCAGCATTGCAAGAAACAGCACCTGCATCGCTATCTTGCGGAATTCGACTTCCGGTATAATAATCGTTGTAGCAGGCCCGAGACAAAGAAACGGCCCGCTCGTGAGGGCCTAGATGATGTTCAAAGAGCAGAAAAGTTGCTTAAGGGCGTAGTAGGAAGGCGTCTTACCTATCAAACGACTTGTTGGTAAGAAGGGGGAGCTCTGGCTAAGGGAGTTGACAAAGAACTCGTCAAAGAGGGTGCTAATTTCCCTTTCGGGGACAACTTGCGTGATGTGCTGGCGAAGAGTAAGACCACCTCCAAATATATTCCGGATGATATTTTCACGCTCTTTTGCCGCTTCCAGCCATACAAAGGAGGGAATGATCGTCTCTTCGCATTGGACAGGATATGGAACACAAACAAGCAAAGAATGCTTACTGCTATAGGTCCACGCTCTGGGGTAACAGAGAGGACGCGTCTTGTTTTTCCTGGTGATCCACCACTTGAGGTGCCGTTGCCCTTCCCTGATAGCGAGAAAGAGAAGATCATATTCGACGATTTTGGTCCGAAGGCAATGGTTGAATATGATACAGATGTCACCCTTGATATAGCGTTTCACGAAGTGGACATCGTTGACGGCCAACCCGTGCTTCGCGTTCTTAACGGATTGGTCAATATAGTTGAAGATGTCTTGCTCACTACGGAAGCAAGGGCGAGGCAAACTGGCTTGATTCCGCAATAATGCCTTATGATTTTTCATCTCAGTCCCCTTTTCAGGCGACCCCGGCTGGGGTTGTCAAGTACAATTTCGCCTTACGAAAGGGAGGAACAAATCACTAAGTTAGCGCCTACCCGCTTATCCTCCTTTTGATATAGCTGCCTCCATCTTGCGGAAAAGAATACAACCCTCTAGAATTCCCTACTCATGGATATGAGACAGTACATCAGGCCCGCGGACTGGGTTCTTATCGCTTTTCTGCTGGTCACGGCAGTCTTGTCTTTTTTCCTAATTCCCCGCTGGCTTATGTCCGGCGCGACCGATGTGGAGATTCTTTCGCGGGACAAGATTTTGAGAAGATATCCCCTCAATGAGGACCGGCGGGTGGAAGTGCCGGGACCCCTCGGGATTAGTGAGGTAACAATAAAAGGGG
>JBKQMK010000044.1:0-13328 GCA_052146735.1 Desulfomonilaceae bacterium | reverse complement strand
AGCTGCTCGCAGTCACGGCGATGGAGCCTCCGGCCCTCTTCGAAGCGGACCAGGTCAGAGATGAGCATGTCAAGGTATTCAGGGCTCTTAGACCGATTCCTCGTGATGATCCATCCAAAAACCTTGTGCTGGGACAATACGGCCCGGGTACAGTGGACGGAAAGCCGGTTCCGGGCTATCGAGAGGAATCAGGCGTAAGTCCGGATTCGCTCACCCCGACATTCGCCATGATGACGGTGTTCGTCGATAACTGGCGATGGCAGGACGTTCCGTTCCATCTGACATCAGGGAAACGGCTTGCAAAAAAGCTGACGGACATAGTCATTCATTTCAAAAAAGTGCCTCATTTGCTCTTTCAGAATGCTTTAGGTGAGGACATAACAGCCAATCTTTTGACACTGGGAATTCAGCCCGAGGAAAAGATAAACCTGACTTTTGAGACAAAAAATCCCGGGGCCAGGGTTTGCCTGCGCTCCGTGACCATGGATTTCAATTACCAAGAGAATTATGAAGGGCCGGTTCTGGACGCCTATGAAAAGGCGCTTATCGACTGCATGCAGGGCGACCAGATGCTCTTCTGGAGGCAAGACGGCGTCGAACTGTGCTGGGCTTTCTTGGACCCTGTCCTGGAACGCTGCGAAGGCTGCGAGGACAGGACCGGCCGCCTACTATCGTATGAAGCGGGAAGCTGGGGACCGGATGCCGCGAAGGTTCGAATCGCCGGGAGATGACTTTGCCTTATTTATTGCAGAGAGGGGGTTCACGTGAACAAAGAATTGGATGAACTTTGCATTAACACACTTCGTTTCCTGGCGGTAGATGCCGTTCAGAAGGCTAATTCCGGACATCCCGGCCTGCCGCTTGGAACTGCGGCTATGGCTTACACTTTGTGGGACCGGTTCCTCCGTTACAATCCTCATGACCCTAAGTGGCCTAACAGAGATCGTTTTGTTCTCTCGGCAGGACATGGGTGCGCACTACTGTACGCCTTGCTGCATGTGACGGGATTTGATCTGCCTTTGGACCAAATAAAGCAGTTTCGCCAATGGGACAGCCATACACCGGGCCACCCGGAATATGGAAAAGCACCCGGCGTGGAGGCCACCACCGGACCCTTGGGACAAGGGTTCGCAAACGCGGTGGGGATGGCCATTGCCGAAGAGGCGCTCGCTGCAAGGTTCAATCGACCTGATTATCAAATCATTGACCACTTCACCTACGTCGAAGCGAGTGACGGCGACTTGATGGAAGGAGTTGCTTCAGAAGCGGCTTCGCTCGCAGGGCATTTGCGCCTGGGAAAACTGATCGTGGTCTACGACGATAATAGAATTACCATTGAAGGCGGAACCGGCCTGGCGTTCACTGAGGACCGGCAAGCCCGATTTGCCGCCTACGGATGGCACACACAGCAGGTGACGGACGGGAATGAGGTTGAAATGGTCGCAGCAGCGATCGAAGAGGCGCGCCAAAATAAAGATCGGCCGTCATTTATCGACGTTCACACCCACATAGGATACGGCAGCCCGCACAAACAGGATACCGCGTCAGCTCATGGGGAGCCCCTCGGGGAAGACGAAGTCCGTTTAACAAAGCAGCGTCTGGGCTGGCCGTTGGAGCCGTCCTTCTATATCCCCGACGAAGCGCTGAAGCATTTTCGGGCTGCACCGAAGCGTGGCGAAAGGCTTCAGGTCGAGTGGAAATCCCTTTTGAAAGACTATTCCCAGAAATACCCTGATCTGGCCACGGAATTCGAGAGAGTAATGCGGCGCGAACTTCCTGAGAATTGGGATCGAGATCTGCCCACATTCAGTGCCAACGAAGGCCCCCTGGCCACAAGGGCGGCTTCAGGAAACGTCCTCAACTCGTTTGCTCCGTACTTGCCCGAACTGATGGGAGGATCCGCTGATCTGGCGCCGAGCACTGTCACGCTGATAAAAGATGCCGGAGATTTCGATGCTGACAATCACGCAGGCCGAAATATGCATTTTGGGGTTCGGGAACATTCCATGGGAGCCATTATAAACGGCATGGCCCTGCACGGCGGTTTGATCCCGTACGGCGCAACCTTCCTTATTTTCAGCGACTATATGCGCCCCCCGATGCGTCTTGCAGCAATGAGCGGTCTAGGGGTTATTTACGTGTTCACGCATGACAGTATCGGGCTCGGGGAAGACGGGCCTACCCACCAACCGGTTGAACAATTGCTGGGCCTTCGGGCCATTCCGAACATGGTCGTCATACGACCTGCTGATGCCAACGAAACCGCTGCAGCCTGGAAAATCGCCATTGAGCGTCGAGATGGGCCGGTGGCTTTAGTGTTGACCCGACAGAAATTACCCATCCTGGACCTGTCCACCTATCCCCAGATTCCGGCGGGTGTTCGCCACGGGGGATACATTCTTGCCGAGGCGCCTGACAGCGGTCAACCGGAGGTAGTGCTGGTCGCTACCGGTTCAGAAGTGCAGGTGGCGCTGGGCGGGCGGGAGATGTTGCTGCGTGACAGTGTGGCAGCCAGGGTAGTAAGTCTGCCAAGCTGGAATCTCTTTGAAAGGCAATCTCAAGCATACCGCGATCAGGTATTTCCTCCCGGCACTCCAATTCTGGCAGTGGAGGCAGGGGTTTCGCTTGGCTGGAGGCCCTATGTGGGCGGAGGAGTTGAAGTTATCGGTGTGGATCGCTTTGGAGCTTCCGCCCCGGGCGACGTTGTAATGCGCGAGTACGGCTTTACCGCGGAGAATGTCCGTAGACTGGCTCTGGACTTATTGAAACAAAGGAAACAGTGATATGGCGAAGCTGGGAATAGCTGCTGATCATGGTGGATTCTCTTTGAAAGAAGAGGTCCGCATCGCGCTTGAATCCGCAGGCCACACCATAGTGGATTACGGGGCTTACGCGATGCAAAAAGACGATGACTACCCGGATTTCGTGATTCCTCTGGCACGGGCCATCGCTGCCGGCGAAGTTGAACGCGGGATCGCTGTTTGCGGAAGCGGTGTGGGCGCTGCAATAGCTGCAAACAAGATTCCCGGAGTGCGGGCCGCATTGGTACACGAGACTTTTTCCGCTCATCAGGGGGTGGAAGACGACAACATGAACGTCATTTGCCTTGGTGGGAGAGTCATCGCTTTTGCCATGGCTATGGAATTGATTCGCGGATTTCTTGATGCAGAATTTAGCGGCGCCGAGCGCCACAAACGGCGTCTCGCCAAAGTAGAGGCATTGGAAAAACAAGGGGAAAAATGATGTTCAAGAATCCACTGTTGCGAGTACAAGACTTTGGCCAAAGTATCTGGCTTGATTTTATCCGAAGAGGCATGCTGATCTGCGGAGAACTCAAGCAACTTATCGAGGAAGACGGTCTTCGCGGCGTGACCTCCAATCCTGCAATATTTGAAAAGGCCATTTCCGGGAGCAACGACTATCTTGCAGCGGTTCGATCATTAGCCCTGGAGGGCAAAACAAGTAAAGAGATTTACGAAGCGCTTGCAATTGAAGATGTCCAGCAGGCGGCTGATGATTTCCGCCCGGTTTTTGATGCGACAGACGGGCGTCACGGTTTTGTGAGCCTCGAAGTCTCTCCCCGTCTGGCCCGAGACACTCCGGAAACCGTGAAGGAAGCTCGACACTTGTGGGCAGCCCTGAATCGACCCAACGTTTTCATTAAAGTGCCCGCCACCAAGGAAGGGCTTCCTGCAATTCAACAGCTCATCAGCGAAGGTATCAATATCAACGTGACGCTCCTATTTGGCCTGGAACGGTATAGAGCTGTGACAGAAGCTTATACAGCCGGATTGGAACAGCGCGCGGCCGCGGGGAAGCCCATTGACCGGATTACGTCAGTGGCCAGCTTTTTCCTGAGCCGTATCGATCTGCTGGTGGACCCGGTTCTGGAGAAAGCATTAAAACAAGGAAGAAAACAGGCGGAAATTGCAGATTCATTGCGAGGGGAAGTCGCTATCGCGAGTGCCAAGGTCGCTTATCAGATTTACAGAGAAGCCTTTTCTAACGAACGATTTAGAAAGCTTTCTGCCAAAGGAGCGCGCACCCAGCCGGTGCTCTGGGCCAGTACCAGCACCAAGAACCCCAGCTACAGCGATGTGAAATACGTAGAGGCGCTCATTGGCCCGGATACGATCAATACTCTTCCTGTGGAAACGCTGAACGCATATCGCGACCACGGCGATCCGGCTTCCCGTCTCGAACAAGGTGTGGACAAGGCACGAAAAGTCTTGGAGATGTTGCCGGAAGTTGGCATCGATCTGATGGAAGTCACGCAGCAACTCGAGGATGAGGGGGTCGAAAAGTTCGTTAAGCCGTTTGATAAGTTGATGAAAGCGTTGGAAGAAAAGCGCAAAGAAGCGCTGGCCGAACCGGTGGACGTGCAGGAGCTGGATCTCGGCCCGTACAAGGGCAAAGTGGAGGCCCGCATGTCTCAACTAGAGAGCTACGGCTTTGGAAAGCGCCTCTGGCGCAAGGACGCTAGTCTATGGAAGCAAGCACCCGAAGCGCAAAAGATGATCAGCCGCTCGATGGGCTGGCTCCACGTTGCAGAGAAAATGGTGGACCATGTGCCCCTTCTCGAAGAATTTGCAACTCAAGTGATTGAAGCAGGCTTTCGTTACGTGGTTCACATGGGGATGGGGGGGAGCAGCCTCGCGCCCCTGGTATTTCAGGAATCTTTCCCCACCGGAAAACGCGGCCTGCCGCTGAAGGTCCTTGATACCACCGATCCCGCTACCATATTTAAGATGGAGCGGGAGGTTCCGCTCGCGGACACCCTTTTCATTGTGGCCACGAAGTCCGGGACAACCGCCGAACCTCTGGCTTTCGGCGACTATTTTTATGACAAGGTCAAGTCCGTCAAGGGCGATCTCGCAGGCGATAACTTCGTAGCCATTACCGACCCTGGATCGCCGCTGGTGGATCTGGCGCTAAAACGCAATTTTTGCCACACGTTTCTTAATTTTGAAGACATCGGAGGCCGCTATTCCGCACTATCCTATTTCGGCTTGTTACCAGCGGCGCTCAAGGGACTCAATGTAGCCGAATTGCTGGAACGGGCCTTGCGGATGGCCCATGCATGCGCGTCTGCAATTCCCGTAGCAAAGAATCCAGGGTTGTCTCTTGGCACGGTCATCGGAGAACTGGTCGCCCACGGTCGCGACAAGTTGACCTTTCTGATGCCTGAAGCGCTATCCAGCCTGGGAATGTGGCTGGAGCAATTGCTCGCCGAAAGTACAGGCAAGGAAGGTAAGGGCATACTGCCCGTAGCAGGTGAAGTCCCCGGCGAAGCCTCAATCTATGGTGATGACAGGGCCTTTGTTTATCTCAAATTAGAAGACAATCTGGATAAATACCTTGAGGAAAAGGTGTCGGAATTAATTGCCGCAGGTAAGCCGGTAATTACCATTCGCCCAAAGGACTTGCTCGATCTAGGGCAAGAATTCTTGCGCTGGGAGATTGCCACTGCAACCGCAGGCAGCATTCTGGGCATCAACCCGTTTGATCAACCCAATGTTCAGGAGAGCAAAGATAATACAAGCCGCTTGTTAAAGCAGTTCGAGGAAGCGGGAAGTTTGCCCCAGGAAAAACCGGCCCTGGTAGACGAACCCTTGCAGTTTTTTGCAAGTGAAAGCGCTCATGATGCCAAAGGTCTATTCTCCACGCTCTTTGCTAACGTGCGATCAGGGGATTATGTGGCCCTTCAGGCTTACCTCACTGAAGGTCCTGAAGTTAATTCCGCATTGCAGGACCTGCGCATGCTGCTGCGCAATCGCCTTCATTTGGCTACAACGTTAGGTTACGGACCGCGTTTTCTCCATTCCACAGGGCAATACCACAAAGGCGGCCCCAACAGCGGCATGTTCTTGCAATTGACGTCGGAAGATTTAGAAGATGCTCCGGTTCCGGGGCGTCCGTACACTTTCGGACTTTTGAAAAAAGCCCAGGCGCTGGGGGACCTGGAGGCCCTGCGCAAACACAACCGACGCGCGGTAAGAATTGATCTGGGCAAGGACATACTCGGGGGGCTGGCAGCCCTTAAAGATGCTGTGCAGTCCGCGGTTTAGCCTATGGTTCTTCGTAAGATCAAATTTGAGTTGTTGTATCAATTGCGAAAGTGACAGAAGAGAATTGCTCATGAAAAAACCCCCTCGAATCAATACGTTGTTTTTGGATATCGGCGGCGTGCTCCTGACCAATGGTTGGGGTCGAAACGCGCGTGCCAGGGCTGCCGAGAAATTCCATTTGGATCAGGATGAATTCTCCGAACGCCACCATATGACGTTTGATACGTACGAAGAAGGAAAGTTGACTTTGGACGAATATCTGAATCGGGTGGTCTTCTACCAGCCACAGCCTTTCACTATCCAGGATTTCAAAAAGTTCATGTTCGACCAATCTCAGCCCATTGAAGCGATGATCGTGTTAATCTGCCGATTGAAGAACCATTATGGCTTGAAAACAATTGTAGTCAGCAATGAAGGCAGGGAATTGAATGAATATCGCATCAAGGAATTCAGGTTGTATGAATTTATCGATGCATTTATCTCTTCCTGCTTTGTCCATTTTCGCAAACCGGATGAGGACATTTTCCGCATTGCGCTCGACATTTCGCAGGCACATCCCGGAGAGGTGGCATACCTCGATGATCGGAAGATGTTTGTAGAAGTGGCACAAAGCCTCGGGATTCAGGGAATTCATCACACAGGCTATGAATCGACACTCGCGGCACTCCAGGATATGGGACTGAGCGTGCCGGACGAGTGACATTTCAAGAATGACATTCGCGCAACATTGGGGGCCACAAAATGAATACCTTATGCGACATCGGCATGATCGGCCTGGGAGTTATGGGGCGTAATCTGGCACTTAACATGGCAGATCACGGATTTGCCGTGGCGGGATACAACAGGCATCTTGATAAGGTTAATCTCCTGGAACAGGAGGCAGAGGGACGAACGGTTCTAGGCGTCAAGTCCGAGGAAGAGCTCGTGACAGCGTTGCGAAGACCGCGCGCGGTCATGATGATGGTCCCCGCTGGAAAGGCTGTGGATCAGGTGATACGCGACCTTCTGCCGCATTTGGAGCCTGGAGACCTGATAATAGACGGTGGAAATTCGCATTACAAGGACACTGATATTCGCGCGGCAGCATTGGCGGACAAGGGCATGAATTTCCTGGGAGTCGGGATTTCCGGAGGGGAAAATGGGGCCCGGTTTGGACCGAGCATGATGCCCGGCGGGACCAGAGAAGCTTACGAGCGCGTGCGGCCCATCTTTGAGGCAGTTGCAGCTAAGGTGAACGGAGATCCGTGTGTCACATACCTTGGGCCCGGGTCAGCGGGTCATTACGTGAAAGTGGTACACAATGGAATCGAATATGGATTAATGCAGCTTATTTCAGAAACCTACGACCTGATGAAGCGCCTTCTTGGTTTGAATGATGACGAACTTCACGACGTTTACTATGAGTGGAACCAGGGAGAATTGGAATCTTTCCTGTTGGAAATCACGTATCAGATTTTTGGCCACGTGGACGAAAAAACGGGTCTGAGACTCATTGACGAAATCCGGGACGAAGCCAAGCAGAAAGGAACGGGAAAGTGGACCTCCCAGGATGCTATGGAACTTCAGGTGCCTGTGCCTACAATCGACATGGCGGTGGCAATGCGCGATTTGTCCGGTTACAAGGCCGAGAGAGAAACAGCATCAAAAAGCTTGTCAGGGCCGACTCTCAAATTCGACGGCGACAAGAAAGCATTTATCCAAAGACTTCACAACGCACTACACATTGGCATGATTACGACGTACTCGCAGGGTATGGCGCTTTTGAAAACAGCGTCCCAAGCCTACAATTACGGCTTGCAGCTTAATGAGGTTGCCCGCATCTGGCGGGGCGGCTGCATCATTCGGGCACGTTTGCTGGAGGACATCCGTTTCGCGTTAAAATCCCAGCCGGATCTGCCTAACTTGATGTTGGATGCGAAACTCTCGCAAATGATCGTCCAACGACAAGAAGATTTGCGCCAGATAGTGCGGATTGCCGTCGGATCAGGCATCCCTACGCTTGGGCTCATGGCGTCGCTGGCTTACTTCGATGGTTTCCGCAGCAGTTGGTTGCCGGCCAACCTTATTCAGGCTCAGCGCGATTATTTCGGGTCTCACACCTATGAACGGATAGACGAAAAAGGAGTCTTCCACACTCAATGGAATCAGGGTTGAAGCGGGGGGAGCGGGAGACCTGAAGCTTACCAACTCCAACTTGCCTGTACTTGGAGCCTTCGAAAGGCTGATAGGACCCGCCTTTTTTCCTAGTAGCAAGCGGAAAACCCCATAGGCGTTAAAATATCAAAAAGATGTCGGTAATTTCAGTCGATTGTCACCCTCCGCTAACCTCTGCCTTAGCCACAGGGGTGAGCGGAGCGCAGTTCTTGCTATAGGTTTCGATGCTTCTCACTATAGAAGCGACGGAGGGACTCGGGACTCAAGACCATGATCGAGATTGACGGCTCAATGCATTCCGGAAGCGGAACGCTCCTAAGGTATGCGGTCGCCCTGGCTACGCTGACAGGCCAACCCCTGCATATGATCCGCATTCGCGCCAAGCGTCCAAAACCTGGATTGAGGGCTCAGCACTTAAACGCCGTGATCTCATGTTGCGCCATATCACAAGGGCGAGTGGAAGGCGCTGAGGTGGGCTCTCAGGAGATTGTTTATCGGCCGGGAGATGCCGTGAAGGGCGGAGACTTCGAGTTTGACATCGGAACGGCCGGTTCCGCGGCTATGGCGGCCTTCACTTTGATTCCACCCTGCCTGTTTGCTCGGGAAACGTCGCGGCTGACCATTACGGGCGGTCTCTTCCAGGATTTCGCCCCCAGCTTTTTCCACATGCAGAAGGTGCTCGTACCAATGCTTGTTCGCATGGGCGCGGATGTTAGGCTGGAGATGCTGAGGCCCGGATACGTTCCCAAGGGTGGCGGCCGGCTGACGATGACAATCAATCCCGGACGATCGCCGTTGAAGCCTCTACGTATGATGAAACAGGGGATTGTAGAAACAATCCTCGGGATTGCACTCTCCTCTCACCTTGCTGAGCAGAGTGTCAGCCGCCGAATGGCCGACGCATGCGCCGCGATCTTGAGGAAAAGGGGCTATGCTCCAGATATCCGGGTAATGGAAGATTCGACGGCTGCGCAGAGAGGGGCCGCACTCACATTATGGGGGCAGACAGACGGGGGCTGTTTGCTGGGCTCAGATCAGGCAGGTAAACCTGGCCGGAAATCTGAAGCCATTGCAGATTTTGTTGCGCGTTCTCTCCTCAAGGATCTGGACACCGGGGCCACCACTGACCGCCATCTGGCCGATCAGTTGATCCTCTTCGCTGCACTCGCAGGAGGTACGACCGAATACACGATCCCTGCCCTCACAGAGCATGTGACAGCCAATCTCTGGCTGGTGCAAAAGATGCTGGGAGTGGAGGCACACCTAGAGGGAAAGATCGTGCGCGTGAAAGGTGTTGGATACGCCCCGTGAAAGGCGCTATACACCGATTTGGAAATATTTCCTGGGAGGAAGGCATGCTCGGCCGCAAGACTGGCCCAGCCGCGGTAATAGGAAGCTCCATAGCAATCTTTTGGCCGGGGGCGTTCATTTTTGGGCTGCCGGGGGTGATGGCCCCTCACTGGCAAGAAATGTTTCATGTGGGGCGAGGAGCCATTGGAAACATCCTCTTCTTTGTTTTGGCCGCGGTCGGCGTTTTTATGTTTTTCGTGGGGCGCTGGCAAGAAAAATTCGGGACAAGATGGATGATTTCAATAGGAGCGGTTATCTGCGGCTTGAATCTGTTCGCCCTAACCTATGCCTCAAATGTTTTCATGCTCTACCTCTGGGCTTTCTTGACTGGCGCGGCTTCCTGCTTCGTCTATGTTCCGGCCCTAACCAGCGTGCAGCGGTGGTATCCTGCCCGGCGCGGCCTTGTGTCGGGAATTGTGAACCTGATGTTCGGCTTTTCAGCGGCAATCATGTCTCCACTGTTCGGCTGGATGCTCAATGCCCTGGGCTATGTGCCGATGCTCATAACCCTGGCCATAATCGCGTTGCTGGCCGGCATCGTAGCGGCCCAGTTCACAGAAGGGCCTCGCCAAGAGCAGATCCTGGGGCAACCGACGTCTGGAACGGCTGCCGTTATAGTGAATCCTGGGTCATCTTTGACGGTTGGAGAGAGCCTGCGCACGAGGAGTTTCTGGTTTCTTTGGCTGACTTGGGCGTTTCAAGGGGCCGCGGGCATTGCAATGGTTACGCTCTCAACGGCTTTCGGGATTTCCAAAGGATTCGGCTTTGAGTCCGCGGTGGTTATTTTGACCGCATTTAATGTCACCAACGGTCTGAGCCGTTTGTTGACAGGGTATCTTTCCGATCTTGTCGGCCGCAACTTCACAATGAGTCTGACGTTCTTTGCCGCGGGGTGCGCATATCTTGTTTTGCCGCATGTGTACAGCTTGGTCTTGTCGGCTTCGCTCGCAGCTGTCATCGGCTTCGGGTTCGGAACATTATTCGGGGTGTCTGCTCCCCTTGTCACCGACTGCTTCGGAATTAAACATTTCGGCGCGATTTTCGGGCTTGTTTTTACGGCATACGGATTTGTCTCAGGACCGATAGGCCCGTCTCTAAGCGGGTATATCCTGGATGCAACAAATGGCGACTTTGCCTCAGTCTTTACCTATCTGGGAATATTCTGCTTGATGTCGGGGGTGCTCATACGCTTCGTGTTGCCGCCGCACGCAGTGGTTGACTAGTCACACAGGATAGATCCTGGCCTAAGTTAAGCTGATTCCACTCGACTTATGTCGGGAACGTGCTCCCTGAGCAGCCGTTCCACGCCATGTCGGAGTGTCATCTGCGACATCGGACAGCCACCACACGCGCCGGTCAGTCTAACAGTTACCACCCCGTCTTCAGACACATCGACAAGCTCTATGTCGCCACCGTCTTGTTGAAGTGACGGCCGGATCTTCTCCAGTGCGGCTTCGATTTGCGATCTCATAGTCTCCTCCTGAAAAATTGAATGAGCCTCTCTGAACCCGAATCAACAAGGCATCGCGAAGCCCATTGTGCACAGATCAACGAAATTTGAAAATACCCCAACCGATTAGTGCCAGTGACTTGACCCCCGAATCGCGGGACTCGTCAGTACACGGATGAGCTTTGTACATCCGCGGCACCCGTGGTCCAATCAAACGGAATGGAATCACCTCAGGGGTGTCCTGTCTCTCTTGCTTTCCAAAATGATCGGCGCTGGTAGACAGTTTTCCCTGCCGAATACACGTGGCCAGGCGGAGACCATTGCGCAAGCGAACATTATCAAGCCTCCAACCAAAAACATGAATGAAAGGCCCTTTGCGTTGGCAATGACACCCCATGCGAGCATCGAAACGTTTATCCCTATACCAAAAGAGCCTGTGAATAAAGCCACAACAACCCCTCGGTTATGATCCTCGGCTCGGTCCACCATTCGCGCCATCATAGCCGGATAAGATACGCCCTGTAATACGCCAAAGAGACTTCCCAAGAAAACCGTCTGAACAATGGAATCCATCCTGGACGTGGAAACCAGCAGCACGCCAAAACCGACTAGACAGGCTAGGATGAGCTTATCTCGATTGACTCGATCAACCAGTTGTCCCAGGACGATGCGAACGATCAGAAGGCTGCAACCGTAGCAGATAAAGAACAGCCCGGCCTGGAATCCTAAGCTCTTTGCAAAAAGCGGGAAGAATGAGTTCATAGCCGCGAATCCGGAACCAAAAATCCCAGCCATGACCATCAGACGGAGGTGACCATTTTGAAAGGCCGTCGGGAAAAAGCCCTGGAGCCGTTCAGTGCTGATCTTGCGTTCCGGTTCCGTGACCATGAGCGCCATTAAGAATCCTAGAAGACCGAATCCTACTAGAAGGAGAAAGTACGCTGTGTATCCCCATTTGATGAGGAACAACTCTCCTATGTACGGTCCGACCGCCACGGCCATCGATCCGGACACGCCGAAAAGTCCTATCCCTTGGGCGCGGTGGTCGGGGGGGATCAGATCCACCACAGCGGTGACACATCCATTGAAGCACGCTGCAAAGGCTATTCCCTGGATAAGGCGCACGATAATCATGAGTGGAGAATAGGTCTCGAAGAGAAGGAAGCCTCCGTTGGTAATGCCCATAAGAAAGATTCCACCAACGATAAAAATCTTGCGCCCGTAACGGTCGATCAGCGGCGCCAGGAAGGGCAAGGTTCCTAGCGAAGTGACCCCGATAGAGCCCATCACCAGGCCCACGTCGACGCTGTTGCCCCCCATTTCTACAATTACCACAGGCAGAAAGCTCCACGTTGCGACTACGAGGAATAAACAAAGATTGGTAGCCGCTATCAGCAGAAATTGTCCATTAAACAATATGCCGGACATTCAGAAAAATTCTCCGTCTCCATCCGTACGAACAATCAGCACGATCACAATTCAGGATGGACCTTCCTTGTACTATCCCGATCCTCAGTTTTCAATAGTTGATGCCCTAATGCTCCAACCCCTCTCCACCAGTTCAGGATTTAACCACCACATCTTAGCCCATACGGCCTCGGCAACAAGACACCCGTACGAAATTAAGGTTCCCTACCAGGCGTCCCTTCCGTAGATGACTCCCATCCTTTGGTAGATCCTTTTTGATCCCTCCATTTAATCCGGCGCGGTGAACGATGTTCCGGCTGGACTCCAGGAGGTGCCCCTTCCGCAGAGGGGAGCGATTCGCCTACTCCAGGAGGCGCCTCATCCCCGACGTTGGGCTGAGTCGCACGATCACCCGTAACGTCCTCTTCGAGTATTTTCGAGCCACCCGAGGGGGTTTTTCGCTCGGGGACTATCGCAGAGCATCCCCAGAGCCAAGCCGCCAGAACCAGAATAAGAATCACTTGAAATGACTTCGAGACCACCAGAAATTCTCCTTCATGGACCAAGATTCATCGCCGGAACAGTCCGAAAAACCAGCGTTGCCCCACGCCCTCTTGCTGAGACTCGTCAGGCCCCCTGCTGTCGCGGGCCTCTAAAGCAGAGGATACCAGCATTGCCGGCGATATGCACCGGCTTTGTCATAGCTTAGTCACGACTCCGTATAATAATTATTACTCTTGAAAAATCAACGACATTTATAGTATAATTAAAGTCACTACTGTCCGGTCAAGGACCGACCATTCTTAGTAAAGCGGCACTGTGAGGATTATTTGGTTGCGGCTTTTTTGAGGGGACATGTTTTCCGTGATTCATGGTTGGTTCCGAGGCACAGGTGGATT
>JBKQMK010000043.1:0-18440 GCA_052146735.1 Desulfomonilaceae bacterium | reverse complement strand
TCTTTTTCAGAGTCTGCGGCGGTCACGTGGGACACTTCTTCTGCGCCGGTGTACTCGACGCCTATCCCGCCGAAGCGAAGCGCCCGAGCAATGGCTCTCGTTTCTGCCAGTTCAACCAACGAGTCTGCCAGTTTTGCATCTCTTTGACCTGACGCTGTTCCTGTGCCATTGAACTTTCCCCGTTGGCTCTCCACGGCTGCTTTGACCACTACGAAGTCAGTGTCCAGCCTTATTATTTCAGTCTGGATGCCAAGGTGATCATTGTTCTCGTGGAGAATTCTCAAACGACCGCCGACAACTGGAAATGTGCGGCTCTGCCACTCTCCGTTGACTTTCATCTTGCGGGTCACCAGTTCATCCTCGTGGAATGCGTTAACACTCATTTCACTTTCCTCCTTTGTTTTGTGTGGTTTTCTGCAATACTGCTTCCAACGCTGCGTGAAGGATTATCTTTAATCCCTCTACCAGTGCCTGTTTCATATGATCACCCCCTTCCTATTAATCCTTAAGTATATTTTACGCGGGAATAGATGGTTATTTGGAGAGCGTTTCTTGAGTGCTTTTCTAAACATTAGATTCAGCGCGCGTAAATTGCACTGCGGGCGTAACGGGAACAAAATAGTCCTGACAAACCAGGACGGCTTCGATATGGGTTTTCAAGTCGGTCTTCGAATCGGTTCTAAAATCGGGGGAAGCGTTTCGAGGCATACAAAATATCCTTGGCAATACGCGATAAATCTGGAGGGAACGGGAAGGGAAGGTGGCAGATGCGTTTTGGCACGAGTGAGTGAAATAAGTAGGGCAAGGATATCTTTAGTGTCCCGGAAATAACCAACCTTCTTCCTTGAGTAGACAGAGGTTTACCTTTGTCAGATTACAATCGTGATTAGAGGAGGAAGTTCAGATGTCCATAAAGATTCATTCAATTAAGCCTGTGTCCGATGTAACCGGATTCAGCCCTTCTACCATTCGGCGCTATCTAAACAAGTATCCGCATTTCTTCAGCGCCCAAAGGGTGCGGGTAGGTGACAAAGATTACCGTGTGTTCACTTGGAGGGAAGTAGAGATGCTCATCTATTTGCGTCAAAAAATGGGCGATGGCGCTTCCCCTACTGAAGCCTGGGAGTCAGCCTTCAACTTCTTTGCCAACATAGATGTTGCCGCGGAGATGATAAACGAACAAGTTGAGCCGCTTGTCCAGCAGGGCATTGAATTTTGGGATGCCAAAACACCCAACGACATGCTCCCCTAAATGTATGACCTCATTTCTGCGCTGCACAATCTAATTGTGGGGTGTGTGGCGCAGACTTCTCCCGCTCTTCAGGACTGCAATCAAGCGTTACAAAGTTCATTGTATTTAATTGGTGCTGTCTTTTGCAGTCGGCAAAGAGAAACGAGGCGGCATTCGTCATACCGCCGCTCACTGCCAATCCACTTCCAACGGAACTGACAGCTTGACCGCCGTGGTCATAAGGTGCTTCATCAGAAACGAAGCAAAGTCCTTTTCCTCTTCCGGAGCTTCTAGCCAAATAGAATCGTGAATCATCATTACTATGCGTGTATTCATAGAGTGGCGTTTCAAATTCCAATGAATCTTCACCATAGCAATCTTGACGATGTCCGCTTCCACTTGCTGTAATAGCGTGACGCGCATCTTGCGCTTTTGCTCAGCATCCAGTCTGCCCGGAAACTTCCTGATTCTCCCGAACGGGGAACGGATCACCCGCTCGCCTCTTTGCCGCTTCAACTTTTCCCATTGCTGCCCGAAAAACGCATTCGCACCGGAATATGTCTCGAAAAACTGGTCTATGACTGCTTGGGCCTCGGCCTCGGAGGTACTGATTTTCTTTGAGAGGCTCTTAGCTCCCATCCCAAACCCTATACCAAAGTTCACCGCCTTTGCCCTGTCCCTGCTAATGCCGAGCTTGACCGCAGTTTCCTGATGAACGTCCTTATCCTTGAGGAAGGCTTCACACAACGCCGGATCGCGGGATAGATGTGCCAATATCCGCAGCTGCATCTGTGAATAATCGGCCTTGATCAAGACACACTCCGGCGCCGGCCGCAACAGCTTCCTCATTGTCCGTGGTATTCCTTGGAGCGGAGGGTTCCGGCAAGATACACGCCCAGTAGCCACGGCAGTCTGATGCCAAGTGGGGGACAAGCGCTCCTTTTCCAATCCCATTCGCAAAAATCTTTCCATCCGATCCAACCTTCGCCACTGACGGATTTTCCTTGCCAAAGGATAACCAGGAGCTAGCTCATCCAAAGTCTCATCATCCACAGTTTGAGTTTCGGATATGGAAGCATCCACAAACTGAACACCTCGGGTCGTCAGCAGTTTGAAAACGTCATGACCTGACCTGAGGTTGCATCCTTCTCCCGGAGCAATTTGCCGTTCCGCAAAACTCAAGACTTTGCCGACAACTCCCCACTGCTCTGCGCACTCGACTCCGTCAACACCGATGCCGTCGCGGTGCATTTGAGCCAATACCATAGCAAGAGGAACTTCCACGTACCGGTAAAGCCATCTCAGATCATCATCCATCTTGTCCCCGAGATACTCAGCCAGTAGATGGATGAGATACGCATCGTACGAGAGGGACAGAGCGATGGCCTCCTCTTCTCCTCTGCGGCAAAATTCAATAATTCTGTAGGGGTAATCCATACCCAAGTATTCCTCTATCAATACACTCAAATAGTAATGATGTTCCTCCTGACCTGGGTTTAGTAGGTACGCGATTAATTTCGTGTCTGTAATCGCGTCTGAGCTAATTTCTATATTGCCCAGGGGTAACCCCTCCAGGATTCTTTTAAATCCGTGTACGGCGATTTGGTGGCGCTTGGGGGCATACAACAGTGACCATGCGATGTTGAAGTCATCTCCAGATAAACAACAGCAACAAGATCCTAAACTCGAAGTATGCAAACCTATCCACACCTTACTATTTTTATTACTATTATTACTAATCTCATTACTTACATTTCTGTCTCCAAATCTGTTCATCTGAAAAGGAGCAGTTATAGAAACTAACTGACCAGAGGCAACCCTCTCCATCATATGACCAAATTCGTTTAATCCTTTATACATCTGGTAATTCATGAAGAAAACCTCGATTTCATTCTTCGTCATAAAGTTGATGACTCAAACAACAATATATATTTGTTTTCTAGACTATTAAACTTTCAGACTTCCTTAATAGCTTCCCTCTACACAACCGATAAACAAATGAGATCCTCACTGAGCTCTGTGTCCTACACTGACAGAGAAATAAGTACTAATTGAAGAAGTTACATGTTGTGTTACATTTTATATACTATAAGTGTTTTATTAGGTACGGTTTTATTTAACATATTAATATTGGAATATAATGATATAGTCATGTGTCCACCACTTTTAGCTTATTATAGTGCACTGTCCAGACACCTTCTCGGATGGACAGGTACCCAAGTGAACACAAATGATTCCGATATCGGATCAGCGTCGGCCTGGGTATGCCCGAATCCTTGGAGAGCTGTGCCGTTGATGTCCTGACACCGCTGCGATTATGGCTCGCCTCTTCCTCTTGACGTATAAGTAGGAACAGGAACAGCTTTATCGCCGCCCCCATTTCATCAATGGTGTCGTGAAATAGCAGGGACCGGCTCACGTGAACGTGGTCAGGAGAGAAGGTTCTGCCGTGGTATTCAACCAGAGGCGAGGCACGAATAAGACCGCGCACCTCGTCCAGCAACCGTTGGATATCCTTGCGGTGGAGTTCTCCGTATAGAGCGATGAGATCGTAAATTCCCTCCTTGGAAACTTTGTACCTGACCTGTTTCTTTTTCGTGGCCCGCCGAGCAATATTGAATTTGGCCAGTTTCACTCCGAAGTAATCAGCAACTATTTTCTTGGCGTTCCTGGCCCTGGGGAGTGCTTCAAAGACCTGGACCAGCTTGTAAATGTCCACGTTCTCCAGACGACGCTTCTGATTAACGTGCAGCGCGCACCACATCCTGAAACAAGTTTGGGATGTACAAGAGAATCCGAGCTCCCCATTTTTGCCGATGGACACGCGAATTGCCTTCTCATACCACGCCGGGTCGTCATCCTTTGGACGATTGATCCACGGGAGATCTCCCTTCCACGCCCAGTAGCGTGTCTCCGCCCTGTCATGGAATAAGACTCTGCCCTGGAGTTTCCGCACCGGGCAGTCAAAGACGAACGTGGCACCCTGGCATGGGATGCCATACCGGGCTTCCAGGAATTCCACTGTCTCCGGCAGAAGGTACCAGACCTTGAGCGCGTCGGGGTCTGTCCTTCCTTTTGCATCCGGCGCGGGGATGTCAGGTTCCCACACATCGGGGTTGGGTTGGTCTTCTGGCCGGAAAACAGCATATCGTTCCCCGTACTCCAGCCAGGTCTGTGCCAGGCACTTCTTTCTCTCTATCTCTTCCGGCGAAAACTTCATCTGGGGTGCTCCGCATCTGGAAACTTTGATGCCCGCCGAGGCAACTAACCCCCGACTCCTCAGGCCATGTTACAACATCGGAGCACTCTTTTCAACATCGATGTTTTTTTATCTTGACAGATGTTGTAATGGGGGATATAAGATAATCAAGCATGACCTGTGTCACTGTTGAGGGGAGCCAGAACCGAGAAAACGTGGAGAGTTCGGTTCGCCCTGGCAGACAAAGACAGTAGTGAGTCAACTTGTGAATGGAGTCCAATGATGAATCGATCTAAAAATCGAGCTGCCGTCAAGAATGGAAAATCCGGAGCGTGGGACCATCTCATAGCCGCTCCGCTGAAGGACAAGAAGCGCTTCTGGACTTTTCTTGCGGAGAATCTGTCTCATGGCGAGCCTAAGCGGAGAAGATTCTCGGAACGGGCGGCGGACCAGTTTGTGAGATTTTTCGGGAATCTTTTTGTTCACTATAAAATGGGTACGGCCGCTAATTTCGAGGAGTTTCAAGATAAGACGAAGTTAGTTTTAGGTGTGACGAAATGGATGGAAGCCAGGACGACGGAACCGTCGCCAGTAGGTGTACCTGTGCCGGATTTGACTAAAGTAAGCCCTCAAGAAAAAAGACTCTTCCTGAAGCGAGTCCGATCAATGGAGCTTGGGCCATCCATAAGGCCGCAGCATGACCCGAAAAATGAGGACCTAGAAATCAGATTCCTGACCGGACTGGGGTCAGCGTTTGGGAGTTTCACTGATCTGCAGGGTCTGGCTGAAATTCTAGAGGATTTCGGGAAGCCCTTGAACGCGGTGCAAGATTTAAGGCAGGGGGGGTGGCCAGAAATTTCGGAGGATTTTATCCCGCTTGATTCCGCTATTGATGCCCTATCTCAGGAGGAACGACTTAACCTTCTCGAGAAAATGGGGCGCAGCATAGGTGAGTGCTTTACGGGAATGGGCAGGAATATGGACGACATACTAGACATGTGGTTGGGCGACCTTGATTTGGAGAAGGATTCTGATCTTGAGCAGGTTGTTCCCCGGTTAGCTGCCATCGAGAAGTCGCATGTGGAAGAGATCTTAGAGGTGCTCAAGACAACTGCCCTGAATGAAATTGCTGGCAAGCTCGACGACATTCAGGAGCGGTTAGTTCAATTTGAGGACTCCCAAAAACGCTTTGAATCTATTCATGACCAGATTGAAACTCTTACGCAAGCTTACAGAAAACAGGTGGAGTTTGGGGAGATTCCCCCTCTGCCGAAAGTGGACGAAACAAGCCCAAGCAAGAAGGAACTGACTGTTGAGCGGGAGAGGATCACCGGAACGGTTGATCCGGTGTTGTTCAAACGCTTCCAGAAAGAACGGAAGGCTCGGGGGGTCACCTTCTCCCGAATGTTGGATATCATACTCTGGAAATACTTCGATAAGCCCGCGTTGTCGTTTGAGCTTGTTGACGAGGTACTTCCCATGGGAACTCCTGGAACCTCAGACAGGCGAGGAAAACGGTGAGATCCTCACAAGCCAGAAATGCTGCTCGGGCATGATCGACAGAAAGGAGAAACCTCCAGTGACTACAACATCCCCTTTGGGGATTCCACATATACTTGAGAGGTGAAAGGGCGGCTGAAACATGACACCACGCAAGCTTAGTTTGGACACCGGGCATTGCGTGGCGTCATCAAGGTCAATGAGAACCCCAGGATACTGGAGTAAGCTCATCTCGCTGTAAGGTATTTTGTCATCATTCGAGCGCTGTGGCAAGGGATTTAAGATCCGTTACAGCACCCCGGCGAAATATCTCCCAGCCTTGAGCCCTCCAGTAACCCCCTTCAATCAGAATCGTACAAGCACGGCAAGCTGCAAGCGGAATTTTTCGTTTAATTCCCGGCTTATCCGCCGGGTCGTCGGATAAGGATCTCGCACTCCTGGTGCAACTGGAGTCCTCCGTAGACCGCTCGCAGCCTGCACAAACACATTCACGCGCCGTGAGGTCGGCCCCCACCGTATAAAGGAGAACAGTAATGAGCAAAAAAGAAACTGAACCCATCGAGCAGATATTGACGGATGTTGAAGCGAAGAAGGCCGGAAAAGCGGGCAAAGGCGGAGAGACTGTACCTCAAGGGGGTACAGAGACAGGGGCGGAAGAAGCGGCTGCCGTGGAGGCACAGGTTATCGAGCCTGAGATTGTCGCGGCCCCGGCCAACAATTTTCTTCACCAGATTTACGAGGAAGCGATCGACGACCAGCCGGTTGAACCATTAGGGGAGTTGATTCGGCGAAGCGCGGCTGAAGCTAAGCCAGGCAGCGAAGCGGACAACGCCAATCTGCCGGCGGTCAGATCCGGTTCCGACTCTCCTGATACTGGTCCGACGGTGAAGGAGATGGTCGACAAAATAAAGGGCATCATAACCAGTTACGTGGGAAAGGGGCTCGAAGAGATCGGCGCGTACATTCTGACGAATGTTTTCGGCGGCAACTATACGAAGGCACTGTCCCGGGACCCCTATAAGGGCACTTCTTTGAACGACCTAGCCCGCCATAAAGACATGCCGTTGAGCAGACCGAGACTGGGCGAGTGCATCAGGGCTGCCGGCATGAGCAAAGAACTCGCCGCCTCCGGTGTGAATGCAGAGGCCCTCACCTTCTACCATAAAGTTGAGATATCCAAGGTTAGAAGCCAGGAGGCCAGAGTAAAACTGGCCAAGAAGATCGTTGCCGAAAGCCTTACCGTACGAGAAACGAGCGATCGCGTCAGACGGCTGATCGGAAAGCCCGCCTCTCAGGATAAACGTTTGGCCCAAAGCCTGGTCAAGCAAATGCGGAAGCTTAGTGGGATCACAGTCAGTGACGATATCAGAGAATTTCTCACGGATAAGGATCGATTGAAGGCGGCCTTGAGCACCGGCGAAGCCGCTACGCTCCTGGGCCATAGCGAGAAGTTCCGTGGGAGCATTGATGAATCCCGGGAAGTCTTGCAGCAATTTGAGAAGACGCTCGTGGAGCTTGTGATCGAGGCGAGGCAGGGTGACACCGCCGAGGCCAAGCCTGAAGCCGATGAAACGGCAGCTGTTTAATATGATTAGTGTTTTTGGGCACTGGTTACGCGTCCGGCAAGTGCCCCGTCATCGAGAACAATGTCGTGAGTTCCCTCTTCCCGGCTATCCGCGAAGGGGGACTTGCTACCCTGAAAACTCAACTAATTGGATTCACAAGGAGATTTCAAATGGCAAAATTATTCAAGAAACGAATTTCCCCTGTCGGCAGGGGAGCAATTGGCGACGCGAGAGAAATCGCGAGTGAAGCATTGGAGAACGCGGCGGAAACCTACGGTGAGGATAGTGTCCAAGCAGCAAACAGCGTTCTGGTGCTAGCATCGATTTACTACCTCAATGAAGATTATGGCCTGGCTGTGCCTTTGTTCGAGAGTTACGTCAACATAGTCACCAGAGAGCTAGGGCCTGAATCCCGTGAAGTTTTCGACGGGCTTTGCCATCTGATCAATGCCTACATTGGTCTAGGAGATCACACTGACTTACTTTCAATCACCAAAAGGGTGTCTCACGTGCTGAAAACACTTCAGGAAACCGGTGGGATGGATAAAGACACTGACCCTCTCGTCATGGCTCTCCTGGAAATTGCAGTGTCTTGCAAGGACAAGGGTGACGAGGTCAGTCTCAGGCGGGGGTTTGTATTTGCCGTTATGGCCTTGAGCTGGTGTGTAACTACTCAGAAGGCTTGTGATGTGGCTAGAGTTAAGATCATCCCTCGACTGCGGGAGCTGATTATGTCCTTTGGTATCCACCGGCACGGATATGCATGGCTTTTGCGCCGTTCTGACCAAAGGGAACACGATTTCGTGGGGCTACTGAGCGTAATTGACGAAGAAGGCGTGTTCTCACTCAAAGGTTTTGAGTTGGAACCTTTTCCAGAGCTGAATATCGATTGAGTCGCGCGAGCTCAACCACAACCGGGCAGGCAGGAGCCCCTTCTTGCCCAGGACTTCGAAAGGAGTTCAAGATGTTGAAAAACTCAGGTTCACCTAGATTCGTATGCCCCAGATGCGGCTGCGAACAACTTATGGAAGTGCGGCTGGAGGTTTATAAACCCATCACCGCCATCAATGCGGATAATTTCTTGATTGTTTACGACCAGAACCCCATGTACGGGGTTGGACCGCGGGGTACCGAATATCGGTGCCGTGAATGCGAATACGTAGTCCGAGATCCAATAGGCAACCCCATCGACGAAGTTGAGAGTCTTGCTATTTGGCTTCGCGATCAGGCAGCCGCAAGGCGTGAAGGTTTTGAATTCACCTGCCCGCATTGCGGAGGCAGTCACCTGTTAGACAGAGTTGCGATAGACTCGGATGGTCACGGTGAGAGATCTTTTGATTGTGGCGATTGTGGCGCACTGATCTGTGATGAAGAGGAACGCGTCATGAAAATGATGCTTGAATGGGAGCAGATGTGCGCTGCAAAGCGGAAAGATAGCACCTGTGCTGGAGATCCTTGCGGTGCCGATAGCGGACAAACTGGATGAGGCCCAATTGTTGCGAGGCTGATTGCTTACAAAGGGCCAAACGAACCAATTGACGCGGCCACAATTAGCACTGGGGCAGAACGGATTAAATGCTACCGGGGCAGAGCCTGAATTAACTGCTTTGCCCCTCCCACCCCCAAAACCCCTGTGCGGTGTAAGTATCAATTTGTTTCACACGGCATATATATGGCCGCACGGGAACCTCTTTCGACTAGGAAAGAGCCTAAGAACTTGAACGTGGTGCAAAGGAAGGAATGCTGGCATGGCTCACTTCCTCCTATCTGCGAGGACCACCTGAGAATTTGCCTCGTGCCAGAATGACAGCATGATGTTTTCGCGGCTTGGGAGGTAAATGATGGAGCAACTTTTGAATACAGCACAAGTTGCCGAATGGTTGAACGTGGCGGAATCCACGATCAGGAAATGGGTTCACTACGGATTTATCCCGCACTACAAGATCGGTAGTGCTGTTCGGTTTACCAAGGATGATCTGGAAAAGTGGCTACAGGAGCGGGCCAAGACCGGAAGGGCTTCACTGGTTTCGGAATTCCGATGCAAATAGCATCTTCGTTGACATGGGAGGCCAAGCACCATTATTCTTCACCATGAGGGGAGGTGATAGCGGGTGTTTCCAGTGGTGTCCTTTCGGAGGTCCAACCGAAAGGAAAAGAAAAGATGGGAGTTTTCAAAAGAAACGGATACTGGTGGATCGATTACTACAACCAGGGAAAGAGGTTGAGAAAAAAAATCGGCCCATCCAAAAAGCTTGCAGAAACAGTACTTGCAGATGTGCAGGTGAAAATTGCCAAAAGTCAATTCCTGGGCGTACAGGAGCTGAAGCCCGTTCTGTTCAGAGATTTTATCGAGGAGTACCTGGTGTACGCTCGAACTAACAAATCAGACGCGACTTACTACTGCGAGCTGTGCGCTATCAACGCCCGATACCTGCCCCGATGGGGCAAGAGGCTTATGTCTGAGATCACTACCAAGATGATCGAGGATTTGAAGTCTGAGCGGTCCCTTAAGGTGGCGGCATCAACTGTCAACAATGACGTGATGAGGCTCAAGACCATGTTCCGAAGGGCGGTGGCATGGGGCTACTTGGCCCAGAGTCCTGCGGATCCGGTCAAACAGCTCAAGGTACCTAAATCCAAAATCAGATTTCTCTCGAAAGAAGAATGTGCTCTACTCCTGGAGGCTTGCAGAAGTTCAAGATTTAGAGGCATGTCTGAAATCGTGGCCGTGGCAATAAGCACAGGCATGCGCCGAGGGGAGATTTTTAGGCTGAAATGGGAGGATATAGACTTCACGAGAATGAGACTGATTGTGAACAGTTCTCGAGGCGGCCATACGAAAAACTATGAATCACGGACCATTCCGATGAATCAGTTTCTGATATCCGTCTTGAAAAGCTGGCGGGGAGTCCCCGGCAGTCCCTACGTTTTTTCATTGACCAGCGGAAAGCTTGGCTTCGATCTGCCCCACCAGTTCACGAGGGCCCTGAAGAGAGCCGGAATTCCTCACGCTCGGTTCCATGACCTGAGGCATACTTTTGCCAGCCTCCTTGTTATGGCGGGGGTGGATATTCCCACGGTGCAACAACTCCTGGGGCACCAGGATATTCATATGACCATGCGCTATGCGCATCTTCACCCGGACCATTTGAGACAGGCAGTAGAAATTCTGGATAGTCACTATATGGACACCGAGGTGCCAGCGACCCATCCCAACGGTGTGGAGAGACTGCCCCAAACCCTCGATAAACAGCCCCATTCTGAGGCGGAAGCATCAAGTAGTTCTCCGATTCCTCGATAGTTTTCGATCGTACATGAGTCTACGGATAGCGCGATCGGAATCCACGGAAGAGCTGCTGTCATTGTTGGATTCCGGGGTTCGGGACCTCAGGTTCGACTCAGTGGAACTCATTTGTCACGATCGGCCGGCAGATCGGTGGATCGCCCGACGGAAGGCGCATCCCGATTCCAACCGTACAACTGAAATCAAGCGTTTCCGAAACGATGGAGTGGCTGTCCGTTGGACAGTGCCCCGCCATGATAGTGATTCATATCAGCATTGCCTGTGCGAGACATGGCACCACTTTCTAAACGAGGTTGAAGCTCGGCATCTCGCCTTGAGTGATGACAATGGGGATTCATTCAGCCTCATAACCCACCAGCATCAGATCAAGCGGGCGGGTTAGTAATGAGTACGGTGGGCTTGTCACGGCCTTACGAAAAGAGTGTTATCATTAAAGTCCATGGGGTGGGAGCACTACCATGAAGGTAGTAATTCTCGCCGGTGGTTTGGGTAGTCGGCTGACCGAAGAGACCGTTGTTCGCCCCAAGCCGATGGTGGAAATAGGTGGGCGGCCTATCCTGTGGCATATCATGAAGATTTATTCAGCGCATGGGCTTAATGACTTCCTAATCTGCTGCGGCTACAAGGGTTATATGATCAAAGAATATTTTGCCCATTACTTCCTTCATATGTCCGATGTAACTTTTGACATGGAAAAGAATTGCATGGAAGTTCTTCAAAAAAATGCTGAGCCGTGGCGAGTCACGTTAATAGACACCGGAGAGAAAACTGAAACCGGTGGACGCTTGAAGCGAGTCGAGGCATACTTGGATGACGAAAACTTCTGTTTTACTTACGGTGACGGACTCGCAGATATTAACATTCCAGAACTCCTGGCGTTTCACAGATCCCAGAATACTTTGGCTACAGTGACCGCTGTCTTGCCACCTGGACGGTTCGGTGCACTCAATCTAGACCAGAAACGCATTGTCGGTTTTCAGGAAAAACCTGAGGGAGACGGCGGCAGGGTTAATGGAGGTTTCATGGTGCTGAGCCCGAGAGTTATGGATTACATTGAAGGTGACGATACGGCCTGGGAAAGGGCTCCTATGGAACGATTGGCCGCTGACGGTAACATGGCCGCCTTCCTTCACAGCGGCTTCTGGCAGTGTATGGACACTCTGAGAGATCACCAGAAACTCGAGGCATTGTGGGAATCTGGTAACGCCCCGTGGAAGATCTGGAAGTGAACCCCTTCTTTTGGCAAGGCAAAAAGGTTCTCATAACTGGCCACTCCGGCTTCAAAGGTGCGTGGCTCTCGCTGTGGTTACAGAAACTGGGTGCGCATGTTGTAGGTTATTCCTCGGAGCCTCCCACAGAGCCCAACCTCTTTAGTGTCGCCAGAGTAGAATCCGGTATAATTTCCATCACCGGAGATGTCCGGGATCTCCCTCACGTGCTGACGGTATTCGAGGAACATCTCCCTGAAGTCGTAGTCCACATGGCGGCGCAGGCTCTCGTGCGGCAATCATACGAGGATCCGGTAGAAACCTATCAGACGAACGTTATGGGTACGATTCATGTCCTCGAGGCGGCCCGTCGATGCCAATTCGTCAAAGCTGTCGTTGTAGTCACGAGTGACAAGTGTTACGAAAATCGGGAACAGACTGGGCCATATACTGAAAACGAGCCACTAGGAGGATCTGACCCCTATTCCAGCAGTAAAGCATGTGCCGAATTAGTTACGGCTGCCTATCGTCGCAGCTTCTTTGCCATTCACAACGGACCGGAATCAGTGCCTGTTGTTACAACTGTTAGAGCAGGAAACGTGATTGGTGGAGGAGATTGGGCCAGAGACAGACTCATACCGGACTGCATTCGAGCATTTGTCTCCAGAGAGTCAGTTCGGTTGCGTTATCCTCTAGCGGTACGACCTTGGCAACACGTCCTTGAACCTCTTTCGGGCTACTTGATGCTCGCCCAGCGATTGCTTCTCCAAGGTGCCCAGGCTTTCTCAGGAGCATGGAACTTTGGTCCTGACGGGGCCGATGACGCCACGGTAGGCGCAATAGCCCAACGGATTGCCCGCATGTGGAGCGGTGGATCGGTCACGACGCTGGAGCAGCCGAACCTACCCCACGAAGCAGGGCTCCTTCATCTCGACAGCACCAAGGCAATCACCCGTCTCGGCTGGCGGCCTCGTTGGTCCCTCGATCGGGCACTAGAAGAAACAGTTTGCTGGTATAAGGCTTGGCATAGCGGTGAGGATATGCGTTCATACACGATTGGGCAGATTTCGAAGTACGAAGCCGGACTCTCATGATGCCTGGTCGTTTTGACTTCATATCCACGCGGTTGGCAGGACTCACGGTCATTCGGCGCAAGCCTCTGAAAGATGAGCGTGGCTTCTTCGAGCGTCTCTTTTGTATGGAAGAATTGTGCGAGGCCGGTCTGCGTAAACCGATCGTTCAAATCAATCGATCATTGACACGAAGAGATGGCACCGTGCGAGGCATGCACTTCCAGTATCCGCCTTACGCCGAGACGAAGATAGTCTCTTGCCTAAGAGGCGAGATCTTTGACGTCGCCGTCGACATTCGCCAGGATTCACAAACCTTTCTGCGCTGGCACGGAGAAGTGCTCTCCGCAGGAAACAATCGGAGTCTTCTCATCCCGGAGGGCTTCGCCCATGGCTTTCAGGCTCTTACTCGCGACTGCGAGATTCTCTATCTAGTGACAGCCCCTTACGCGAGCACGTTTGAGGGAGGTATCCATCCAGAAGACAAAATCGTTTCGGTTCAGTGGCCTCTGGTAATCTCCCAAATGTCTGAAAAGGATGCCTCTCAACCCTGCCTTGGTCAAGACTTTGCGGGCATATTCCCCTGACCCCTTGGCGGGTGCGGGCGAACACTTGGTGACGGCCTATCGAAACTCATTATAATGAAGGTGATCGCGTAATGAAGATTGCTGTCACTGGTGCAAGTGGGTTCATCGGCCGGCACGTTTTGGTCGAGCTTGCCGAACGTGAGGTCGAAATTGTGGCTGTAACACGTGACACCGCTCGTTTGACAGATCTCGACGCTCAGCTGACCATTGTGGCTATGGATCTGAGCCTTGCCAAAGAAAACTGTTTTGACCTTTTGGGGCGACCTGATGGGCTGATCCATCTCGCTTGGGATGGCCTGCCAAATTACAGCTCCTTGCATCACTTTGAAATCGAATTGACTCGTCAATACCGCTTCCTGAAGGCTATGGTGAAAGCAGGACTTGACTCAATGCTAGTCACCGGCACCTGCTTTGAATACGGCATGCAATCCGGGCCACTGTCGGAAGATCTACCGACAATGCCCAACAATCCTTACGGCCACGCCAAAGATGCTCTGCGGCGGCAGCTTGAATTCTTGCAGGCCGCTCATGGGTTCAACTTCACGTGGACCAGGCTC
The DNA here is from genome assembly GCA_052146735.1 of Desulfomonilaceae bacterium. Taxonomy (GTDB): domain Bacteria; phylum Desulfobacterota; class Desulfomonilia; order Desulfomonilales; family Desulfomonilaceae; genus CAWBBA01. The sequence continues at coordinate 4,219 of JBKQMK010000043.1, read as the reverse complement.
TTTTACATGTACGGCGAGGGGCAATCCGACACAGCGCTATATCCTCAGCTCAGGCAGGCTGTCAGGCGCGGTGATCGTATCTTTAACATGTCAGGAGGTGAGCAGTTGCGGGACTATCTGCCGGTCAGAGCAGTTGCGAGGCACATAGTCGGGCTTGCATTGGATTGTTGCAATGCAGGCGTAGTGAATGTCTGCTCGGGACAACCGGTGTCGATACGTAAACTGGTAGAAGGTTGGTTGGAGGAAAATGGCTGGAGAATCGAGTTAAACCTCGGTAATTACCCATATCCCGATTACGAGCCAATGGCTTTTTGGGGAGACCGGGTCTTATTGGATTCTTTGAGGCGGAGTTCATGAGCACACGCGAGATATTCCGGGCAGAAAACATACCGGTTTTTCAGAACAAGATGTTTGGCAGCGAGCTTGCTGCTCTTCATTGCCCGACAGGTGACGTAGTGCTGGCGCAGGATATGGGAACGGGGCTCGTTAGTAACGTAGCTTTCGACTCCAGCCTTTTGGATTATGATCACCAATACCAAAATGAACAGTCTTGTTCACTCGTTTTTCAGGAGCACCTCCAAGAGGTAATAGGAATCATTGACCGACATTGTAGCGGGAAAACCATTTTGGAGATTGGCTGCGGCAAAGGACATTTTCTTGAACGACTTAGAAGACGAGGTTATCACGCCACAGGCATTGATCCTGCTTATGAGGGAGACAGTACGGATATTGTCAAGGCCCATTTCAGATCAGATTTAAAAGTAAAAAGCGATTGTGTGGTGTTGCGTCATGTGCTTGAGCACATTTCGGACCCAATGGGGTTTCTGGACGAAATTGCTCAAGGAACCCACGAAACGGGCTTGATTTATATTGAGGTTCCTTGTTTCGACTGGATCTGCCGTAACCGTGCTTGTTTCGATGTGTTTTATGAACACGTTAATTACTTCAGGCTTGAAGACCTTCATAGCATTTTCAACAAAGTGCACGAGGCGGGACACCTCTTTGGCGGTCAATATATTTACGTTGTAGCCGATATCGCCTCATTAAAGACCCCGCGCTTCTCGGCCTCGGTAATGTTCCCCAGCGATTTTCTCGCACCGCTCGAATCTTTAGTTGCATCTGCAGCCACTGGAGAACGGCGAATAATCTGGGGGGCCGGTGCAAAAGGTATGATGTTCGCGCTATACATGAAGCGAGCAGGGCTCGACATCGAGTTCGCAATAGACATCAATCCGGCCAAACAGGAAAGGTACCTTGCAGGCAGCGGTTTGACCGTTCTATCGCCTTCAGTCGGATTGTACCTGTTGGGGGGTGACGGCGAGATTTATATAATGAATTCCAACTACATGAAAGAAATCATTGCCATGTCTCAGAACAAATTCCGCTATCAACAAGTAGATCACCATGACATTTGACAATGAAGTTAGAGCAAGAGTCTCTGGGGCAACGAGGTCTCGGATGGCCGCGAAACTTTCCCAAATTTTCGACAAGGTTATCAGCTGTAAAGCTGGTGTGGGGACATCTCGCTGTCGAAAGGAGACCTAATATGCTCGTTCGTGCACTGCTTAAGAAACTCATTGAAGCGACTGGATACACGGTTTCCAAAATGTCAAAAGGTGCCTATTATGAGGGCGGTCTATACAGTATTCACGCGCATGAATTCATGTCTGATCCTTCATTTCGCAGAGCCTACGAAAGGGGGGTTTTGGCCGCTGGTCAAGATTATCACTGGCGCTGGCGGGTTCACATTGGATTGTGGGCTGCCCATTCAGCCAGCAAACTTAATGGAGATTTTGTCGAGTGTGGCGTTAACCGCGGTTTTCTAAGTTCCGCCATTATGGAGTATTTGAACTGGGACTCGCTTGACAAGATCTTCTATCTTCTGGACACCTTTTCAGGATTAGATGCACGTTATGTCTCCAATGAAGAGATCAAGTCTGGTGCATTAGATCGGAACATGCAAGATCTGCGAAGCGGTTTCTATATAGATAATATAAGTACCGTACGAGAAAATTTCTCTCAGTGGAAGAATTTGCGCATAATCCAAGGCCCCGTTCCGGAGACGCTCGACTCCGTAGAGACGGAGCGAGTTGCTTACCTGCATCTCGATATGAACTGTTCGCCCCCCGAGGTTGCAGCCTTCAATTATTTCTGGCCCAGGTTAGTCCCTGGGGCATTCATCTTGCTCGATGACTATGCCCAGCCCGTCTATGGACAACAAAAATCAGCCATGGACGGTGCTGCAAGAACTAAGGGTTTGCAGATTGCATCGCTTCCCACAGGACAGGGTCTTCTAATCAAATCGATTTGAAAGGGAAAGCACTTCAACTTATTCTGACAATTTACTGAAAAGTCGACCTTAATATGGTATCCACTGGGTGGGAATAGCAATAGTGTCTCAAATCCGCAAAAATATCGCCGCCAATTACGCAGGATCTTTCTGGACTGCCATTATGGGCCTCATTTTCATCCCTTTTTATATCAAATTCATGGGGATTGAATCGTACGCGTTGATAGGACTGTTTGCGTCACTCCTAGCCTTGTTCAGCATCTTAGATATGGGATTGGGCGCCACCATGACTCGTGAGATGGCGCGGTTATCAGCTCTTGACCCTACTGGCCGTGAAACACGCGGTTTGGCTCGCACACTTGAAGTGATCTACTGGTCTGTAGCGCTCCTTCTGGGGCTTGCGGTAATTTTACTTGCCGGCCCCATCGCCGAACATTGGGTAAAGCCCGACCGCCTCGAGCCTGCGGTCGTGAAACAGGCGTTCATGATCACGGGCGGAGTTGTTGTTCTGCGCTGGCCGGTGTCATTCTATTCCGGTGGGCTTCGCGGGCTAGATTGTCAGCCGCTGCTGAATCTCATCCAAAGCGCCTGCGCCACGCTGCGTGGTTTAGGCGCTGTTATGGTGCTTTGGCTGATATCTCCAACGATTCACGCATATTTTTCATATCAGATCGTAATCAGCGCAGTCGAGACCTTTTGTCTGGCCGGGGCATTGTGGCGGTCAATGCCAGGGCGGGGTACGGGAGTATCCTTTGCGTGGGCTCCCTTGAGGCAGGTGTGGCGATTCTCTGCTGGAATGACGGGAATTAGCGTCGTGGTCCTGTTGCTTACCCAGACAGACAAGATCATTCTGAGCAAAATGCTTTCCCTCGAACTATTCGGCTACTATATGCTGGCCTGGACGGTGACCGCCACTCTCGTCCGGATTATGGAACCCATCGACTCTGCGGTGTATCCAACGCTTACTCGTCTTGTAGCCGAAAAAAATGAACAGGAATTACGTAAGCTGTACCACAAGAGCTGCCAAATGCAGATCGCGCTTCTCGTGCCGGCCTCGCTCATCCTGATCTTGTTCGGAGACGCTGTGCTCGTCGTGTGGTCGGGCGATCCCGCTATCGTGCACAACACCGGCCCTCTATTGAGCGCTCTTGCAATCGGCACGTGTCTCAACGGCTTTATACATATTCCATATTATACTCAGCTAGCTTATGGTTGGACTTCCCTGACTTTTTACCAGTTTCTGATTTCTTTGATCATACTTATTCCCCTCATGGTGCTTTTTACGCATTTATGGGGGGGAATTGGTGCCGCATACGTGTGGGTCATTCTCAACTCTGGCTATCTGCTAATAGCCATTCAAATTATGCACCGCCGGATTCTCACGCAAGAAAAGTGGGATTGGTACATCCACGATGTTGGGTTGCCCAGCATGGCCACCCTGATCACTGCCCTGGCGTGCAGAATGATAATGCCTCAAGGCCTGCCGGCTTTCTGGCTAGCCCTTTACCTTGCGATCGTGGGAGGATTGTGCTTCCTCGCGGCCGTCTGCGTTGCTCCTTCACTTAGAGCGGGCCTCATGCGGGCCAGCATAAACTTGTTTCGAAAGACCGATCCGCGCACTAGCTGAGCGATAATCTTTTTTCGCCTGATTGGTTCGATCCGTTTTGATTTATCTTGTCGAAATCTTTTGCGTCAGTTCTCGCGATTCCGCAACACTCTCAAACAAAAATTTTTATCGAGGTTCTTAACATCAATGAATTTATCCGGTATTTCTGACAAGTCGCTATTCGGCAAAATTCTGAGGCTCCCCCTGCGGATAATTCCTGCTCAAACGGTGATGCCCATAATTCAAGGCAAACTGAAAGGAAAGAAATGGATTGTTGGGGCGAGTAATCATGGGTGCTGGTTAGGGAGTTACGAGTTCGCCAA
>JBKQMK010000042.1:0-6049 GCA_052146735.1 Desulfomonilaceae bacterium | reverse complement strand
ATAAAAACCACCCCGATCGGTTTCAATTAGATTCACGACCGAATTGCTCGACCCGACCGCCCCTCGGACTCGCCGACACGGCCTGGCGAAAAACCGGCTGCGAAATTCTGTAACTCTTCCAGTCTGGCCGCAAGCTTCACGTTCCCATAGAATTCTCCCTGGGCTATGCGAGCTCGAAACTCTTTCAGACGTGTTTCGAATCCCCTGAAAACAGCCGCATCCGGGTTAGTGACAAGGGAATAGCTTCCGTATCCGAGCGATGCCACCATGAAGGCATTGAAAAATTGTTCGTATGCAAAGTGAATGGGAAATGAGAATACCGGCTTGCCGAAGTAAAGGGCTTCGGAAATGGCATTGTGTCCACCATTGGTTATCAGATACCGGCATGTGGCCAGGTCGTTCAGGAACCCTATCGTTGACGGCGGTTTGTACTCTATGTTCTTGGAAGAAGGCCGTGCACCCAGGCCGTACACTATGATCTTGCGGGGCATCTGTTCGAGGGCCGCTACCAGGCGCTGAAAGGTGGGGGAAGTCTGGTACACGAGGACATGATCGCCGTCCGCGGGCACGACTTCGAGCACGGCCCTTCTTAGAACCGGTGGGAAAACTTCGGTCTCCCGGGGATCAATCGGCGGAAGCTTGTAAAAAGCGCTTACAAAAAAATAGTCTGCATTGCTAAACATCCACCGAAGAGGTGCAGCGTACATCCAACGCCCCACGGTTTGTCCCTTGGGAACCTGATAAACACACTTGTTGAGAAAATGATGATTGTCGATGCTCACCGACGGGATGCCGAGCTTGCGAGCAGCCAGAGGTGCGAAGTATTCGTAGGCGGTTAGAACCAGAGCAGGGTCGAAATGTTTGGCAATCTGAACGATTCTTTCGACAGTACGCCTCCTGTCAAAAAGGACCTTCACAGCATTCCGGACCGTTCCGGCGACATCCACCCGATTGTTAACATAGTATGTTGACGGCACCGGGACTTCTTCCACAGCGTATCCCATGCGGCGAAGATCTAGGACACGTCCTCCGCCGATAAACAGGAATTCATGGTGGGGCATTTCATTGGCAACTGCAAGGGCTTGACTAATGTGTCCTCCGGCGTCGCCCATGATGCCGATGAGTATTCTGGCCATTATCTTTCCGATCGGTTACCTTACAGTTCGCGTTCATTGATTGAATCGAAGTATAACACCGTCACGGAAGAGACGGACATGAAAAACCCGAAACCGAAAGATCCGAACAATGATGAAAACGGTTTCTTGATGAACACCTCGGAGGGTCAGGAGCCAATATTGCTCCCCATAGATGGTGTACTGGACCTTCACACCTTCTCTCCCAAAGAAATTGCGAACCTGTTGGAGGATTATGTGGCCGAATGTCTCAAAGAAAGAATATATGACTTGAGAATCATCCACGGAAAGGGCAAGGGGATACTCCGTGATCGGGTCCGGAAGATCCTGGCTCAACACCCGATGGTGGAAAGTTTTTCCGAGGCCCCGCTGGAAGCCGGGGGATGGGGCGCTACCCTGATCCGGCTTAGGCGCGAGGGCTGAAGGGTTGCGGTGAGGGGCGTGGCCTGGTGGGAGGAGTATATAAAGATTGCCATATTACGACTCAGAGGAGAAACTGTTACTGCTACTGCTTCAAGACTGGGGCCGCAACGAGGACAAGGAAAATCTTTTTCTCATGGGCTTTCTTAGACCGATCCTTTTGATTCTGTTGTTGACCGGCCTCTCGCTTGCCGTCCTGGTCGTCCTCGGGATCATCTTCCCGGATGCATTCGGTGCCGGTTCAGGTGGATTCCTTCTTTACGTCGCCGGGGCCTCTCTTATATTCCTGTTTTTCTTGAAAAGGCACAGCGGAGGACCTCAATCGGAGCGGGCCGAAGGAACGTCCGAGACCGCTGCACAAAATTCGGCGGACAAGAGATTGGATGAAATTCGGGACCGCATCAGGGATCGGAAGAGGACAAGAAAGTGACTTCGCAGTCAGGTGATCTGCCCGATATGGGCCAACTGCTGAGAACCAGTAGTACTCGCTCGAAGGCCCACTGCTATCAGACCTTCAGCATAAAGTATTCGTAGTCCGTCTCGCCGGGCCCTGACAGATATTATGGCTTCCTACCGCTTGGGAGAAACGCCACCATGCGCTCCAGGAAACAACTGGAGGGCTTTCTGAAATTGCCCTTTTTTTGTTTGACAGCACGTTTCCGACTGCCTAGTATGGTACAGGAGGGGGAAATTGTGAAGACTGCAAGAAGTCGTAAGGACCCGCCTGGGGGGACCGTCGAGATAAACGGGAATCACTTGTTGTAAAATTCGTTAAGTCATCGGCATTTGGAGCATAACTCAAAAAACTAGCCTCTCAAGCATCCAGGCAGGATAGGCGCGAAAATTATCGGCAAACAGGGAGGGGGTGGTTGTTGTTTGTCCGTTAGGAGATTTACCCGTTCGCGGTCAAACGGGATGCTCGGAGAGGACAGGTTTGCTCGCAAGGGCTGGGAGCTGCATCCGGACCGGCGCTCGCTTTGGTCAAGACAGGGGGTGCCTCGAATGACTTCGTTTCCAGCCGGAGGCAAACGCACGAAAACATCCATAAGGGGGTAAACGCCATGACAAATGTGATGCTCGCCGACATCTCACTCAGTCACATAACCCTCGATCAGTACGAGGACCTCAAGAATCTCAGGAAAGCATACTTTAGTGCGGTGCCCGAGATCTGTGTCGAACGTCCCCGTTTGATCACTGACTTTCACGTGCAGAACGGTCTGCTTGCCAAGGACAGGATCTCAATTCTCGACAAAGCCAGGGCATACCGTCATGTTCTGGAGAATCGAGCGCCGGTGGTCCGGCACACCCATGCGTATGACAAGAATATGTATGAGTTCTCACTGAAGGACACATCGCCTTTTGCCGGTTCCACTACCAGCAGGTTCAAGGGAGTACCCCTATATCCGGAATTGATTGGGCTATTCGTGTGGCCGGAACTGAAGAGCATGCGCAGGCGAAACCCGAATCCATTCTACATTACACCAGAAGAAGCCGATGAGCTTAACCTGAAGATATTTCCGCACTGGATGAAGAAAAACGTGTTGGAGATTACCAGGTACCGCGACTACCCAGGGCAGTTCGAGGGGCCGATTGCCGCAGATCATCCCGATGAGATCAAGCTTTTTCAGAACTGGGTCTTCTTTCTCACCAGCAAACCACTATGCATTTCTCACGCCATACCCGATTTTTCCAAAGCGGTTAATTCGGGACTCCGCAGCATGATCGAAGAAGCTGATCGTAAGAAGAGCGGGACCAATGATCCATCCAAGGTCGAGTTTTACTCCGCTGTCATAGAAGTGCTGAGCGGAATCATTTATTACTCCAAGAAGCTGGCACAGGAAGCTCGACGGCTTGCAGGACTGTCGACCGATCCACGGGAAAAGGTGAGGCTCAAGGAGATCGCCACAACTTACAGCAAAGTCCCGGAAGCAGGGGCCGACAATCTTCGCGAGGCTCTGACGACAGTCTGGATCTGTTGGACTGCCATTCATCTTGAAAACCCTAACGTAGGATTGAGTTTGGGGCGTCTCGATCAACTTCTTTACCCTTTTTATAGAGAAGACGTCGAACACGGCCTCTTGACCCCTGAAAAAGCTGTCGAACTCATTTGCTATCTATGGCTCAAGATCGGGGATCACGTCCCTACCATGACTGAAACAGGTGAGCAACTAGCCGGTGGAACCGGTTCAAATCAAGCCGTAACCGTAGGCGGAGTGGACGTCAACTGTGAGGACGCTGTCAACGATTTCACCTACCTCATACTTAAAGCCACTGAATTGATGCTGCTGAGAGACCCCAACCTCAATGCTAGGTATCATCCGGAAAAGAACTCTGACGAGTACCTAAAGAGGATCAGTGAGGTCAATATCAATACGCGCTGCACCCCTGCCATACACAATGACAAGGCCGTGATCGCGGCTCTGGTCTCCAAAGGTAACTCAGAGGAGCAGGCCAGAGACTACGGGATCGTCGGTTGCGTGGAGCCGGTAAGCAACGGAAGAACCTATGGCCACCCTGCCGCGATACTTGTCAATATTGTTTCAGCGCTTGAACTGGCACTGTTTAACGGCAAGCACAGGTATACCCGCGACAAGGAAATCAGCCCCAAAACCGGTGATCCCACCACTTTTACGTCCTTCGGAGACTTCAGGAGAGCGTTTGAAGAGCAGGCGCGCTGGCTCATCGACCGGGCGACTATCCTGAACGATAAGTTTGGAAAGACACATCAGGATTTCTATCCAACCCCCATCTTGTCGACCTTTTTCGAAGGTCCCATGGACAAGGGCGTGGATCTCGTCCAGGGTGGTGCAACCATCAACTCCTCGGGAGCCGCGATCATCGGCCTGGCCGACGCGGTGGACTCGCTCAGCGCCATACAGGAGTGGGTATTCAACAAGAAGTCTATCAGCTTTTCCCAGCTTCTCGATGCCCTCCAAAAGGACTTCGTCGGCTACGAACCGCTGCGTTTGTTATTGGCGAATCAGGGGAAAACGCCAAAGTACGGCAATGAAGAGCAGGCCGCGGACGCCATCGCTGTCGCCGTGGTCACAATGCTGGATGAAGCGTTCTGCAAAAGACTGAATTATAGAGGCGGCCATTATCGCGTTGGTTACTGGACTATGACTATCCATGCGGGCTTCGGCAGGCTCACCCGGAGCCTCCCCAACGGCCGGCTACCACAAGAGAACTATGCAAGCGGAATAACGCCGGTTTCAGGGGCGACGCGTAATCTGACCAAGGCGCTTAATTCCGTGGCAATGTTGCCTGCGGAAGCGCTATCAAGCGGCGTGGCTTTGAATATAAAGTATACTCCTGAACCGCATTTCGAGTCAATGCGAGACCATTTTGCGGATACAGTCAAAGGTTTTTTCAGCAAGCATGGGGAAAATGGTGAAGGAGGCTTCGAAATCCAGTTCAACGTAATGTCTCGGGAGGATCTTGAGAAGGCCATGCAGGATCCCGAGAAATATAGTGACCTTCTAGTCAGGGTTTCGGGGTACACTGCCTACTTCAAGGATCTCAATCCCCAGATGCAGAAGGAGATCGTGGAGCGCACCGAGTATCTTCTTTCCAGCGGAAACGCGCAACCTTGGAAGCCGGCGGTCTTCTGACGTCCCCTACCAAGAAACAACTGGTGAATGTTGAGGGGACACTACCCGGAAACCACTGTGCATTCCTGAAGCAGGAGGGATGTTATGACTCTAGGCCAAAAGGGATTGGACGAACTCATAGGGAGTTGGAGCGGCACGATTGCCGATTGTACATTGGAAAGTCTTCTTACCGCGATGAAGCTGGCCTTCGAAACTTCTGATGCCTTTCCGGCAGCACTTCTCGGCTTGAAGGGATATCACGCGAACATAGACGGATTCAACGCTGTTTACGCATTTGCGACCGAAAACAATGACGTCCAAGCCGCCGCGATCTTCGAAGACGGCAAGATGAGGGTAAAGACAAGCGCACCGGACAAATGGGATGTCATGGTGGTTTTCAAGGATGTCCATGCTCTCTGGAAGTCAATCTTTTCCGGTGGACAAGACATAATCGATTCAGTGTTGGCCAATGACGTCCAGGTCTACGGCAATCTGAACTATCTCTTAAAGTTCGGCTTCATGGCCAGGGACCTCAAGGAGAGGTTGGGACTCGACTGAGCGATTCTTCCTTGTGAGTTATTTCTCAGGAGTGACCGTGACGGAACTGCCACTGGTGATTGACATCAAGAGGTACAGCTTCGAGGACGGGCCCGGAATACGCAGTGTTGTCTTTTTCAAGGGATGTCCCCTCAGTTGCATCTTCTGTCACAATCCCGAGGCTCAGAAGCCTGGCCCGGAAATCGCCTTCACCAAAGCCCAATGTGTCGAATGCGGAGCATGCGAGCAAGCATGCCCGGTAGGGGCTGTGGATCTGGAATTTCCGGGCCGAATTCATAGGGACAGGTGCGATCTGTGTGGCAAGTGCGCGGAGGTTTGCCCGACCGACGGGCTGAAGCTGATAGGCCA
>JBKQMK010000041.1:0-2683 GCA_052146735.1 Desulfomonilaceae bacterium | reverse complement strand
GGGAAAAATATGAGGACCGCGAAAAGTAAAACCAACCAGAGCTTCACGAAAACGCTCTGGAAGATTTTCTCGTCATCTAGATAGGATTCTTTAAGGTCCCCGCAACGCATGATTTGCCTTTATTCGCTTGAGAGCCGGTCAGACCCTTTCTATGATAGCCCGACCGAACATGCCGTAAGGTCGAATCATAAGAATTATGACCAGGACCACAAAGGGGACTACCTCCTTAATGCCTCCTCCCACAAGGGAGTCCAGATAGACCCCGGCAAAGTTCTCAAGTATGCCGATGACAAATCCTCCAACGATAGCCCCTATTATGCTGTCCAGTCCTCCAAGAATGATAACGGCAAGCACTTTGAGGCCGATGTGGCCGAGATGGATGCTGATACCGCTGATGTTTCCGATTATGATGCCGCCTATGGCCGCGGTGATGGCAGCGAAGCTCCAGGAAAGGGCAAAGACTCGCTTGACGCTGATCCCCATGGATAAGGCCGCCTGCTGATTACCTGCCGTAGCTCTCATGGCCAAGCCGGTGCGAGTGTATCGGAATACCACGGTGAAGATTGCGGTGCATAGGACGGCGAAAATGAATCCCCACATCAAACCCGAGGGTACAATGGCAAATCCGAGATCAAGAGGCTGAGGAGGAAAGATTTGCGGAAAGGACCGGTATTGCGGCGACCATATCATGTGGGTCAGCCCTTTGAGAATACTCGCAAGGCCGATGGTCACCATGATGACCGCAATGATGGGCTCACCGATAAGAGGCCGCAGCACCACTCTCTCAACAATGATTCCCAACAAGCTTGCGAAGGCAAGAGTTACGATAAAGGCCACAGAAAACGGTGCGGAAACTTGAGTCATGACACTGAAGCAGATAAAAGCCCCCAACGTCATGAATTCCCCGGTGGCAAGGTTGAGGATGCTCGTGGCCTTGTAAATCAGGACGAATCCCAGAGCGATCAGCCCATAAACCCCACCTGCGGCCAAGCCGCTAACTATGATCTGAGGAATAATATCCACTCTTTCCTCCGCTGACTGGCTCCAGGAATACGGCTGGCCTACGTTTTTGGCTCGAAGTAGTTGGATACAGAAAGTATTATGAGCGGCCCTGTCGGTCCTTTGAGGAGTTTATGCCGCCGTTCTAACCAGATGTGTACTGCAACGAAGGATAAAAGAAGTCGGTCTGGAATTCAAGATTAATCGGTGGAAATGACTTTCTATGGTCTTCCAAGTCGATGACGGTGACGAATATGCTTGACTTTTTTATCTTCAATACTATCTAAGTAACGGGAGGATACTATCTTTAGGCCCAAGAATCGAAATCAAATCCCTGAGACCCCGAAAAAGTGTAATGTTGTCTATCCGGCGGGGATGGTCAACGTGGGGCAAAACTGTTTGCCCACTTCGACGGTCTAAGATGCAAGCAAAAGGAGGTCGTTCCAGATGAAGGAGAAACAGGTTTTCTTCAACCCCTTCCGGATAATCAGCCCGAAGCTGAACGCCGAGGCATCCCGGCTCGCTGAAATTTACGAGTCGCCTCCTGCCGAAGTGACGTGTTTGGAAGAAGGTTTGCTGGTAATGGTCAATAAGCTTAGTGAAATGACAGACTTGATCCACAAGTCTCTGATTATTGCCGATGTGGCTAAATTGCAAAGATGTGAACTTCTCGGCCAAGAGATCCATCAGGAGGAGAAAGGACTGACGGGCGACCTGGTATGTTCGCCTGCCACTACCGGAGATATCCTCAAGACTGTAATACTCTTTCCCGGCCGTTTGGAGCGAGCGGGAGACCTCTTGGAGAGCATGACAACTGTTGCCAAGATCAAGGCTCGAGACGGAATCCTGTTCAGCGACAAGGCCCTTGCCGAACTGGCCGAACTGTTTGAGCTTCTGAAGAAGATTCTGGAGAACTTTGGCGACCTCCTGATAACACGCAACCGCTCCCTTGCAGATCATCTGCTTGCCGAGGAGAAAAGATTGGGCCAGATGACTGTGGATTTCGCTTTGGCTCACGAAGACCGATTAGTTGAAGGAATTTGTACCCCTAAAGCGTCGTCGCTTTACCTGGACATCTTGGATTCCGTGAAAAATGTCGGCCAACACATAAGGGAAATGGTCGAGAGCATGCTGAAAGTAGCGGATGCTCAAGAAGGTGCGTCGACAAACTGAGCTATCGGGAAAGAGTGTTTCCGTAGGTGTGAGCGAGGTGGCCGCAGGGGGACAGAAACTGTCCCAAAATCGCCTCCGGATAGATGCTTGTCGTAGGGGCGGTTCGCGAACCTCCCCTACGACAAGCGCATAATTTCAGACCCAATTTTCCGGTTTTGAGACAGTCTCGACATCTTCAAGCAAAAGCGGTTTCCCCCGCGCACCGCTTCCAGGAATCTCTCAAGACAAATCCGATTGGCTACACATTGTGGGGATAAGAGTCGTCGCGGTCCTCAATAGGAAAAACGCCGCATGCTCACGTTAATCAATATAGCAACAGATAAGAACGACACAAGGAGCGAAGAGCCGCCGTAACTCAGAAAGCTCAAAGGCACCCCAACCACGGGCAACATTCCCATAACCATCCCGACGTTTATCACCACATGCCAAAAGAGCACCGCGGTACAACCGAAAGCTAGAAGCGCCCCGAAATTGTCGCGCGCCTTACCCACCACAGACATGCCCCTCAGAA
>JBKQMK010000040.1:0-18144 GCA_052146735.1 Desulfomonilaceae bacterium | reverse complement strand
GCGAACCGGATAGCTAACATTGTGTGCAGTCCAGAATTTACGCATTGAAATAGGTCGGCGTAGACTGATTTGCAGCAGCGCGCGTCGCCTTGGCACGGATATCAAAGTGCCAGCGAAATTCCGGTGTGATTCCGCTAAAACACTACCTTTTCGGAATTTAGAGAGACTTCCCAGACAATTCCTTAAGGGGTCGGTCTTAATAGCATGACCGGGTCAACTGGTGGCGGTGCAGGGACTTGAACCCCGGACACTGCGGATATGAGCCGCATGCTCTAACCTGCTGAGCTACACCGCCATACATCCTTGAAAATAGCATCCGAGATGCCGGGATGTCAAGATGATGAGCAGCGTGGCCGTTGTTGCCGACTCTCCAGACCCGTGGCATAGTCCGTGACTGAAATCCCCTTCCATTCAAAGTCTGACAGGATAGGAAGGCGGAATTTGTGCTAATGCCACGAAACGTCATGGGTGCCGGCGAAACGTGTCCATTCAGTCTCACGGGGTAGACGTTCTCATTGCTTCGTCGATTCACTCCGCGCAATGACAAGCGCAGTGAAATGCCTCGCATGACTGAAGACCTGAAGTGAATCTGCCAAAAAACGCTTGACAGTCAAAGAGTTTTGTTCGATATTTGAACAACGAGCAATAAACAACGAACACGGAGCATGGAAGACCCTATCCTCGAATATCAAGTGCTCGACGCCGTTCACGTGAATGAAGGGCATGTCACCCAGAGGCACATATCGCAGAGAACAGGGCGCAGCGTTGCATCCGTAAACTTTGCTTTGCGCCTGCTGGCAGTCAAAGGCTACATAAAGATTTCCGGAGCCAATCCTCGCAACCTACGCTATCACCTCACACCCACAGGCATTCTTCAGAAATCGATTGTCGCCTATAACTTTCTGAAGAGACAAAGCGCTCTTTATGACGAAGTTCGCAAGGATGTGTTAGAGAAGCTGAAGAGTCTGGCTGAGGAAGAGACCCGTAAGGTAGCTGTGTACGGGCGGACCCCTTTCACGGAAGGGGCCATGCTTTACCTCGTCTATGAAGGTATCCAGGTGACAGCGGTATATGTGCATTCACTCGACGGCGAGGGACCGTTCTTTAACAGGATTCCTCTCCGGTCCATTTCTGAGTTCGATGGCGATTGCGAAGTCCTGGTCCTCATGGGGCCTTTGCCTCCTGAGTTTGAAGAGAAGATCGACACGAGAAAATTGGTCTGCTACCCCGTGTCTTAGCGGTTCGTTTTCCTACATAGATTCTAGAAACTCGCTGGTCTGAAAAGCGCTGTCATATTAACTAGCTGTCGCTTTTCTTAGGAGGCGGAGCCTGTGTAGATAATGCCCAATCGTGACCAGGGCTATTTAACAACAACATGCGAGGTCAACCGAAACCCATTGGAAAAGCCGTTTCTGAGAATACAGCCACGTAAAGCCTGGCTTGAAATCGATTTCAGAGAGCTGTGGCGTTATCGCGATCTGTGCTATCTCCTAGTGTGGCGCGATCTTCTCGTACGCTATAAGCAAACCGTCCTTGGAGCGGCATGGGCTATTCTTCAGCCATTGATGACTATGGTTGTCTTCACGATATTTTTCGGCAAGCTGGCTGGGATACCGTCTGAGGGCTTGCCGTATCCTTTGTTCTCCTATTCGGCGCTTCTCATATGGAGTTTTTTCGCAAATAGCATGAACCAGGCATCCAATAGCTTAATTGGAGCATCCAATCTTGTGACCAAGGTTTACTTCCCCCGCATCATTATGCCTGCCGCTCCCGTCATGGCGGGTCTTCTGGATATGGCAGTCGCGTTTAGCCTAATGTTGCTGATGATGCCATATTATGGGGTATTCCCTTCGACGAATGTCTGGGCGTTGCCTATATTCATACTTCTGGCAGTAACGGCCGCCCTAGGAGGGGGGATCTGGCTGGCAGCCCTAAATGTCAAATACCGTGATTTTCGTTACGTGGTCCCTTTTCTTACTCAATTCTGGATGTTCGTGAGCCCTGTAGTTTACCCCTCCGGCATGGTACCGGACAGGTGGCGACTCCTGTATGCGCTCAATCCCATGACTGGGCCGATCGAAGGCTTTCGCTGGGCGCTTCTCGGTACGCAGACTAATCCTTGGCCTCTGGTGGCAGTAAGCGCGGTGTCCGCGGCTGTAATTCTTGCCTTGGGCGTGTTCTATTTCCAGCGAACCGAGGAATTCTTCGCTGACTTGATTTGACCAAGGTAAGTACCGAACTACCTGACGAGCGACTGACCGCAGAAATTCTTGGTAAGGATTTAATTAGTTGAATGGATAATATAGCAATTCGAGCTGAAGGTATTGGCAAGCAGTACCGCATCGGACAGCAGAGAGAACGATATTACACATTGAGGGAATCTCTGATCAGGGCTGCCAAAACCCCCTTTCGCCGCTTTCAGAAACTCAGGGGCAAGGCTGGCGGCGACTGCGAGATGTTCTGGGCACTCAAAGATGTCTCACTTGAGGTCAAACAGGGTGAGGTGTTAGGCATTATTGGACGAAACGGCGCGGGCAAGAGCACTTTGCTCAAGATCCTCTGCAGAGTCACCAGACCCACAACCGGATTTGCGGACCTCTATGGAAGGGTGGGCAGTCTCCTGGAAGTTGGCACCGGGTTTCATCCGGAGCTGACTGGGCGGGAAAATATCTACCTTAGCGGTGCGACGCTCGGGATGCGGAAGGCGGAGATTGCGACGAAATTTGATGAAATAGTCGATTTTTCCGGCGTGGAAAAATTTCTGGACACTCCGGCGAAGCACTACTCCAGCGGCATGTACGTTCGCTTGGCTTTTGCGGTGGCCGCGCATTTTGACTCGGAAATTCTGATACTTGACGAGGTACTGGCAGTCGGAGACGCAGATTTTCAAAAGAAGTGCTTTGGCAAAATGAGTCAGGTGACGAAATCTGGGAGAACGATACTGCTGGTGAGCCACAATCTGGAATCCATCTCCGCCCTGACCAATAGAGCCCTCTGGCTTGACAAGGGGGTCCTTCGCTCGACGGGTCCATCCCCCTCGGTAGTCAGAGAATACATGTCTGAATTGTCAGGGACTAGTTCGTGCGAAAAAAACGGCTCGGCGGCTAGGCGATGGGAAGCTCTCCATTTGAACAATAATCCGCTCCAAATCCTAAGCAGCGAAATTCGCTCTGACGGGGAGTTTCTGGATGTAAGGCGAGAATTCCGAATCCTCATCCGGTATGTGGTTCGAGAGCCGATTGCCGGCGCAGTGGTTCAGGCGACAATTCATAGCTTGGATGGATCCCCAATCATCAGCACAGAAGACTCGGACATGAATATCGATCTCCTTAATAAACGTGTGCCAGGCCATTACGTCACCGAAGTAGTCGTTCCCGGTGACTGGCTAAGCCCAGGGGAGTACGTGTTAAGACTTCATTCGGGCGTTGTGTTCAAAAGTATCTACGATAATATTGAAGTCCTTGCATTTGGGCTATTGGAAACAGGAAGTTCAAGGCTCCGTGCTCACAAGAAGGCTTACATACTTCCTTATTTAAAGTGGACCTACGAATTGATCGATCAGTGGTCTGATAGCGAATAATTGTAAGGCGAATATCAGACGACCCCAGGAAGGGTGCAAATGCACGCAGTAGAATGGATTGTGATCGGAGCAAGTGGCTTCGTAGGGCAAAACTTGGCAAGATTTCTTACCCGAGATCATTCGTTACTCCTCACCCATTTCCAGAGCCCTTTAGCGGGTGACCTCGCAGCCAATATTCCATCAATCAGGTTGGACATCCGAGAGCGCGAAGCGGTTTTTCGGGCGCTGGCTGATGTCTCTCCAAGAATGGTTGTCCACGCGGCGGGCAACAAAAATGTTCGGCACTGTGAAATGTATCCAAAAGAAGCCTATGAAACCAACGCACTGGGCGCAAAAAATGTGGCCAGTGCGTGCCGCGAGATTGGCGCCACCATGATCTACCTGAGCACGGATTTGGTTTTTCAATGTGTCAACGGTTGGCATAGGGAAAATGACACTCCCCTCCCCACCACTATCTACGGCAAGAGCAAGCTGCTGGGAGAAGAGCTCGTCCAGGGAGAATTAACGAACGCTGTGGTTTGCCGAAGCGGTGGAATTTACGGCAAAGGGTCGCCACTTCTTCAGTGGTTGTCCACGGAATTGAAATCGGGTCGAATAGTGGATTGTTTCACAGATGTTTTTAACACCCCCACCTATGCTGATAATCTTGCGGAGATGGTAGAAAGGATCGCTTGTGACAGGTTGACAGGGATTTTTCATGTAGCAGGCCCTCAACGCGTCAATCGGCACGAGTTTTTCGGATGCTATGCTCTGGAATTCGGATTGAACGCACTACTGCTTCGGGCAGTGGAAGCCGGAGACCAGCGCGAGCGACTCTTGCTACAACCAGACGCCTCTCTATCCAGTGATCTCACCAGGTCTCGATTGGGGGTGCCCTTCAACAACATCAAGCAAGGATTTCAGCGATTGAGGACTTTGGATCGTTCTGATGCAGAAACTGTTGCCATACACCATAAAATCGGATGACAGGGGAGTCTTTCTTGGGATTACCCAAGATGCCTGGGCAGAGGTAAACTATGTGAAGACCACCGCAGGCCAAACGCGAGGCAACCACTATCACAAGCACATAAGAGAACTATTCTTTATCATTTCTGGAGAGATACGAATCGTTGTCCAAGACCTGAACAGTGGCGAGACCACCACGTTCACTTCCCGCGGTGGAGAAATATTGATTATCGAACCCAACGAATTGCATTCATTCCACACCATCACGGAATCGCAGTGGATTAACGCTTTATCTTCTCCGCTTGATGACAAGAGCCCGGATATTCACAGGCCCGAGGGGCCATGATGAGAACTAAACTGCGCATAGGAATTCGAGTATTCGGGTTGGGGACCCTGGACATTGCAAAGCCCGGCAATGTCCAGGGGGATGAGATGGTGGCGCGCTCGTGGCAGAAGTACCTTCTCCGGCGCGACGATATTGCCGAGGTTTTATTGTACGGCCCCAAAGACGTGATAGACGAGTCTTTGCACGTCGCAATAGATTTCAACCCATTTCTGGAATCAAATCATAACGTGAAAAGTGTTCTGTACATGCAAAACGCTTTCCCCCAGGATACACATGCGGGAGGAACAGTCGGAGTGTTTGAGTCACAGAGGGATCGTTTTGACGGTTATTTGTTCACCAGCGGCTGCCTGATGTCTGCATGTTCTGCGGAAGGAGCGGTGATCCCGTTCGCGACGGACGAAGAGGTCTTCTATCCTCAGTGGGCAGAGACGTTTAGGCATCCAGTCAGTTTTGTGGGTAACGATATTCGGGGCCCCATCGTGAATCACCGATATTTAATGGGGGCATTGCCATTTGGATTGGTGATCTATGGAAACATGTGGCACCCACCTCTGTCCGCAGCCTCGCGCGGGAAGCTGTCGATGGAGCAATTGCCTAAGGTATACACTAGCTCACTGATCAACCTTAACTGCCATATTGGTGAGCATGTGATCCATGACACCATCAACCTTAGAATCTACGACATCCTTGCGTGCGAGGGGTTTGTCCTATCCGATCGAGTGCCTTCACTTTCGGACGTGTTTGGTGATGCGGTCGTTTGCACTGAAGGATACGAGGACACCTGGGCCAAGCTCGTCCATTACTCTGCCGATACCGAATGCCGCAAACTAAGTGCCAGGACAGGGCGTAAGATAGTCCTGGGCAATCACACATTTGTGCATCGCATGGAAAATGTTGTCGCTTATCTGAAAGAACTATTGTGAAGGACATGAGGCTATGAACGTTCTGTTCGCAAATATTCCTTTTATTAAATACGACGAGGACGGTGGCATAAGGACTGGACCAAACGCCGGATCGCGCTGGCCCTGGACTGCCCCTGGTATCACTGATTATGCGTGTTTTCCTTTCTTCATGGCTTACGCAGTCAACTATTTGAAAATGAATGGGGTGAATGCAAACTATTACGATGGGGTGGCACTGAAACACTGGGATTATGAATCGGTTCGATCAGCCATAGTCAACTTTAATCCTGACATCTTGTTCCTGGAGACCTCCACCCCTCTGTTCTCCATCATCAAAAAATTTGCAATTTGGGCTAAAGAAGCTCTGTCATGCCGAATCGTGTTGACCGGCCCGCACGTTGCTGTCTATGCTGAAGAATTAGTTCGGGAATCGTTTGTAGATCATTGCGTAATTGGTGAATACGAAAAACCTGCCCTTGACATCGTGCTTGGCGGCAAAAATGTGAAGACTATTTACACCTATGAACATCTCGAAAACATAGATACTGTAGGCGACGAAAATTTTATGCCGTTTCGGCCAATGGAGTATCTGTTCAATTACTATGAGCCGACCATGAACACTCCCATACCCCAACTGGCGGTCAGCACCTCTCGGGGCTGTCCTTTCAAATGTACCTACTGTCAATGGCCTAAGGTGATGAACAACGGGCGATATCGCACGCGACAGCCTGCGCTGGTACTTGACGAAATAAAGGAGGTCCTCGACCAATACCGGCGCCATCGTCTCAGGTCCGTTGTGGATGTGTCCCTGGCCCCTCAGATCCTGCGAGACACGCTTAGGCAGTTCCGCACGCGTCGAAGGCACTTGGGTATGAGACAGACAATTCAAAGCCTGTGGCGGAAGCCATGGGAAATTGGCAGCATTCTTTTCGATGATGACACTTGGAATGTCGGCTCAAAAAGGGTTGCGGAATTGTCCGAAGGCCTTAAACAAATCGGTTTGCCGTGGACCATGATGGGCAGGATCGACACGTTGGCTCTTGATCACTATGATCTCATGGTCGACAGCGGCTGCGTAGGGATGCGGTTTGGAGTAGAATCATTCAGCCAGCGGCTGTTGGACAACACAAAAAAGAAAATGGATGCCGCAAAGAGCTACGCAAACATCAAATATCTCATCACACGGTTCTCAGGACTGGAATTTCACTTCACAACAATGAAGAACCTACCGGGTCAAACCGAACTAGATCGGCAGAATGACATTAGAATTTTGGATGAACTCAAGACGCTGGGTGAACGGTCACGCAATGTTATTCATTGGCAGATATCAGATTGTATTGCCTTTCCCGGCACCGAACTATGGGAAGAAATGATAACAGCGGGAAAGGGGGACCTGCTCCGCGATTTTGAGCTATACGACGGTGCCCCGAATAATAGCCGCAAGCTGGCCGAAGCCATGGGATGGTTGGGGGCAAACTACAAACCAAAGCCCTCCGATTACTCCAATATGGGCGAGCCCACGGAGCTTCCTGAGGAATGAAGATTCTAGTCGACGGCTGCATTTTTTCCGAAAGCGTTCCCACAAGTGATATTGTATTTTGGACCGCAGCTATTCCCTGCCTGGCAGAAGACTTTCCTGGCCATGTTCTATACTTTCTCAATCGTGATTCGGTCAAAAGATTTCAGGACACCACAAATCTGAAAAATCTCTGGGCACCCAGGCCATTGTGGGAGCAGGCCGCTCAAGAAGATAGGCGGTTGGCAGCCCTGTGTCAGGAACTGGGTATTGAGGTCTTTGTAAGCACCTATGCTACAAGCGCCGGAGCTCGGGTGCCATCCCTGTTCATCGCCGTAGACATGTCCTCTTTCTCGTCAGATGGGGGTGCGGACCACGAACTTGTGACCATTTCTCTCCGACGGGCAGCCAAGCTGGCGAACCGTTCCTGGGAGGTTCCCCAAACAGGGTCTGGTAGTGTCAAACAATCTGTGCATGACTTGGAAAGAGAATTGAGAAATGTTTTCGAAAGTCAGCCGGATGAGGAGTCGACAGCCCGCCTTGAAGCGGCAGAGACTTTAGTAGTCGCCCAGGCCCGTCAGCTCAGGAACGCTGATTTGCAGAAGGCGATTGAAACACGATGTGAGTGGGACTGCCGACAGCCGTTTGCTGGATTAGGCGCATTGCGATCCCCAATTATCCGAATAGCTAGAGTCATTTGGCGATGCACTCGCAGCTTTATTGTATGTCTGAGGAAGAACATTTTCCGTTCCAGAATGCCTAGAAGCGGCTGCAAAGCCTCGGGGCAACGTTAAGAGCGCGACATCGCGGGCGAATAAGGTAGTTGTTCTCCCAACATTTCTTGTATATTTGACATGCCGGGGAATTACCCTCCTTGCTCCTCATCGCAGGAATCATAGAAATGTGAACCGACAAGACGACAGACTCTCGGATCGCTACAGGAGACGATATGCAGTCGAGCGCACCTCCAGCCGGATCATGAACTGTGGGTGGATTGTTATCAGATATGAGAATCATATCAGTATGTTCGTGGCCTTCTCCCAACTCGCGTGAATCATGGTAACGTTGACAAAATGTCTATGAATTTTTGCAACCGCCTCTATGCTCACTATTTTCTCTTGCCCCAAACCTTTTGAAGGACACCCAAAGAGGACTGTCTGCGAACGATCGCGGAAAAATGGCTCTGGTTTCCCGTGGTCGGGGATGCTTGATCTCCGGTCCCAAGCACAGACCTGGGAGAGGGAACGCAGAGTGGTTGGTAAGATCTAGTGGCGCGATGGGGAACTCTTACCCAGAATCGGGTTCATCGTGACCAATTCCAAGATCTCTGCCGGGCAGGTGCTTAAGGTATACAGCGGACGCAGCGACGTTGAGAATCGGATCAGAGAAGGGAAGAACACTCTACGCTGGGACCAGACCAGTTGCCGCCGCTTCGCCGCCGATCAGGCACGGTTGCTCACGGGAGTCTTGGCCTACGATCTCCTGCACATGCTCAGGCAATTCTACCTCGTAGGCGAAGAGGTCAAACGGTCGATGGAATGGCTGATCAAGCGTCTGATCAAGGTTGGAGCGAAAGTCACGCATCACGGTCGGAACTGGTATGTTTGTACGGCGACGGCGTCTCCCTTGACGAAGCACTATCAAGCTACCTTCGGGTGAGGATCAACGAAATTCTGGCTGACTGAGGAGTGGACGGTGATGTCTGTTAACAAACAGGAAAAATGTGGCTTTCTCAGCAAGGTTACTACGGTTTTGCCTGCGTCAGGTCGTGTGGGACTCCATACGGAGACCCTTTCGCGGTGAGCGGAGCTATCCCTCGACCCCTCAACGATGCCAAAACGCTCAAAACGGCAAGACCGCCGCATAATTCCGACTAAAGATCGGAGGAAAGGGACGATGACACTGGCCTTGAAAACTCTAACAACTATTCAGAAGGGTTTGAACTTGGTTGGCTCTCGACACCTGATGCCTTGCCTTCGGCGAGTCATTGATTCTGTCTGCAGGGGCTTTTCCGGGCCCAGCCACTGGGAGTTTTTTGAGAAGACCCTGAGGAGCCCTGACATCAAAGACATTCTCATGCTCGGTGTCTATTATGGGCGCGATATAGCTTACATGGCGACAATACTGACTAGCTATCGTAGAACTGACTACAGCATCATCGGCGTTGACAAATTCGAGGATGAGTTCTGCAAAGATTGGCCGGAAGACGCTCGTCACCTGAGTTGGGAGGAAGCAGGTTTCGGCCCTGCGCCAAATGTAAGGTACGCTCAAGATAATCTTGACAGACTGGGACTGGCAGAACATGTGTTATTGTGCGCCCAACCGGCTGAGGATTTCCTTGCAGAGCACAAAGGTGGTTTTGACCTGATTTACATAGACACCTCACACGATTACGTAACGACCCGAAATCAAATTGCATTATCCATAACAAAACTCAAGCCTGGGGGAACTTTGGCGGGAGATGATTTTTCCGATGAAGGCACTTGGGGAGTACAGTCTGCGGTGCGGGAATCTTTCCGCCGATTTGAAGTGTTTCATGAGTGGATCTGGAGCGCGCGAAGGGAAGATTCCCGCGTGGGCTAGTGCTCTGTCCCACAAATAACCAAGGCACTTGAGAGGCAATATACTGCTTCCCAAGCCAGCTTCTAAGCCAAGGTAATTCAGGGACAGAACACTAATGTGGGGTCTCGCAAATATCATTCATAATCAAATCCAGGCTAGATACCACTTCGAGCTCAATTAATTATGCAAGCTACTTGACGGGCAGAACACTACAGCGACCGACACTGACTTCCGCCCCTAAACCTTCTTCGGAGAATTGACCCTGACGCTGAATCGGAGTAGGCGGTTCATGGTTTAGATGCAAACTTCAATCACGTTCACTATGGTTTGGACTACGCCTCAGTTTCTATTACGCACCTCCGCATCCCTTTTACAGTGTATTCTAGGGTAGGAACAAGGTCGCTTCTGATTCCGTTGGTTATGCTTTTCGTCATAGCAGTAATTCGCGTCGAGAAATTGCATTTTGCCCAACGGTCTATTGACAAAGCGTGGGCGGCGTTCTTTATATCAATGGCTGCCGCATTTCTTATAGCTGGTTCGCTTGCAATGCATTCTTTCGCCTGGAGTCTAGCCAATCTGGAAACACACAAGTGGAGAATTGCGCAATCGCCTTTTGAAAGCCGCCAATGATCTTCGCTGTCCCCTTCGGGAAATGGGAGAAAAGTTCTCGCCTTGAGGTGAAGGCTTCAGGGAATGGAGAGGTTTTAAGAAAGTGAGTCAGTCTGAAAGTCACGTATTGAAATCCCCGGTGGCCTTCTTGATATTTAACCGACCGGACACTACGGCGCGGGTGTTCGCTGAGATAGCGAAAGCCCGTCCTGCCAAACTGCTCGTGGTGGCAGATGGTCCGAGAGAGGATAATCCTGCTGATTATGAAAAATGTCAGCAAGCAAGGGCAATAATTGATCAAGTGGACTGGGAATGCGAAGTACATAATAACTATTCCCCTGCTAATCTTGGTTGCAAACGACGAATCTCCAGTGCATTGGACTGGGTTTTCGATACGGTTGAGAAGGCTATTATCTTAGAGGACGATGTGCTGCCCAACCCGACGTTTTTCCGATATTGCGATGAGTTGCTTGAAAAATACGCTGAAGACGAGCGTGTGGGAGCCATCTGTGGATGCAATTTCCAGAACGGACGAAAACGGGACCGATACAGCTACTACTTCTCCCGTTATCCTCATGTGTGGGGCTGGGCCACCTGGGCTCACGCATGGAAACATTATGACGTTGATATGCAATTATGGGAGGCGGCTCTGGCGGAAGGCTATTTGAGGGGCATGTTTCGGAACGAACACACGCTGGAATACTGGACTGCGACTTTCCAGGCCGTTTACGAGGGCAAGATCGACACATGGGATTATCAATGGGCCTTTGCCTGCTGGCTCAACAACATGCTCGCCGTGCTCCCTCAAGTGAACCTTATAACAAACATTGGGTTCGGGGAGGAAGCAACCCACACCGCTGACCCTTTCAGCGAAACAGCGGGAAAGACGGCCTCCAGCATGACCTTTCCGCTGGTCCATCCGCCATTTGTCATGAGGCACGAAACCGCCGATGAGTACACCGATGAGCAGCAATTCTATCTGCCCGGCTGGAGGAATGTCTCAAATGCGGAATGCCCACTCTGCAAATTGCGGGAGCGCTGCTGTTCCGGCCAGGTATGGACAAAGATCAGACGTGTCATCCAGTTGATTCGGAAACGAGATTTCAGAGTCCTATTTGGAAAGATTGCGGCTCGGCTCAAGCTTGAAATCTAAAGAGTACATGGCGAAGTCAAGTAGTAAGCGGGGAGAGACTGCAAGGTCCATTTTCAACGAGTTCGTGTTTTGCTTTTGTGCAAGCCAGATATTCATGTTGGGTTCAACTCTTGCCTCATGCTTTCGAGATCTGCGCTCTATCACCTTTGAAGTGACTCAGTCTGTCGTTTGGCCATGTTTTCCACAATAGCTTTACAGATTGCGGGCTTTAGATGATATCACAATCCCATATGACTCAGGCTAGAGCGTGTTGGTGCGCGTCCAGCAAGCTGCAGCGGTTTTCGGAATTCTATCTTCAATGTCAGAAGTGTGGCACGCTCGTGTACCAGGGAATGGCGCCCGACCCTCACGTCACTGACGACTCGAATGATTTTTATGGCCACAGGTACTGGCTTGAACATCAGGAGGAGGATCTGGGACTTCCCAACATTGTGGAACGCGCCTTGCTTGACCTTCCCGAACGGTGTGTCTACTGGATCAGGCACCTGCTCAAATATAAACTGCCTCCCCAGCGTGTTCTTGAGATTGGCTGCGCTCATGGTGGAAGCGTGGCTCTGATGAGATGGGCGGGATTTGATGCATTTGGAGTGGAACTGAGCCCTTGGGTGGTGAATTTTGCCGAGAAGAGTTTCGACGTCCCCGTTCTTCAGGGTCCCATAGAGGATCTTGAGCCGGAACGTAATTCTGTTGATGCCGTTTGTCTGTTTGACATGCTAGAGCATCTCAGCGATCCATTTGAAACGTTGCAGCGTTGCAGAGAATGGATGAAGTCAGATGCTATCTGGTTGGTTCAAACACCTCAAGCGCCCCATAAAGTGGATTACACCACCATGGTCAATAGTAATATGGGCTTCCTGAGACTCCTTCAAGAAGAACACCTGTTCCTCTTTTCAAAGAATGCTGTAACTCAGCTTTTCGCGAGACTAGGTTGCGGCAATATCCATTTCTTGGAACCATTGTTTGGCTATGATATGTTCTTCGTGGCTTCCAATAGCCCGGTGAGGGTAAATACCGATCAGGCGATTTCCCAGGCCCTTTGCCGCAAGCCATCGGGACGCTTGATCCAGGCTATGATTAGGCTGTACGAAGACACAAATTCTTTGAAGGCAGAGTTGGAGAAGTACAGAGGAAACTTGGGAATGGGGACAATTCCATATATTGTAAAGAGATCCGCCAAGAACTTTCTTCGCCGCTGCTTTGATGCTGTCCCAGGCGCACACAAACTTCGCAGAAAGATGTAGGACAACCCTGTCGCCCGTTCGGTCTCCCGGGAGCCTGACGCGCAACCGATGCGGTTTGGCTTGCTTGGAGAGGGAGAGAGTCAACATCTATAGGCTTTTGATTTCGAACCTCACCGCGCCAAACCCTCTATTAACGAAAGGTGAGAGTGTAGATAAAAAGGAAATGAAACATGAAACTCTTTTGCTCATGTCCGTCAGCGTCAATGTCGATGCATGGCGATGAACGGCTGAAAAATCTCCTGGAGGACGTTATACGGGAAGAGTCATTCACGCATATAATTGAAACCGGGACCTATTTGGGACTTGGTTCCACGACATTTGTCGCAGAGTCGTTTGCGGAGACCCCCCCCCGCTGGCTTTTATAACCATCGAGGCCAATTGGAGTTCCTGGCGACAGGCTCGGAAAAACCTGGGGCGGTTTCCGTTCGTCTCGCCGCTGTGGGGCAAGAGCGTCCCAACGGAAGAAGCTCTTTCTTCTATCCGCAGCGACGAAATGCTGGCCAACCAACAAGACTATCATGAGGTCTACATCGACAACACTGACGACCCCGTCGCCTTCTATTCGAACGAAATCATGGGCAGACTGGGCATCAAGTCCGGAGGTCAGTTCGGAAACGTTTGGGCAAGGCTCGGTGAGATGCTGGATGCCAGGTTGCACTATCAGGGAGAGGATTTGCTCCGCAGATACTTGAGACGATTCGCTGGCGAAAGGCCGCTGATCGTCCTGGACAGTGCCGGAGGCATTGGTTTTTTGGAGTTCAATATCGTTCAACAGATAATGGCCAGCAAAACCTACACAATCCTGCTCGATGACGTCCACCACGTCAAGCATTATCGAAGCGCTCTCTCGATTCGATCTGACCCTAGCTTCCGCGTGATCGGCTCGGACGAAGAAAACGGATGGATGCTGGCAAAACACCCTTAGCACCTGCTAAAAGAGAAGAGAGTGGCAACGTCCGACTTTTTTGCACGAGTATATTGTGGCAGGCCAGGCAATCCGGTGGTTCATTAGGATGCTACACTAAAGAGATGTTCATGCACAGCCAAGGCATAGTTTCACACCTTCGGAAGGTGCATTTTCTTATCTCGACGAAGCAGTTCACGCCAGTCATTAGCGTGTCAGTGGTCTGTCCTCGAATCAAGTGTGTATGGCACACGGCGCCCAATGCGAGCTACAAGACGACTTTCCCGGTTATTTGTTAGTGGGACAGGACACTCGGGCGTAAGACGTGGTCTTTCAGATCACATATTTGGACTAACCATCACACTTAGACAAGGATTATTGGATATTGCCGACTCGAGAATGAGCCGTTTTTGCTCATCCGGTAATTGCGTAGTTGATGGTTGAAAAGTGAAAGAGGACATGCTTGAGCCTCCTTGGTTTTTGAAAAGGACTGAGGAGGGTAATCAGGCATGTCCAGAGCTCTCTGGTATCACGGTTTGGCGATTCGAGATCGCGGGTGGCGTCACGTGAGCACGGAGTTTTCGGAGAAAACGATCACGGTGCGAATTGCCATCGATCTGAGCTATTTGGCCTGTCCGAATTGTGGGAGCCGTGATGTGATTCGTCAAGGTCAAATCGAGAGGCGACTGCTTGCGGGGCAGATGAACTTCAAGCGGATGATCGTCTCCTTCGGGCTCCAGAGGGTCAAATGTCGGTCATGCGAAACCGTGCGCCAGATCAAGATAGGGTTTGCGGACGAGAACCGTCGATATACCAAGCAGTTCGAGCGCTACGTGCTGGAACTGTCCCGAGAGATGACGATTCAGGGTGTATCACGTCACCTGGGCGTGAGCTGGGACGTAGTCAAGGACATCCAGAAGCGTTGCTTGGGACGGAAGTTTGGGAGGCCCAAACTCAAGGATCTGAGAGTCATGGCCATTGATGAGATCTATATGGGCAAACGGCATCGCTTTCGGACCCTCGTGATGAACTTGGAAACCGGTGCGGTAGTCTTTGTCGGTGAAGGAAAGGGAGCAGCGGCCCTCGATCCTTTCTGGAAAAGACTTGGCAGGACGAAGGCTAAGATTGAGGCGGTGGCAGCGGACATGTCTGCCGCCTATATGCAAGCGGTGAGCGAGAATCTTCCAAAGGCCGTGAGGGTGCTCGATCATTTCCATGTCATCAAGCTTTTCAACGAGAAGCTGACCCAGCTCAGACGTGAGATCTACCGGGAGACAACCGATCTT
Source organism: Desulfomonilaceae bacterium (assembly GCA_052146735.1). Taxonomy (GTDB): domain Bacteria; phylum Desulfobacterota; class Desulfomonilia; order Desulfomonilales; family Desulfomonilaceae; genus CAWBBA01. The sequence goes on along the minus strand of JBKQMK010000040.1, from coordinate 3,100 downwards.
CTCCACCGGGAGGTACTCAAAGGGACTCGCTGGCTCCTGGTAAAGAACTGGGAAAATCTCAACGACAAGCGCAACGAGAAGCAACGGCTCCTGGAAGCCTTGCAGATCAATCAGCCACTGGCAACTGCGTACTACCTGAAGGAGGAATTGGGGCTATTCTGGAAACAGCTGGACAAGTCTTCGGCAGACGGCTTTCTCAAAGACTGGATCGCCCGAGCCCACGCGTCCGGAGTCCGAATACTTCAGAAATTCTCCCAGATACTCGCCAGCCAGCGAGACGCACTACTGGCCTACTATGACCATCCCATCTCAACAGGACCGCTGGAAGCAACCAACAACAAAATCAAGACCATGCAACGCAAGGCTTACGGATATCGAGATCTTGAATTCTTCACCCTCAGGATCTACAGCCTCCCACAACATGAAATACGCACTTGTCGGATGAGCCGGCTTTTGTCTCTCACTGGGGTGCACTTGAAAAGAGGATTTTTTAATAGTTTGGGATCCACTCTGATACAGGCTCCAGTATCCCTTTGGCTGGATTCGATTTCAAAACCCGGGCAACTGGAAATCTATTGCTCTTGATGGTTAACGGGGGTGTAAGCCCTCCAGTATCAAAATCTTGCAATGACTGTAATGCCTTGGTAACTCCCTCCTCGCTCAATTGCCCGGTAGCGTCCGCTTTCCTAAGACATTCGATAAAAATCTTGCCCGCGGTGAACGCCACGATATAGTTCAAGGGTCGGTATGTAACATCAGGATAATGCTTCGCCGTGTAGGCCTTAATCGTCTTGATCATCGGCACATCGTCCATCCACCAATAAGCATAGGGACTCACTGCCAGAAACGCAGGTCCGTCTGGTCCCAGTGCCTCCACAACATTCTTGTCCGCACCCCAGAGTGTGAATACATATTCGCTCTTTAGCCCGAGATCACGGCACTGTTTGATTAAGTCCGCGTTCGAGGGGCCGACCCAACCATGAAAAACAACGAAATCCGGGGCCTTGCTCTTGATTTCCTCGATTTGCGCTGTGTGGTCGCCGCCTTTGATGTCCCCTGCCACCTCACCGACCAATTCCAGTTTCAACCTTTGACACATGATACGGCCAAACGCTAAAGGATCCTCTCCCATTGGGCCCTTCGAGTAGAAAAAGGCTACTTTCGCGGCTTTCTTCGATTTAGCTATATACTTCAGAGCGACAGCGAATTGGTCCCCGTACGTAGGTCCGGCGACAAACATTGAGGGAATACCGCCAACAGCTACTTGAGCTGAAAAAGAAGTGGAGCAGTAGAGGATCCTGTAGCGATCTCGAATCAACGGCGCAGTAGCCAATGCTACAGGCGTGCCTGAACTAAAAAAGCAAAGTGGTTTGTTTCTTGACATGATGTCTTCGAAAACCTTTACTCCTACATCGGGCTTGTATTGATCGTCTGCCGACACTAATTGGAGCTTTTTACCATTAATTCCTCCTTCATCGTTGGCTATCCCGAGACTGTCCTTGATGCCGCACTCAAGTGCGTCGGCCGTCGCCGCAATCCCTGGGGGCCCGGTGCGGGGGAGACTGATCCCCACCGCGAGTCTATCCTGAGCCATAGCCACCCGAGTGCACGCAAAAGAGAAAAACAAAGCCAGCAAAAGAACAAACACCACACTAGAGTCCTTTTTCATCGCTTCTTCCTAAATCATGAGGTTTGTAGTTCTCGGGGAGTTCTGGGTCTCACTCCGGTTTGAATGCCGCTGCTTCTTTCCCACGAAACTTGAAGTGAATCTGGATTACTTTACCGATTCACCGATGTAGGAAATGTCAGTTTCGCAAGTCCATGGGCAGTCACAACTTTTCCAGCCGTTCTTGAGTCTTTTGCCTTGAACATAGCTTCCCTCATCATCGGCTTTGATTCCTTCAAATCCGTCTATGACGCTATATATATTCACAAATCCCTCGCTCCTCAGCCTATCAACAGGCTCAGTGCTTCGCTCTCCAGAACGGCACATGACCAAAATCATGTCCGCGGATTTAAATCTTTCCTTTACTTGACTGACAAAATTTGGATTACTGGCAAGTACAAGCTCTTTGCTCTCCGGGTTCCAACTGCCGGTCCAAATAGACCATGGAATGTTGATAGCGGTAAGTGCGTGGCCGGCATAAGCATATTCTTCGGGTGTTCGCACGTCCAATATGTTCACGGCTTTTGGACTTGTTTTCCATAACTCGCACGCTTCTTTTGCCGTGAGATGATTGCTCTTATACACTTCCTGTGCCGTTGGGGAATTGCTCAAATTCGCGGATTTCTGAACGTCTTGGGAAGCGGGAGCGTCACAATAAACTGCCGATGCCAACGTCAGGAAAATGACCACAATAACTGGAACTCGTTTCATTTCTGAACCTCCTCCTATCTTTGTTGAATGTCCATCAGTTGCATCCAAGTTGAACTTCCCTGGATGCACTCCATGCGTTTATGTGATTAGTGACTACAATGTTTAAACTTATGATTGAGCGGCCACTTACATATGCAGCTATCGTGCCACCAAAGAGCATTAATCTGGAACTGCTCGATAACACACAGCTTATGACACCCCAAGACGGGGTCAAGTGAATAGACTCAAATCCGGATCTTCTAGACATTCGAGCCATAACAGGTCACTTTGGCCTTTTAATTCTAAGATAATAGACAATCATTAATGACAACGACAACTTGGATCCTGGCCAATACGACCCAACGAGAGATGCCTTGCGGGCATTTTGACCCAGCTAAGGTATTGAACCATCTTTTGGTCCATGATGATTTACCTGGTCATGAAAACCTTCTTCTTCCGAACCTCTCGTCTTATTTGCCGAAATTGGCAAACACGCACTTGTCGGATGAGCCGTTTTTTTAACGGAATTGTGCCGTCAAAGTCATGGCGGCGGGAGGAGCGAGTGGGCAATATCACTAAGTGGGGGCACGATGCTGACGGGCTTGTGGGCAAGAGCATCTTGATTGTCAGGCCGGATAATCTTGGGGACGTTGTGCTTTTTTCGGGCGCTCTAAGAGCAATAAGGGAGAAGTGGGCAGCCTCGAGAATTACCATATGCGTCAAACGTTTTGTCACGGATTATCT
>JBKQMK010000039.1:0-3438 GCA_052146735.1 Desulfomonilaceae bacterium | reverse complement strand
CGCGTGTACATGGATAATGCGGCCACAACCTTTCCCAAACCTCCGGGAGTGGTCCAGGCGATGGTTCATTTCATGCAAAATATAGGGGCCAACCCCGGCAGATCAAAGCACGACCTCTCCATGGAGGCTTCTCTAATTGTCGACGGGGCTCGCAAGAAACTGGCCTTGCTTTTCAACATACCCGATCCCAATCGCATCGCCTTCACCCTGAATGCAACGGAATCCTTGAACACGGTTATCTATGGAGTCCTGAATCCCGGCGATCACGTGATCATTACCCAGATGGAACATAACTCCGTGATTCGACCCGTGCGACATCTGGAACAAAATGGCCTTGTCGGCGTCTCTGTTGCTCCTTGCGACAAGATGGGAGTATTGGACGTCGGGGCCTTGAAAGAATTGATAAGGGATAACACAGCCTTGATAGCTATTAACCATGCTTCAAACGTGTGTGGGACTATCCAAGACGTTGCCGCGGTCAGAGAGGCTGTGCGTGACGTACCGCTGCTTCTGGATGCGGCACAGACTGCTGGAGCGCTCCCTATCGACGTTCAGGCACTAGGGGTCGATTTCCTCGCGTTTACAGGGCACAAAGGATTGTACGGGCCTCAGGGAACCGGCGGACTCTACGTCAGGGAAGGCATTTCCATAAGGCCGCTGAAACGCGGCGGGACCGGCAGCGCCTCAGATCAGGAACAACAGCCTGATTTTTTCCCGGACGCCCTTGAAAGCGGTACGCAGAACAATGTTGGCATTGCGGGCCTTGGGGCCGGTCTGGACTTCGTCCTGGAAACAGGGGTGGACACTATTAGACGCCACGAAATGAAGCTGTTGGAAACGTTTATCGACGGCCTCATAGACGTGCCCGGAATTACCCTGTACGGCCCGCTCCAGCCTCAAGCACAGATGCCCATCCTCTCAGTCACCTTCGATCAAGCGCTGCCTGAAGGACTTCACGTCTCCTACGGCGGATGCGGCGGAAGATCCATACCCGCGACCTTTGAGACTATACACCCCGAGGAAGCCGGGACCATATTGCAGGACGAGCACGAGATATCCGTGAGGGTAGGGCTGCACTGCGCTCCGTTGGCTCACAAGGCCCTGGGAACATTCCCGGACGGGACAGTTCGATTCAGCCTCGGATACTTCAACACCCTGGAAGAGGTTGAAATCGCAGTTGAGGCGATCAAGAAGATAGCGGAAAAGGGGTGAAAGCCGACTAACTGCACCCTATAATAATTGCCGCACTGTTCAGCGGGAAAGGAGCTTTTACCGAAGATTGCGCCGAGAGCACAGAGAGAAAAAACAGCTGAGACAGAGCCACACAGGCCATTGGCTAACCTGGCTCGTGGACGAAGATCTGCATTGTGACAGACCCGAATCCGCTACCGTTCATGAGAAAAACGAAGATAACATTTCTCTGCGATCTCCGCGGTAGACTATTACCAATTACCGTTCTCGGACCTTCTTCTCCTGTGATTTCTCCTCAGCCAACCGGTTAATCATTGTAGCAGCGTACGCGGCGCCGAATCCGTTGTCGATGTTTACCACCACGACTCCGGGCGCGCAGGAGTTCAACATACCCAGGAGCGCTGCGATTCCGCCGAACGACGCACCATACCCGATGGACGTGGGCACGGCGATGACAGGTCTGTCCACGAGGCCGCCGATGACGCTCGGCAGTGCGCCTTCCATCCCCGCGACTACAATAATGACCGATGCTGAGCGTAACTTCCGGTTGTTCGAAAGAAGTCTGTGAATCCCAGCGACCCCAACGTCATACAGTGTGTCCACTTTGTTCCCGAGCGCGGATGCGGTGACTTTGGCTTCCTCCGCCACGGGAATGTCGGAACTGCCCGCACACACGACGAGCAGGGTTCCTCTGCCGATCGTCTTTATTTTTTTGCTTGAGTACAGAAGGGTCCTCGCCTCCGCGTTGTGTTGGAGTCCGGACGTCTTCTTGAGGATCTCGCGGGCCTTGTCTTCATCGACTCGAGTAATCAATACAATGTCTTGCCGGGCCTGAAGGCTTCTGAAGATTCCAACTATCTGCTCGACAGTCTTCCCCTGGCCGAAGATCACCTCGGGAAAGCCGAGCCGAACCGCGCGATGGTGATCCACGCAGGCAAATCCGAGATCCTCGGTCTGAAGATCCTGAAACATGCAGCTTGCCTCCTCTGGGAGCAAGCTACCATTTTTGACTTCTTCAAGTATTTTGATGAGTCGCCGTCGATCCAAACTATTTTTCTCCACAACTGCAGACAGCCTGCGCGAATCCTGTTAGCGGCCTGACAAAGGGTCCACGCCACAGAGGCCGTCTGGTGAGTTTCTTCTGGGGACCGGCTCCTGCCGGAGACATTGGGAGGCCAGACAAAGGAAAGCCCCGGAAAGGAGGATGAGAACCGGGGCTTCGCATGGGGAAAAGGTATGTTGAGCAGCGGGCTACGCCACCCGCTGGTTTCCAAGGCTTAAACCATGATTCTGAATGGTTGTCAAGAAAATTTAAAGTTGTTTCTAGAAAAAAGATCAATTTATGAAACCTTGTTATAAAGTTTATATGCTAACACAGTGGAATGAAAGGATGTATTTACACATCACATAAGCGACCGGATGACGTCCGCTTTACCCACAACACCCACCAACTTCCCCCCCTCAACTACCGGTAGGGTATACAGCTTCCGTTCGCTCATGACTCGCGCCACCTCGGACAGGTCTGTGTCCGGGCTAATGCTGATAGCCGGCTTGGAGTAGATCTCTCCGACGGTGGTCGCTGCAAGTCGTTTGAACTCCTTCTGGTAGCGCCACGGATTCTCCATGGGGATGACTGAGTCCAGTATCACAAACACCGTGGGTATGTGCAAGGGCTTGTTCTGGTTGACCAAATCCGATTCGCACACCACACCCAGGACCTTTCCTTTGTCATCAACCACCGGTACGCCGTTGATATGCTTTTCGGAGAGTATGCTGGCGAGTTCTCGCAGCGGGGTATCTGGGGTCACGGTAATTACGTCACGGGTCATAACATCTGCTACCTTAGGCATCTCTTCCTCCTGGTCATCTCACGCAGCTTGGCGACATCGCAGGGACGTGGCAAAGCTCGGTTTACTGTTGTGTGCTCCGGATTACATGGGATAATGGCTGAATCCGGAGAGGGGGAGTTCCCCATATTAGGGAGGATACCATGAAAAGTTATCGGAAGGAGTTATGGTTCAATGTTCCCAAACGGAGGGGGTTCTTGAACATAACGGGGGAAGTGGAGAAAGCCCTTTCGGAGAGCGGAATCTCAGAAGGGCATCTGCTCGTTAACGCAATGCACATTACCGCATCCGTCTTCATCAACGATGATGAATCAGGCCTGCACCAGGACTACGAGAAATGGCTCGAAGAATTGGCCCCACACGAGCCGATTAATCGGTATCTGCACAATCGGACCGGCGA
>JBKQMK010000038.1:0-7045 GCA_052146735.1 Desulfomonilaceae bacterium | reverse complement strand
ATCCCTAGGATCGAGACCGCGTGGTCGCGCACTTTGGAAAGAGTCAAAGCTTCCAGAGAACTCTGTCGTGCTCGCGGGATTACATTCCTGCTCGTCTACGTAGGCTCGGATCTTGAGGTCAAATACGCCTTGGACCCGGTGGGGACAATTTCACAACTCAAAGCCATGGGGGGGCCACATAAGGCCATTCCTTGGGACATGAGCAAATCCATTAAACGTGTGACTCGCTATTGCGATGAAAATGATATTCTCTTCATCTCACTACTGGAGCCGTTAATTGCTGCCCAAAGAGACACAGGACGACACGTCTTCGGCGACCATTACACCATGTTCGGACATGAAGTGGCTGCTCAGGTTTTGGCCAGCGCGGTCAGTTTCCGAGTGGACCCGTACGCGGCTGAAAAGCCTACTTTCAAGCAGTGTGTGGCGCCTGATTCATGGAGCACCATTGCCGGTGCAGGAGGTTGGGGGCGGCCGGTCCAATCTTCAGCACAGACTTACCTCCCGCCGTCTCTTCATCAGTTCGGCGCGGAGTAGTTGCTGTGTGCCGGACCTATCCGGTAAAGTTCGCGGACTGTGATCCGGCCCCGCCGATACCTTGCCTACAGGCCCTACGTCGTGATACGTTACATCACTGCCGATCTCTTTTGATCAACTTCCGGCCTCAGGATACCCTTAATGCAAACCGGAAAAAGCGGGCGGCTGGCGCAGGCATGGCGACGCCTGAACACGAACACTATAGGCACTGACGGATACTGGTGGATCGGGATTCAAAATGCCGCCTTTTACGGCGACATGGCACCCCTCATCGCTGCACACGCGCGAGGCCGCACCCTGGATGTAGGCGCGGGGAGATTGGCCTGGCGGAATCTGTTGACGCAGCATGTCGCGAGCTACTTCAGCGGAGATGTGACCAAAGAGCACACCGACTTGGACGTTGTCTTCGACGCGACTCACGACATCCCCTTTGTCGACGGAACCTTTGATACGGTCTTTTGCTGCTCCGTGCTTGAACATGCGCCTGAACCGTGGTGCGCCCTTTCGGAAATGTATCGAGTCCTGGTTCCCGGCGGAATTGCCATTGTCTCCCTCCCGTTTCTGCTTCATCTGCATGATGAGCCGCACGATTATTATCGTTTCACACGGTACGGGATAGAGCACCTGGCCGGGAAAGCAGGCTTTCAAGTGGCCCAAATGGTTGTTAACGGTGGCTTGTTCCACCTTGTCCTGAATCTCCCTTCGGTTGTCCTTTCGACTATCTGGGAGACAGTGAGACTTAGGGCCTTGATCCGTCCCTCTACCCTTTTGTGGCTGGCCTTGGCAAGAAGACTTGACAGCATATTCAATCTCAAGGAACCATTTGCTTCAAACTTTATAGTGATATTGCGGAAGAACGCGCGAAGCTAACCATACTGACCTGTGTTCAAAAGAGCGTGTCAGTAACCTCGTGAAGAGCCTCCTCACCCTCCCCTCCCCCGCTGCGGGAGAGGGTGATTCTGTTCCCCGTCCCTTGGCGGGAGAAGTTGAGGGAGGGAGATGTGATGTCAATTTCAGTGCCCCTTACTATAACAAGATCTCTTACGGAGAGAGGATTCTTTATTGAAGTTACACGCTATAGGCTTCGGATCGCTGAATCTCGATGAGATCTGGGAGGTGAGCAGAGAGTTTCTACTCGCCCACGGCCTGCGGCCGGGAGAAGAATACGTGCGGGATGTGGGGTTGTTCCACACGATTTATCCTGCACTTGAGGCTGAGGGAGTCCTGAGAGCGGCGGAGCCCGGTGGATCTGCAGCCAACATGATCGCCGCCCTCTGCAAAATGGGATTTGCCACGGGGTTCTACGGCGCGACGGGGACTGACGCGGAAGAACGCCTTGCCCTAAGATCCTTGGGAAAACCCGAAAATGTGAGAATAAGGAAGGTGGCGATCCCGGCAGGCAGGTGCCTGGCACTTATTGACAGAACAGACCCGGGGCGAGACAGGGCCCTTGTGATCCTGCCCAATGCCAATGATACGGCAGGCTCTGAAGAGTTAGATTTCGACTATTTCCAGCAGGCCCAGTGGGTACACCTGACCTCTTTTGTCTCGCAGAAAGCATTGCAAGCCCAGATCGAGCTTGTTGAGCATCTCTACGGCTCGATGCGAGTCAGTTTCGATCCTGGCGCTCTCTACGCCGCACGAGGATTGAATCAGCTCAGGCCTATCCTGAGGAGGACAGATCTTCTGTTCATCACTCAGGAAGAGTTGGAAACTCTAACTTCCTACACGGCAATGGAGACGGCTGTTAATTTTCTATTTGAAATCGGTGTTGGTATGGTTATCGTGAAACTCGGCCCTGAGGGCATGATGGCTTTCGCGCCCGGAAAGTTCGTTCATCAGGCCGCAGTGGCTCCGCGTGAAATTAGGGACCGCACCGGCGCAGGCGATGTCGCAGCGGCAGGGTTCCTGGCAGGAACAATCAAATTGGTAGGGCTAGAAGCCAGTCTACAGCTCGCCGCAATCATGGCCTCCAAGAGCATCGAAGGCTATGGCCGGAGCAGCTATCCGGACAAAGCGTATTTTGAAAAGGCTCTTTCAAACTTTAAAGGCCCGCTCGAATAAGTGTTTAGCGATACGAGTGCCACCTTAAGGAGGGAGAAACGATATGGAAAGACGCCCCCGAAGGATTTTCATAAGCGACTGCGAAGGCCCAATAACTAAGAATGACAATGCCGCTGAACTGGCCGACGCTTTCATACCGGGAGGCGATCGCTTTTTCGGCAAGATAAGTCTCTATGATGACTATCTGGCCGAGGTGGTGCACAAACCCGGTTACAAGGCCGGCGACACCCTGCGCCTGATCCTGCCCTTTTTCAAAGCGTTCGGTCTTGATAACAGGAGCATGATCAAGTTTTCCCGGCACAACATTGCAATGATTCCTCAGGCGGACTGCATGCTCAGGGACATTCTGGACATAATCCCCGCGTACATCGTGAGCACGAGTTACTCGGCCTACATTATGGCCGTCTGCGATGCGCTCGGCTTCCCATTCCCGAACACCTATTCCACCCCAGTGAATCTTGACCATTACTCGCTAAACCAAGATGAGAAAAAAGCCCTCAAAGAGATCCATGCGCGCATATTGGATCTGCCCGATTTTACGATTCCTTCCGGGGCCACGTCTGCTGGGGATCTCTCAGATCAGGACAGAAAGACTGTCCATGAGCTGGATGATATTTTTTGGACCGTACTGCCCGAAATGGAAATCAACCGGATCATTGAAGAAGTGAATCCTGTGGGTGGCAGAGAAAAGGCGCGGGCCATCGAAAGAATTGCAGACATCGAAGACGCAGAATTGCGTGATGTTTTTTACGTGGGGGATAGCATAACGGATGTGGACGCGTTTCGCCTGGTAAAAGCTGCCGGCGGCATGGCGCTATCGTTCAATGGCAATGACTGGGCAGTGAAAGAAGCCTCCTTCGCGGTGACGGCGAGAACAGCTTTACCTATAGGGTGGCTGGCCACGCTGTTCGTGAACCAGGGGATCCAGGGCTTCAAAGACCTTACGATGGGCGAAATCAGCCCGGAGACTACGGAAAGAATCTCGACTCTGAGTTGCAAGGTGAGAAAGACAGTCCGCACCGAAAAGATTGGTAGCCTCGGGTAGGGGAAAAGCAGAGTTCTCCACCGCAAAGGGTTGCGCGTAGCCGTCTGGCCACCTCATCCGAAATCCAGCTGTGCTTGCAACAGCCTCAGTAAATGAAGGGGACGAAACGCCAGGATCGGCGGCGATATTCCTCGTATTCGGGGTAATGCTCCGCTAGCAGCCGTTCTTCTTTCACTGCCTTGACGATGTAGAGAATCGTACAGCCAAGCCAGAAAGGGGCTGCCCAAAGACTCCCGAAGTAGAGCGCATAGCCGCCCAGGCCCGCTATAACCGCCGTGTACATGGGGTGACGCACCTTAGAATACACGCCGGAGGTTATGAGTGTCCCGCTTCTCCTGGGGGCCGCGAATACGCGAAAATTCCTTCCTAGAGCCCTGAAGCTCAAGAAGCCGATCAAAAGCCCACCAATGCCAAGTGCAGCCCCAACAATCCGCTGCGCTTCAGATACGCTGGTCGCCCCAAGCGCCTGTTCCAACGGAGCGACGATGAGCGTCAACACAGCGCATGTGATGTATCCGACTGATATTCCCTTGAAATCTTCGCCACGCCGGTGAGGGTCCCGATGAGGCCGGGTGAGGCTGAACCGGCCGGTTGTTTTCTTGCCGCGTTCCAACAAGATCAAGTATAGGAGTCCCCAGTTTAGATTGTAAACGGTCTTGAACCCGAGTCTTCTCAGCATAACGGCCACTGCGGGTGATCGATGGCCTGAAAAGCAGGTCACGAGCACCGGGCGGTCTTTGGGCATATTTTTCGCTGCCTCGATCACCCCCGCGCCCCATGGGTAATTCTCCGCGGCCTGGAGTCGGTTCCAGTGGAATTCAGGTTTTGTGCGGACATCCACAATCCAAGTGTTTTCCGGAAGCGTGTCCAGGCGCCACGGCTGCAAGGGTTTCGCTCCGGCCGCCACGGTAACAAGCTCTCCGCCAAGGATGAGGTTAAGCAAGAGTAGAGATTTGCTTGCGCCCGGTCCCTCAAGCCCGTTCGCGAGGTGTTCTTCACTGACTCGCCGCAAGATGAGGGTAGTCTGAAGCAGATATATTACCAGGAGAACAGCCCATGTCGCCCACGCGGGCAAACTACTCGTGTAGATGCACAGAGCCGCCAGGCCCAGCACAATCGAGGTCGTCAATGGGTGTATGAGATGAGTCCCGTGAACTTGTGAGAAAAGATGGCCGTCATGGGAAATCGATGGGATAAAGATGAAGTACGAAATCAACCCGAACGCTGAAAATATCAGGAGGAACCCTGCCGGGATAGCCGCCGCCAGGACAAGAATCACCTCAGGTGTGCTGAGGTCTCTACCTGACAACCCCGTGTCCAGGCCGGTTACGACCAGAACAGCCAATGCCGCGATATACGGCACGGCTATGAGCACAGGACTCTCCTCAAGCCAGGCTGACCATTGCGGAGAATCAAATAATCTCCCGGAAATCGGATTTGCCTTCCTTGTTTAATTTACTGGACAGTACCCCGAAAGCCGTTGTTCTTCAAGACGCAACGTGACTCAATTGCCTTTCGGGTTTGTTAATTCGTCTATGCTGCCGCGGCCCTGGAACGTTATCTCGTGCGCATTCTTCGCAACTTTTTCAATAACCTTTTTCTCGCGGCCATAGCCTTTCTCTTCTTCTTCACGCTAGGTTTTTCGTATGCCCGCCGCTTTTTCGTTTCAGTGAGGACACCAGATTTCTGGACTTGTTTCTTGAATCGCCTCAATGCATTTTCAAACGGTTCGTCTTCCTTTACATAAATCCCTGGCATTCAAAACTTCTCCTTTCCGAAAAGGTTTGCCTGGGGCACATAAGCGCGTAGACCCCATTGGGATCATCCCATCGGAGAACTGAAGAGCGCTCTTCCCCGTCTTGCCCCAGTAAAAGCCCCAGCATCGCGGAGCTTTATATTTTTTACCGCTATTCCTTAAACGCCTCCCCTTAAAGGGGAGACACACCTATGAGGTTGTTTTTCGACTAGATATTCTTGGCTGGAAGTATCAGATCCCTTCTACGAGGCGTCTCCTGACTTAATAGTCTTTGATACTGTGAAAACGCCCTTAAGAATTCCCATGGGAGCAGCCTTGTCCCGCGTCTAAAGAACGCCTGGAAGGGGCGGCTCCATTTGATCGGATAAATGTAAAACATAGATTCAGCCGCGTCAACACAAATTTGCTGCCTTTTTTTCTCCTCGTTGCTGAGCTCTGCCTTGCAACGCATCCTCTCCGGGCTCTGTCCGGAACAGGCGGTGAGCATCACTGCAGAGGTTCAATTGCCGGCATTCCCAGGCAGAAGCCTGGAAACGAGAATCCAGGCTTGCAATGGCCCATTTCACTCACCCGCGGCCAGCAAGACCCGCTAGACGCTCTTGAACATACTTTTGCTGAAAATGGGTCGGCTCCTCGAGATAGTGGCTAATGGTTTCCCATTCCGTTTTTGCCATGACATCTTTCAAAAGCGGAAGCCCTACGGTCTTGAAAGGTATGAGGCTCAGCAGTTTCACCTGCTCTTTCTCTGCTGCTTCTCGGCCGCCCTGCTCACGATCCAGTACGACAAGGACGGTCCGGCATTCAACGCTCCGGAGCCCTCTCTTTTGAATCTCGTACTTCACCTGTTCGAGAGCCAGGAGCTTACTGTCGAACCTGGTCACAAGATCGTCCACCAATGCTACGTTGTCCCCGGAAGCAAGTTCCCCTTCAAGCATCGCATGTTCACCATAGGAGGTAACAGCCTCTCTGAATTGTGCCAGAGACTTCACATTATCCATCTTTCTGGTGAATCCCCCAGGAATCCCGCCGGCGACGGACATCCCGGCAGCAATAGGAACTCCGGCCATGGCAATGCCGATTACCCTGGTAATCTCTGGCGCTTCTTCACGAGTCATGCGGACCATGGCCTTGCAAACTTTTTCAAAGACCGATGGATAGGAGACGAGTGGTCGGAGTTGGATGTACAGCGGGCTGTAGAGGCCCGATACCAGGGTCCAACCTTCGGGTTTGTCACGATAGAAGGTCCGGATCATCCTGTTTTCGTACAAGAGTCCGAGGATTTCGAGTGCAGCCTCTTCTTTTTCTTCAATCCATGTCATTTATTATACCTCGTAGCCAGGCTCTGCCTGCCTAATAGTTATAGCTCACAGTTAGGGCTTCAGCGAGGAAAAACGAACAAGACCAACAAGCATTCGGTTACGAGGGGCACCTAACGGCCCTATCAACGTGCGAACTGAAATGCCGCGTCCCGCGGGAAAGCAATCTCATTGGTGCGACCGGCATCTTGCCGATCATTCGTCACCCCGGACTACGGAAACTGTCTCAAAACATGCGAATGCCCTAGAGGCGCTCGGGCCGGTAGGGGGTCGTCTCGGTAGATAGATCATTCTATCGAGTGAGAAATTCTTATACGCCAATCTTTG
>JBKQMK010000037.1:0-4887 GCA_052146735.1 Desulfomonilaceae bacterium | reverse complement strand
GCTTTGTCATGACGCGTCAATCAGTGATAGAGATGTTAAACGAGACAGAAGAGAGAGAACTTCCAGACTGGTTCGGACGCGCCATGTCCGACGATATGAAGAACCAGATTCCCAAGCGACTGAAGGAAAAATTTCCGAAATTCTTTGGCTGTTCTTTGAGCCTCACCGCTTCAAATTAGGACACCACCGACTTCCGAGTGCAACCTTGGAAGGGCTTCTCTGTTTGCGAAATCCCATTCTGAGGCTATCCGACAACGCTTTGGTGGATGGAGATGCTTCCCCGCAGCTCGGGATTTGCAGGACAGGCATCCACGCCTTTATGCAAAGCACTTTTCGTCTCGGAATCCTATTGTGAGCTTTAGGATGCATGAGCAATGGCTCTGTGCAACCAGAACAAGGGATTGACGGTTCTTCTTGCGGAGATTACTCTGAGCGGCCAAGGCTAAAACTATAGAATCCCAAATGGTGACGGATCAACGGCTCAATGCAGGGGGTAACCTGCTGTGGAAACAAAGGAAATTCTCTCAGCACTGAAGCATTACACTGGCGTGTTTCCTCGCAAGGCCCTAGTACAAGCCATTGAGGAGCGCGAGCACATCATTCCTGATCTTGTAGACATCATCAAAAGAGCAGCGGACAATCCCCAGCAATTGGCCGCTGACCCAGATTACATGGCTCATATCTATGCCATGTTCCTATTGTCCCAGTTCCGAGAGAAAAGGGCTTATGAGCCCATAGTGCGATTTTTCTCGCACCCGGGTGAGTTACCCTTCGATTTGGCGGGCGATGTGGTAACGGAAGATCTGGACAGCATGCTTGCTTCAGTTTCATGTGGTGATGACACCCTTATCAAAACCCTTATTGAAAACCCTCAAGCCAATGAGTACGTTCGAGGAGCTGCCCTCAGGAGTCTGGTAACTCTTGTTCTGATGGGAGACCTGACAAGGGACTCCGTGATCGAATACTTCATGAGCCTGTTCCGGGAAAAACTACCGAGAAAACCCGGTCACGAGTGGGATTGCCTGGTGTCATGCACTATGGATCTCTATCCGGAGGAGCTCTACGAGGATGTGGTGGGGAGTTTTCAGGACGGGATGGTTGATACCTTCTTCGTAGCGCCCCAACACGTTCGCGCTGCACTGGATCAAGGCAAGGAGAGGACACTTGCTCGGTCAAGAGAATTTCGCTCTTATCGGTTGGTGGAAGACACCATAGGAGAGATGGAAAGGTGGGCTTGTTTCAGACCGAAGACGGATGAGGACACTAAGAAAAGGAAACATAAAGTGGGCCGAAACCAATCGTGCCCATGTGGAAGCGGAAAGAAATACAAGAAATGCTGCGGCAAACCGGAAATCCATCTTATCCATTAGTGAGCCGTGGGAGGAAGCAATAAGCGACAATTTCAGTCTTAGTGTCAACTTGAGTTGACATAATTCTTCCCCTGCAGGTTCCCCTCCAACTTGTCCCACCTGCCCACAACGGTCACATTATGACGATTCTCGCTCTGCTGTGGACATTAGCCCCTTTTCCCAGAAGGTTTTGGACATGTTTCAAGTGCTTGTTCGCGGCAGCAGTACCCTCAGGATGAATACATCATAAAAGGCGGTCTACGTGGGGCCTTCAAGCGGTGAAAACATGTTCGGGAGCCTGCCGCAAGAATGTTTGACGAGTGATCTCCTCTCTCCCATTAACATCGTGCTCCAACGGGCGTCTAAATTGATGCAAGGCTTGAAATGTGGGCCTTGCTCAAATTAAATCATATTGTGGGAGGAGATCTCGGATGAGACCTGGCAACGCATTGATCATTGTGGGCTTATTGTCATTGGGTCTGGTGGTAGTTTTCGCTGGCTCCAGTTATGCCCAGCAAGCAAGCGGAACCACTTCTTACGACCAACCCGCGGCAACTCAGTACACGGACACTGTGCTCTCGCTCGAAAAATCCGAGCTTCAGGCGTCCGTATCCAATGTGTGGTGGAGAGGTGGGGGGCACTGGCGCCGACCCTACTGGCGACACAACTGGAGACCCTACTGGAGAAGGTACTGGCGCCCGTATTACAGCTATGGATGGTATTACGGATACCGCCCGTATCCCCGATGCTGGTGGAACGGCTGGCGCTGGATATGTCCCCCGAGGAGAGTCGTTATTTACTGACCACTGTCCGGACGCGGAGGAAATAGGCGGAGGGTTGCCCGCGACAGCCTCTCTTCCCTTCTGATCCGGAATTATGCGGCGGTTTTGCCATTTCGGGGGTGGTGGGTCCGGAACCCTGTCGCGGGGCGGTTTCCCTGGCACTGAAAAGACCCGACAGAGTCAAAACCGTCTTCACGTTGCAGACAAAGCCGATTTTATCTTGTTTCTGAGCGTACCCCGCCAAAGGCTCGTTGGTCAACTATAATCTGGAAGCTGCTTGCAGCGTCATCGCTCCAGACTCACTGTACACTTTCTAAAGGGGTGTTTCGCCCAGACCCACCGCTTATGAGTATGAATCATGAGCGGTTCGAGCCCTTAGAAAGGTTCGACACACCACCAGCTATTAGTCCTGCTGGAAGACATCCTTCGCAAGGAGGACCGCCGACATTGCTGTGGGCCATCCTGAGTAAAAGGCGAGGTGCGTAATCAGTTCGATGATTTCGTCCTTCCGGATCCCATGTTCAAGAGCGCGCCTGAGATGGAAGGGCAGCTGCTCGGTGCGATTGAGTGCAACAAGGGCCGCGACGGTAATTAGACTGCGGTCGCGCTTGGAAAGGCCAGAGCGTTCCCAAATGTCGCCGAAGAGAACGTCCTCAGTAAGTTCAGTGAGCTTTGGTGCGACGTCCCCAATAAGCTCCCGTACGGTCGGTGTAGGCTGCTTCGATGCCATTGACTCCTCCTCGATGTACAGGCCCAGTTATCCAGGAATCCTAGCTAATCTGGAGACATGAGGCATTTGTAACTTGTGATCCTATCATCCGGAATTATGCGGCGGTCGTGCCATTTCGGGGAACTTCGAGTCGGTTCACCACCGTTCTCAGGCCCCCACGCCCTTATGGAAAGACTATTTCGGGTTCTTTCCGATCGAGAACGCCTTGCCAAGATGCCGACCGACGCCGTGATAACCTTGGGAAGAGTCAGGCATCCACAGGATAGGCTTGATCTTCTCGACCTCTGTGCCCTTTTCTCCCACAACCGACTCGTCTGCCTTTATGTCCAGAATCTCACCGATGAATTGTGTGTGGAGGCCAATCTTGTGGGTGTGGATGACTTTACACTCCAGTACTAATGGAAATTCGCCAACATATGGAGCGTTCACCAGGTCGCTTTTCACCGGCGTGAGTCCAGTGGCCCCAAATTTGTCGGTATCCTTCCCTGAGACCATACCGATGAAATCGGCCTGCTTCACGTAATCCTCCGAGGGAACGCTTATCGTGAAGGCTTTATGCTCCATGAGGTTGCCGTACGTGTACGTGGCCTCGCGAACTGATATGGAGACGCAGGGTGGAAGGGAGCAGCAAATCCCGCCCCAGGCGACGGTCATGACGTTGGGCTTGCCAGTCTTATCGTACGTACCCAC
Source organism: Desulfomonilaceae bacterium (assembly GCA_052146735.1). GTDB lineage: Bacteria > Desulfobacterota > Desulfomonilia > Desulfomonilales > Desulfomonilaceae > CAWBBA01. The sequence goes on along the minus strand of JBKQMK010000037.1, from coordinate 1,336 downwards.
GATCAAAACGGGGGTAGGGTAGAGAAGGGTTTTCGCGCCTAGAGACTTTTTCATGACGTTCCTCCTGCTGGTCGTACCACACGTAATCCGGACTGAGTGATACCCGATGATTGGGTCTGTCTTTAATCTGTTTAGCTGAGCACAAAGTCCAAGGCTCTTCTGGAAGCCGGGTAGAACGGACTGACAGTCGATACCAGACCAAATGCAACCAAGTTGGAGGTCGAGCGGCTCAAGGAGGAGAACGAGACGCTTAAGAAGGCACTCGTTGAGACCATTCTTGAAATCACCGCTCGATCAAGCCCAGCTTTTTTAGTTCTTGCCTCGGCGGAACTCCGGTTTCGGGGTCCCAGCCCCATTCGTTGTAGTAGTCCTTGATCATGCGTTCTGTTTCAGGACGGTTGAGTGGCTCTACTGTCAGGTAGCTCCTGAAACCATCCTTGCCGAACCATTGTTCCGGCGCCACTTCATCTTCTTGTGGTGCGAGGCCTTCACGGAGATTGGCCATTCGATACAGTGTCCAGACGCGATCAACCCGTTCCCGGAGTGCGGGCAGGTCGGTCTGAATGCCCGTGACTGCCTCGTAAAACTGAGCACAGGTTTCCGCGTTGTAAAAGCGATTGATCTGGCCCCGTGCGCAAATACCCATCGAACCCAAGATGACGAACCACGCATGAGAATACCTGAGCAGCGCCCCGACCTTGAGATCTTCTTTCTCATCTGGCTTGCACCCGGTCTTGACAATCCTATCAATCGCGTCTCGGGGCACTCCCATGCGCTCCAGGTGCTTGGGGAAGACATCGAGAGGCCGCAAGGCAAAGTACGTGGGAGAGCCGCCTGACCCCACGTGCGGACCACGCGGATCGAGGACTTGCCCCAGCTCCATGGTGCCGAAACGGTCCCAGGCTAAGGCTGAACCTGGTCCTGCGTACGGGTGCATCCCTTTGACGAGCGCAGGCACCAGGTCCTTGGCCGAGTCACCGTACTCTTTGAGGATTCCTTTGAACCCGCTGGCCAGCACGTCGCCCAGGCCCTCCCTCAAGCTGATCTTTCGAGCCCAAGTTTCGATGGAGTCCAACGAATCGAGCCGTATCTCCGGGTCCGCCGCGGTATCTCGAATAATCCCGCGGTCAACCAGTTTCGCAGCGAAGGCCATGATCCCGAAAAACTCGAACATGTCGAGGCCGAATCCATCGATGGTTGACATGCACTTGATCGACTCACGATAGTCCTTGAAGCCATAGAGCACCGGTGTGTACAAGTTGATCACTGAGCTCGTGCACTTGACCAGGCCCCGAAAAGGGCCGTCTGGAATCTCTACGATGTCTTTGCATCCGAT
>JBKQMK010000036.1:0-21617 GCA_052146735.1 Desulfomonilaceae bacterium | reverse complement strand
AGCGAGCAGTTCTCCCCATTGGGCATGTTCGGATGACGTGCCATGCCCAGGGTAAACCATACTCGCGATCAGATCGCGAGAAAAATCATTCGGCCAATCGGTCATTTTTTTTGTCATTCGCTATAATATTCAGAGGGAACTTCTTTCCTTTATCATTTCGGTCGGCCGGAAGGACCTTGCCGGCATGTCCCAATCATCATAGCCTTAGACAATACTAAAGATAGTTTGTTCCTCTAATCAGCTTGATAAGAGGAAGTCCTCCGATACCTCGCGAAAACGAAAATCAACACAACAACAGCAACTAGTGCGGCGAATGGGGGGAGTTCCGCGCTGTACCATGCGTATACAAAGAGAGCGAACAGAACCGCCAAAACTTCCGCGCCGAATGCTACTCGAAACCGCTTCCGAGACAGAGAGGGGTACGGGGCCACGTGCTCTTCGAGCGCGGGCCAGGCCGTTGACACAAAAAATAGAAACACCCCTAGAGCGCAAATCATGCCTCCCACCACGTCAGCAGGGAAGTGAGCGCCCACGAAGATGCGTGACAGACCAATTAGCAGTGCAATTGTAATCACTATTGCACCAATCAACCTTGAGCGACAAAAGAAAGCGATAGCCAGACCGGCTGACATGCTGGCCGCTGCGTGACCTGACGGGAACGATCCGAATCTTAGGAGAGGTCCTACCACGTGTACCGATTGAAGAAGCTCGACGGGTCGGAGGTGTGGATGCATAGCCTTCACGAGATGCACTACCAAGGACGACAGTATCATTACCAGCAGTCCCATGACTGTGACACGCGGGTTCACGAGGAGAAAAGCGCCCAGGATAATCCCTAGCAGCAGTCCGTCTCCGAGCGTTGTGAGAGCCAGCCAGACTGGGTCAGTGAAAGGAGAATGTAGTCCGTTGATCAACAAGAAGAGCGAGTTATCGAAAATGAAGACTGGAATGAAGATAACGATCAGAATAATGAGCGCTGCCAATAAGATGTATGGCGATTTTCTTGCCAGCGAACGTTCAGATGTCGAAAACAATTGTGACGGCATATCCGGAATCATTCTTTTGAACAGAAAGCCCGTGATAAGTAACGGCCTTAACCTCTATCTCCGGTTCCTCCTCGGGGCCGCGTGTCCGGCCGGCTAGTTTGGCCCTCAGAGCGGTGTCTGAAAGTTCTTCAATATCCGCGGAGACAAGGATGAAGCCTCGCGTCTCATGATGAAAGAGAAGCTCTCGCAGCCAGTCTACCAGCAGCTCTTCGATATTGTCCGCTGCCAGGCTTAACCCAAGCTCGGTATCCGGAACGCCCCGTTTTTCCGTCGCAAGAAGATTTGTGAATCCTTGTGCCGCGTTGAGAAACAACTCCCCCACCGAGGACCCGTGAACTTCCATACGGATATCCGCTGTGTGGTCCAGGAGGGTCCATCCCACATTAGTCTTCGTCGGCTCCTTCGTCATCTTCTGAGAGAATTTCCTCGCTAGCCAGGTCGCCTTCGGGTCCAATCGCTTCTGAATCATTATCGTCTTCTTCGGAAGGCTCAGCTCTAGCCACGTCCACCACGTATTCACCCGGCTCCATCCGTACCAGAGTCCTACCCATGGTGTTGCGTCCGATAACGGAAATCTGCTCCATGCGGAGCCTTATGATTCGACCTCCCGAGGTCAGTATCAGCAGATGGTCCACGTCCTCGACCATCTGAATGGCTACGACGTCCCCAAGTTTGGCCGTGTTCTTAATTGTTATGACACCTTGGCCTCCACGATGCTTCACAGGGTATTCTGTCAGGGCGGTGCGCTTTCCAAATCCACTACGGGTTATCGTTAAGAGCGTACCGCTGCCATCCGAAATCACCTCCATGCCGATAACCGCATCGTCGAGCTTCATCCGGATCCCAGTGACACCGCGGGCTTGCCGCCCCATCGCCCGCACCTGACTCTCGTGAAATCTGATTGCCTTGCCCTTAGAGGTGGCCAGAAGAATGTCATCGTCCCCGGCCGTAAAATTGACACCTATGAGTTCATCATCGGGATCGATGGTCAGGGCTATGAGTCCCGAGAGCCTTGGCCTGGAAAACTCCTCGATGGCAGTCTTTTTGATCTTACCCTTGGCCGAAACCATTACCACATACCCTGCGGTGCTCAGTTCCTGAACCGGCAGGATCTTTCTTATTTTTTCGCCCGGATCGAGACGCAACAGGTTGATTATTGCTTTGCCCCGCGCGTATGGCCCCTCTTCCGGGAGCTGGAACACCCTCACCCAGTAAACCCGTCCACGATTGGAGAAGCACAGGAGCACATCATGGGAGGAGGCATAGAGCATCTGATTAACTACATCCTCTGTTCCGATTCTGGTGCCTATTCTTCCTTTTCCTCCGGGCCGCTGGCTCTTGTAGAGACTCGCAGGTACTCTTTTGACATAGCCTCTACTGGAAAACGTTACGACCATGTCTTCGCGGGGGATAAGATCTTCGTCCAGCATGTCTCCTTCCGCGTCCAGAATCTCCGTCCGTCGCGGATCACCGAACTGTTCTTTCACCTCCTGGAGTTCCACGATGATGATGTCGAGGATTCTCTGTTCGGAAGCAAGGATGGCCTCTAGTTCATCTATCTTGGCGAGGATTTCCTTGAGTTCCTGGAGGATCTTGTCCCTTTCCAAGCCGGTCAACCTTTGAAGCCGCATGTCCAGAATTGCTTGAGCCTGTACCTGAGTTAGCTGGAAAGTGTCCATCAGGCCCTGGCGCGCCGTTGCAGGGTTTTCCGCAGCTTTGATAAGCGCGATAACCGCATCCAGATTATCCAGCGCAGTTTTCAACCCTTCAAGGATGTGGGCCCTCTCCCGAGCGCGGGCAACCTCGAACCGTGTTCTGCGGATCACCACTTCTTTGCGGAAGTCAATGAACCGCTGCAGAATCTCTTTGAGGTTGAATTGCTTCGGCCGTTGGTTGTCCACGGATAGAAGCTGAATTCCGAAGCTGGTTTGAAGCTGGGTGTACCTGAAAAGCTGGTTAAGGACTACGTCCGGGTTCTCGTCTCTTTTCAACTCAAAGACCACGCGCATACCATGGCGGTCCGACTCATCTCTTAGGTCTCTAATACCGGGTATCCTTTTATCCTTAACAAGTTCGGCAACGTTTTCCACCATCCTGGCTTTGTTGACCATGTAGGGGATTTCAGTCACGACAATACGCTGAAAGCCCTTGCCTGCATCTTCGACCTCGGCTCTGGCCCTCATTCGGACCGATCCGCGACCGGTGGTGTAAGCGTCCAGGATTCCCTGCCTCCCGTGTATAAATCCGCTCGTCGGGAAATCCGGCCCCGGGACGAATTGCATAAGTTCAGCGATCGATGCTGACGGGTTTCCTATGAGAAATATGGTGGCGTCAACAATTTCGCCCAGATTGTGGGGCGGTATATTGGTGGCCATTCCGACGGCTATCCCCTGCGAGCCGTTCACTAAAAGCACCGGAAACCTGGCCGGCAAGACAACGGGCTCTTCTTGTGTGTTGTCGTAGTTAGGGATGAAGTCCACGGTGTCTTTGTCGAGATCTTCGAGCACCGCCTGGCAGATGCGGCCCATTCGAACTTCTGTGTACCGCATGGCCGCGGGCGCGTCGCCATCCACACTGCCGAAGTTTCCTTGCCCGTCGACGAAGGTGTAACGTAAGGAAAACGGCTGAGCCATTCGGACTACCGAGTCGTAAACCGCGGTGTCACCATGGGGATGATATTGACCGATCACATCGCCGACTACTCTAGCTGCTTTGCGGTAAGGTCTGTTCCAGACGTTGCCGCTTCGATGCATGGCATAGAGGATTCGGCGGTGAACCGGCTTTAAGCCATCCCGCAAATCGGGGAGGGCCCGACCGATGATCACACTCATGGCATAATCCAGATATGATTTCTGGATTTCCTCTTCTATTCCAACGGTGGTCTTCTCGTGAAGCACTGCCAAATGCGTTTTCCTTCTCTAGTTGGATGAGGCAGGCGCTCTGCGGTCTACGCGCAGAGAGGCCCACCCACTGTGTGAGGTTTATTTCCCTGAATTGGTTACTATTCTTGACAGCAATAAGACTGTGAATGTTACACTGTCGGGCCGATATTTTCAAGGAAACAGAGGCGGCGGAGTTAACTACGTGAATTGGATGTCCTTATGAACAGGCATGTGTAAGACATGCAGGTGTAATAGCCTCCGCCCTCTCTCCGATTAATTGCGAAGAACGAGCCGTAAGGCGCTGATTCCTTCCTTCGCCTTGAGGTGTTTTACCAGGTCGTCCGCTTTCTTTTCGGAGGAAAAGTTCCCCAGGTAAAGGCGATAAATGACTCCCGACTTGGGCCTTGCCACTGGCTTTAGCGAAACATCGTATCCACGGAGTTTCCATTTCGCAGCCCACTGTTGCGCTATCGCAGGATGTGTGAAAGCACCTACTTGAACTGTGTACGTTTTTGCTCCGAAATCGGCCTTTGGCAGGACGTATTGCTGATTGGGCGCGCCCGCAGGTTTGTCGAAGCCGGCTTTAGGTTGTTTCCGATCGTGTCCCACAGACTTGGCAGGTCCTTTTGAGGCTTCAGCAGTCTTTGGATCCGCTTGGGTGGAGCTGACCCCGGTCTCGGAACTCGGATCCTGCTTAACATTTCGCGTCACAGGGCTTTTCTCGTCCTGGACCGTTAGTTGCCTGTAGAAAGTTACCTCGGGGGGGGCGTCTCCCTCACTTTTATTGCAAGCATACGGTACCCGCGCCGTCACCGCCGTAGGGAGCGGCTCCGGTTGTGATGGAATTGATGGGCCAAAAGCCTTCCCTGTCATGGAGCGATCGCGAATCAACTTCACGTTAAGAATGCCCAAGACTATCATTATGATAACCGACGCGGCCACAGCCAGCGTTAGTCGGCCGTTCTTCGGGGCCCGGTTATCTCCGCTCGGAATCGGTCTGTGAGGCTTCTTCCTTGGGAGGCGTGACATCCTATGCAGGAGTTTTCTGAGTCCCATTGTTGTTTTCACATCCGATCCGGCGCGGTCACTCCAAGAATATTCAGGCCGTTCGCCACCACTTGACGCACAGCCTCCACGAGGTAGAGCCGGGCCTTTTTCATTCTCGTATCCTCTGTTAGTACCCTGTTGTCGTGGTAGTAGGCATGAAAGAGTTCCGCGAGCTCCATGAGATAGAATGTTATTCGATGAGGCTCCAACGCCTCGGCTGCTTCGGAGAGCGTATCCGGAAAATCAGCCAGATGTTTCATTATTTTCTGTTCTTCGGGTAGTGAGAGGACGGTGAGGTCGGGATCTGTCATATCCGCGTCTACGTTCCTCTCCGCGGCTATTCTAAAAATACTGGCCACACGGGCGTGAGCGTATTGCACATAGTACACGGGGTTATCGCGGGATTGCTTCTTAGCAAGGTCCAGGTCGAAGTCTAGATGACTGTCGCAGCGCTTGGTAAGGAAGAAGAATCGGGCCGCATCAGGCCCAACTTCTTCCAAAACGTTACGTAAAGTTTCGAATTCCCCGGAGCGTGTGGACATTGAGATCTTTTGGCCCTCGCGCACGAGGTTCACGAACTGGACCAATAGCACTCGCAGCACATCAGGCGAATAGCCAAGGGCCTCGATAGCAGAGCGGACCCGCGGCACGTACCCATGATGATCCGAGCCCCATATATCAACCAACAGATCAAACCCTCGGCGCAATTTGTCCTGATGGTACGCGGCATCCGCTGCGAAATAGGTGGGCTCACCGGTCGCCCTGACGAGCACCCTGTCCTTTTCGTCCTCCTGCTCAGCCATACTGAACCAAAGGGCGCCCTCGTGCTCCTCGACTCTTCCGCGGCTGCGAAGATCTTTTAGTGTGGCGCTGATAGCCCCATTGTCGTGCAGAACCTTTTCGCTGAAGTACCGGTCGTATCTGACCCCAAAGAAATCGAGATCGTGCTTGATACCCTGGAGTATTCTCGGGCAGGCGTATTGTGCCGCGAGTTCTATTGCCTCGTCTTCCGGGACCTCCAAGAGCTTTTTGCCGAGAGGCGTCCGGTCAAGCTCCGCGGCCAGTTCCCGTATGTATTCTCCTTTATAATGGTTTTCAGGAAACTCGATATCTTCACCCAGAAATTGCCTGTACCGCACGAGCAGAGACCTCCCTAGGATCTTCATTTGATTCCCGGAGTCGTTGACGTAGTATTCGGTTTCCAGCTTATATCCACAGGTCTTGAGAAGCCGAGCCAAAGTGTCGCCAACAGCGGCACCTCTGCCGTGTCCGACGTGCAGCGGTCCCGTAGGGTTGGCGCTGACGAACTCGAGCAGCACTCGAGGCCTGTCCTGCTTTACGGCGCAACCGTATCCTTCCTTTTCCCTGTGAATCGTGTGCAACACCTCATGCCATACCTCAGGAGCGAGAAAAAAGTTTATAAAGCCGGGCCCGGCTATCTCTGAGCCGGCAAGGATCTTGGAGTCTTTTGTCAAATTGTCCTTGATTACAGCGGCCAGCTCGCGCGGCTTAGAACTTGTGGCACTTGCGAGCACTAGCGCCGCGTTCGTAGCGTAATCGCCAAAGCGGGGGTCCTTGCTGCGAGAAACTTCCACGCTTGCGGAGCCTGCATCCGGGAGAGATATACTTCCTTGTTTGTCTGCTTTAATTATGGCCTCTCGGACCAGGGTTCTTATGACTTCTTTCATTCAGAGGCTACCTCAAATATATTTACATTATTATATGTTAGATGCGCTTTGGCAAGTTTTAGATTAAATTACGTCCTATCGCGTTATGCTTTCCTCGATGCTAGCCACAACTTATTCCTCCTTCTCGTCTTTCTCTTTATCCGATGGAGCTGTTTTCAGCGTGACATCTCTTGTATATTCTGGGCATCGTGTTGTTGTGGCGCCGTCCATTGAGAATTTTTTGTTACATGTCGGCCTCCACGCACACGTCACACATATAGTATGTCCATTCTCCATGATTTTCCTCCTTTGCCTAAAATTGATTTATCAATTCTAAGGCTTATGGTCAAGGTCTTTAATATCACTTTAGCAGTTAGCATTCATTTTCGCCGGGCTGAGAAATCTGTGCGAACATGTCATTGCTTCACTGCGCTCGCAATCACGGAAGTGCCGAAGCGCCCCCGGATAACTGAACGCTTATCTTTAGCACATCTTTCGGCCGCGCGCAGGAAGCGGTCTGTCCCCGATAGTCGGGATTCGAGCACCGCGGAGCATTGCTCAAAAAGTTGTCAAAACAGGGGAACTTTTTGCCTGAGCTTCCCTTCTTAGTGTACGCAAGCCATCGGCAAATGTTAAGACAAGTTCTCTCTAATTCAGTGCTTGTGGGCAAGATGCCAAAATGAACTGGATGACTTTTCAGCTTTCTGTTAGAACTTGATCTGAAGGAGTGGCTAATGGACCTCATCAATCCGGATAAAATTCGCCTGGTTCCCGGCCAGAGTATTGAAGCCATGTTTGCGCCGGATCCCGACAATCCGGGGGAGGTAGGTTTTTTCATCCGTTCGGCGTCAGGACTCATTCGGAAAAACGGTGACTTGGATATAGAGCAACGTGCAGGACTGATTAAGTTTGACGACGTATTGCTTGTGCTGACCATGCTCAGAGTCGAGGGGGATGAAGAGGAGCTTTTTGACATATGGTGGAATTACCATGCCCGGGGAGGAATGGAACACTTTCACCGCATGTCTCAACAGGAGAACGTCACGATCCACTTCTATGATGAAGACGCCCAGGGGTTCTCAGTCAACAAGGAAAACGGCTTTCGCAAATTCTTCAACTCGGTGCCGGAGGTCATCAAGACATCGCGGCAATGGACAGACATAGAGTTCGATCGAGCGGTGAGAGGCTTCTGCGCGCAATCCTACCCAAAAGAGAACCTTTGGGAGATGATCAAGTTGAGGCCTGAAGCCCCCGAAACAGAACCCGACAGAATCCCCGATATTGAGGATTATCCGGAACCCATTCCCGACGGACTGCGACCGTTCTACACCTATCTTCCGGACCAGGGACACTGCATCAGAATAATTCCCTCCACATTCGAGGAGGATGCAATGAAGGGAGATGCGGACAAGTATTTGTACCCGGCCCCGGTCAAAACCGTACTGCGTTGCGGGATCAGATGGGTCCAAGGCTATCCGGTGGCGCCGATTCCTTTTATTCCAGGCCACGGCCTAGCCGTCCCGCCTGACGATGCAGAATATTAAAGGGGACGAGACCTCGTCTGCCCTCCTATTTCCGCCCTTTCTTTAGCTCCTGCAATTCCTTGTTGCAATGACGGAGATCCCTGTAAAGGCCATCCACCTTCTCTGCCTCTGCCTCCGCTTCGGAAGGGGTTGATTCCACGGTATTGATTTCACCCCGGAGTTTTTTGCACTCAGCATCTTTTACCACGTCGGGCTTGCAGGCATCCTTGCAATTTTGGCTCTTATCCTTCAAATCCATCAATTTCTTTCTCAGGTCCGTGATTTGGTTCCGGATGTCTGTGACCTTCTGGAAGTCCTTTTTCTTGAACGAAGTCTCCAGGGCCTTTTCTTTCTGGGTTAGATCCTGCTGAGTCACAGCCTTGTTCTTGTCAAGCTCCTGACACTCTTCGCATGTTAGGGAGAGTGCCGAGCCGGCTCCCCCTAACAGGAAGGCTGCAACAATCAGGCAGATGGCTGTTCCGCGAACCAAGTTCTGTCTCCTTCGAGGTCCTCTCTGATTCCGATGGCTCTTGCGAACTATCCTAACTCAACATGGGCCAGATGTTCAAATAGAATATGAGGCGGTCGGAAATGTCCGTACCAGCGACACGATAGGAAGGACCGTTGTTTAGGCTGTGTTTTCACCTTGAATTGACTCTTATTCAAATTTCACTATACTATAAACATTGCGAATTGCCCTCGGTGGAGATAAACTATGAAATTCTGGCGGCTACCATTGGATGCTGAGGCCCATTCGATACCTCACGGCAGAGTTCACATTATAGAAAATCGCTGCAAAGGCTGCGGGTTTTGCGTCGAATTCTGTCCGAACGAGTGCCTGAAGCAGAGCAAGGGCTTCAATTCCAAGGGCTATCACCCGCCGGAATTGATCTTCCAGGCCGAAGACTGCGTGGAATGCGGTCTCTGTAGTCTCATCTGCCCTGAATTCGCTATCTTCACCGAATTGAAGGAAGCCAAGAAGATCACTGAAGACGACATACAAAAAGTCACTACTCGATACTCCCGGAAAGATAGGAGATACGTTAAGCGGTAATCGTTCACCAAGCTTCCATTCGCAGAGACAGGCTGATCCCGTTTTACCCGGCTCAAATAATCGTCCATCGGCGCCGTTCTGTGACTGCTATCTGTTGGGCAGGCTTGTAGGCACGCGGCAGTCGATCAGTTGCAATGTGATCGTCTTTGACGAACGGCCATTAACCGGCCGAGGCTTCGGGACCTATGCAATCCGCGATTTTGGTCAGTGTTTCACCGGGCGTTGAGCTATGGAGGAAGCCAGCCGGCATCATCCGGTTCGACGGATTTCCGGGCATATGCCGGACCACCCATCATTAGGATTAATACATGGCGGATAAAGACCTCCTGACAGGCGAGCATTTTTTCCACGGCGACGCGGCGTGCGCAGAAGGCGGCCTGGCCGCGGGATGCCGTTTTTTCGCAGGTTACCCTATTACTCCGGCCACTGAGGTGGCTGAGCGCATGGCCCGCCGACTCCCCGAGGTTGGTGGAGTCTACATACAAATGGAAGATGAAATGGCTTCCATGGCGGCCATTCTCGGCGCGTCGTGGGGTGGAGTGAAGTCCATGACTTCGACCTCGGGACCCGGGTTTTCTCTCATGATGGAGAATGTCGGCCTGGGTATGATGACGGAAACCCCCTGCGTCGTGGTTAACATTCAGCGCGGAGGGCCTTCCACCGGCTTGCCCACCCTTGTGGGCCAGGCCGACGTGATGCAGGCGAGGTGGGGGGCGCACGGGGACTACGGATGTATTGCCCTGGCCCCGGCTTCTCCACAGGACTGCTTCGATCTCACCGTGCAGGCATTTAACCTGGCGGAAATATATAGACAGCCGGTTTTCGTAATAGGTGATGAAGTAGTCGGGCACATGACCGAAAAGGTGGTCATCCCGAAACGGGAAGAGCTACAGGTGGTCGCGCGGCTCACGCCTCAGCAGGGGCCTGCCGAATACCTGCCTTTCGACAGCGCGGGCCCGCTGCCTGCTCCTATGGCTGTGGCCGGCCAGGGATATCATGTTCACGTCACCGGTCTCACCCATGATGAACGTGGATATCCCGTAATAACCGACGCTGTTCAGGAACGAAACGTTCGTCACCTTGTAGACAAAATCCGCAAAAACGCCCACAAGATCATTCAATTTGAAACAATCGGGCTAGATGACGCTCAGGTGGTAGCGGTGGCCTACGGCTGCACGGCCAGGGTAGCACGCCAGGCTGTCGAAAATTTGAGAACACGTGGCCGCAAGGCTGGTTTGGTGAGACTGATTACGCTGTGGCCTTTTCCGTCCAACCTCATCCGCGATCTGGCAAAACGGGTCAAGGCCTTTATAGTTCCCGAAATCAATTACGGCCAAATGGCCTATGAGGTGGAGCGCACTTCCCAAGGGAACGCGGAAGTCATTTTGATGGCTCTTATGGGCGGGTCTATTCATACGCCCGACGAGATTGAGGAAGTAATGGGGGAGTACCTGTAACAGGTGAATGCCCCAGCTGAGCAATCGAAAGATTGCCAACCTCAGGCGGGACGGGGACGGCGAGATTTGGTGCAAATCCTGACGCATTTCACTATGTTTTTCGCGGAGATCCTATGAAAGTACGTCTTAGAGAGCTGCGGCCGTTTGACAAAGCGGCTGAAGATGAGGCCATACAGAAGGACCACGGCCTTCATCCTGACGACAAATATCTGAAACCCGGTAGGATTCCGCATATCTGGTGCCCGGGATGCGGCCTTGGAGTAGTTCTCACCAGTTTCATCGAAGCCATAAGGCGGAAAGGCATCCCCGTAGACCAGTGTGCGGTGGTATCCGGCATCGGTTGTACCGGCAGAGTGGCCGGGTACCTGGACATGGACACCTACCATACGACTCATGGCCGGGCCATACCTTTTGCCACGGGGTTGGCTCTGGCAAAGCCCGATCTTCATGTCACAGTCTTTTCCGGGGACGGGGATCTGTTCGCCATCGGCGGCAACCACCTAATCCATGCCGCCCGACGTAATGTTAATTTGAAGGTCGTGTGTGTAAATAACTTCAATTTCGGAATGACCGGCGGCCAGGTCGCCCCCACCACTCCTCTCGAAGCGAAGACCTCCACCACGCCTACGGGAAACGCTGAGCCGGGCTTTAACTTGCCTTATCTCGCGCACGCGGCCGGGGCGATCTATGTGGCGCGGTGGACTACGTTCCACCCGAGACAGCTTGTTCATTCGATAAGTCAGACCTTCGAAAAGAAAGGCTTTACCTTCATAGAGGCCATTTCGCCTTGTCCCACCGGTTATGGGAGGCCGAACAAACTCGGTTCCGGACTGGAAGAGATGCGGTATTACCGGGAGATGTCCGAGGTTTGCAATGGCGCAGATCTGAGCAGCGCAGAGATACGTCTCAGGGAAAAGATCGTGGTAGGAACATTCATCGACACAGAGCGACCCGATTTCATGGAGAATTACAACAACAAGGTGGTCGCTAGAGTGCGGGCTAAAGCGAAAGGTAAGGAAAAGGGCAGGGCCGCATGACCGAGAAACAGGAAATAAGATTGGCCGGTTTTGGCGGGCAAGGGATCATACTTTCAGGACATATCTTGGGAAAAGCCGCGGCCCTGTTCGAGAAGAAGAACGCGGTGTTCACTCAGAGTTACGGCCCGGAGGCTCGTGGAGGATCTTGCAGCGCAGACGTAGTGATTTCCAGGGATGCTATTCACTACCCCAAGGTCGGAGAGCCGGGCGTACTGGTCCTGATGAGTCAGGGTGCTTGGAACACCTACGGTGGCTCAATTCGTCCCGGAGGCATACTGATTCTGGACGAGGACCTGGTTTCGTTGGATAAAGAACCCGAAGGCGTAACCATCTTCCGAGTTCCGTGCACCCGCATTGCCGAGGAGTTGGGAAGAACCATTGTAGCCAACATCGTGATGCTCGGGGCCGTGGCGTCACTGGGCGGAGTTGTGGCTTACGAATCCATGAAGGAGTCCGTGTTGGCTTCGATTCCGGCCGGAACAGAGGATCTGAATATTTCGGCTTTCGATAAGGGCTTTGAGTACGGCCAAGGGCTCCTGAAGCCGACCGATGTAAAATCGCAAAGCCCAAAGCATTCCGGGAGGAAACGGTCCAATTGAAAGAGAAAACCGAAGGAACTGAAAAACGGCTGAGTTCCGACGATCTTAGGATCGGCGTTTACGTTTGCCATTGCGGGAAAAACATCGGCGGAACGGTAAACTGCCCGGAAGTGGCTGAACATGCGCGAGACCTCTACGGAGTCGTGTTGGCCAAAGATTCTCTTTACACGTGTTCTGAGCCCGGACAGGAGCAGATCAAAGCGGACATCAGGGAGCACAAGTTAAACCGGGTGGTTGTGGCTTCGTGCACGCCAAGGCTTCATGAACCGACTTTCCGAGCGGCGTGCGAGAGCGCAGGTCTCAATCCCTACCTCCTTGAAATGGCCAACATTCGTGAGCATTGCTCCTGGGTGCATCTTCACGACAAGGATGCGGCCACCCAAAAGGCCAAAGATCTTGTGGAAATGGCCGTCAGCAGAGCGGCCCTGTTGAGCCCCCAGTTTGAGTTGACCGTGCCGGTGACCCGCAAGGCTATGGTGATCGGCGGGGGAGTCGCGGGGATCCAGGCGGCATTGGACTTGGCCGACGCCGGATATCGAGTCTACCTGGTGGAGAAGAGCGGAAGCATCGGCGGCAGGATGGCCCAGATAGACAAGACCTTCCCGACGATGGACTGTTCCATCTGCATACTCGCTCCCAAGATGAGCGAAGTAGGCCGCCATCCAAACATAGAACTGTTGACCGTGTCCGAGGTTACCGGTGTAGATGGCCACATCGGGAATTTCAAGGTTAAGATTCTCAAGAAGGCCCGCTACGTAAAGAAAGAATGCACCGGCTGCGGAGACTGCATTCAGGTCTGTCCACAACTGGCTCCGGACGAGTTCAACGCGGGGCTGTCTATTCGTCACGCAATTCACATTCCCTTCGCCCAGGCGGTCCCGTCAAGCTTCCTCATAGACATGGACCGCTGCCTCAACAACCAGGGGATTGTAGCTTGTGACAGGTGTTTCCAGGCATGTTCGCACAAGTGTATTGACTTTGCCGACAAGGACCAGACTGTTGAGGTAGAAGTTGGTACCATAGTGGTGGCCACGGGCGTGGATGTGTACGATCCCACGTCCCTTACTGAACTGGGGTACGGCAAGTTCCCTAACGTGATCACCACCCTGGAATTCGAGCGTCTCATTAACGCCGGCGGGCCGTCATCTGGCGAATTGATCCGGCCTTCCGATCGTCAGCGGCCCAATAAGGTGGCCTTTCTTCAGTGCATAGGCTCGCGGAGCAAGCGTAGCAATCCCTATTGCAGCAACGTTTGCTGCATGAACACGGTCAAGGACGCCCTTCTCATCAAAGAACATTGGCCTGACACAGAGATTTACGTCTTCTACATCGACATCCGAGCCTTTGGAAAGGGTTTCGAGGATCTCTTTCAGAGGGCTCGCCGTGAAGGCGTCACCTTCATTCGCGGGATCCCGGGTGAAATCATAGAAGACATCGATACCGGAGACTTAACTCTGCTCGGAGAAAACACTCTCCTGGGATCTCATTATCGCTATACGATGGACATGGTGGTCCTGTCCGTCGGAATAAGACCTCGCAGCGGCTCAGAGGTGCTCCAACGACTATTGAATCTGTCTACGGATACGGATGGCTTTTACATGGAGGCCCATCCTAAATTGAGGCCCGTTGACACCACTACTGGTGGCGTCTTTCTTGCGGGCGCGGCAGAAGGCCCCAAGGACATCAAGGACTCAGTTACTCAGGCGTCCGCTGCTGCTTCAAGGGCCAATATTCTCATGAGCAAGGGAGAGGTGAAGGTTCCTGCCATCACCGCCAGGATCAATCCCCATGCCTGCACCGCATGCGGGCTTTGTGCCAAGGTTTGTCCGTATCACGCGATCGAGGGGAACAAGGAACAGGGATTCTATCAAGTGATCGAGGCCGCGTGTCAGGGGTGCGGGGCTTGCGTGCCGGAATGCCGGTTCGGGGCCATCGATCAAACGCACTTTACTGAAGAACAGATCGTCGGCCAGATTGACAAGGCGCTGGCGAGAGACCCCTACGACAAGATAATGGCTTTTGCTTGCAATTGGTGCTCATACGCCGGCGCGGACTTTGCGGGCGTCTCGAGAATACAGTATCCTCCAAACGTGCGCATTATCCGTACCATGTGCTCCGCTCGAGTTTCGCCGCGATGGATAGAGAGGTCTTTCATCAAAGGTGCAGGAGCTGTTCTGGTTTCCGGCTGCCATCCGTCGGATTGCCACTACAACAACGCCAACCAGCACACAGTTCGAAGGGTTGAGCGGTTCTGGAAACGGATGGAAAAACTCGGGCTCAACAAGGACCGCCTCAGGCTGGCCTGGGTTTCCGCGGCAGAAGGAGCGCAGTTTGCAAGGGTGGTTCAGGAGATGGAGAGTGGCTTGAGGAAGTTGACACCGAAGCAGGTCCAGCGCGATGCGGAGAAGCTGGCCCAATTCCTAACCAAGAAGAGCGACGCGACATGACCACCATCAAGATCTGGAAGCATTTCCCCAGGGAAGATCTGTACGAGTGCTATCAATGTGCCCGCTGCACCGGCTCCTGTCCGGCCAGGGAAGTGGCACCCGCTTTCGGTCCACGGGAAACCATCCTCAAGTGTCTCAATCTGGGCCACGACAAGGTGGTTGAAGACGAAAGAATTTGGCTTTGCTGTACCTGCAACGTCTGCGAAGATCGCTGTCCTCAAAAAATCCCTATTTCTGATCTTCTCATCGCACTGCGCAATTCCGCGGCCCGCCGCGGAAACATTCCCGACCGGCTCAGAATGGCGATCGAATTGTTGGCCAAGACCGGTCGCTCCATGATTGTCCACCAGCTTGACGAGATGAGGGCCCACCACGGGTTGGTTCCACTTCCCCCGGCACCTGTAGACGAGGTGCGTGAAATCCTCAGAAAGACAGGATTGACCGAGGTGATAGAGATTTAACCTGCCGTCGAACCGGCTAACAAACCCCGAAAAGGTTGCCATGAAGTATGCTCTGTTTCTCGGATGTGCAATTCCGATAAAATATCCAGGATTTGAAGCGGCAACGCGCCTCGTGTGCGAACGTCTTGCCATAGAACTGGTGGATCTTCCCTTCTCTTGCTGCCCTCCCCCTACTAGCATGAAGCTGGTACACTATGATTCCTGGCTTGCGCTGGCAGCTCGCAATCTATGTCTCGCGGAAGAAGCGGGGCTGGACCTCCTTACTCTATGTTCGGGGTGCGTAAACACCTTGAAGGAAGCAAATCATGTCCTGAAGCAGAGTGACTCGAAAAGGCGCAAGGTAAACAAGATCCTGGACGAGCATAAGCATCACTTCAGAGGGACTATTCAGGTGACGCACATCCTGGACGTCCTATATCAGGACACCGTCGTGGAAAAGATTGTCAAGGAGACGGTGCGTGACATACCGCTGCGTGTGGCATGCCATTATGGCTGTCACTATTTCCGCCCTCCCAAGATGATGTACCCGGAGGAGCTTTCAGAGGCGGAATCGTACGTTCCTGTGAAGATGGACCATCTGCTTTCTATTATTGGTGTGGAACCTATGGAGTATTCCCGAAAGTTCCTCTGCTGTGGGTCTCCCCTGGGTGCGAACATGGATCAAGACGCGGGCTATGCGATCACAAACCAGAAACTCTCGTACATTCGCGAGCGGAACATCCAGGCTCTTTCGGTTATCTGCCCCTCTTGTTTTGAACAGTTTGACATGGGCCAGATTGTCTTGGCTAGAAAGACCAAGGAGCGGCAAAAAATACCGACCTTTTACCTTACCCAACTCTTGGGATTAGCCATGGGACTCACATCGAAAGATGTCGGCCTCGATGTTCACAGGGTAAAGGCGAGAAAACTGCTGGAAAGCCTGAACATAGCCTGACGCACAACGAGTTGAAGACGCCTCGGAAGAAAAGAGAGGAAGAACAGTTATCAGCCAATAAAAGGGTTCACTCATAAGGAACCGGTTTCAAGATGGCTGAGCACCACTTTAACGGATAGAGCACAAATGACCGACCAAAAGAAAAAACTGCCGCTTTCCAAAGAAGAGTTTCAAGAACTTCGCGAAGACCTCATGCTTGCAGACAGCCTCACCCGAATTGAAAATACGTTGATGATACTTTCGGGTAAGGGAGGAGTGGGCAAAAGCACCGTAGCGGTAAATCTTGCGGCAGCCCTGGCTGCGGCAGATCGTGAAGTTGGACTGCTGGACATTGATATTCATGGTCCCAGCGTTCCGACCCTTCTGCAGCTTGAAGGAGTGACCGCGTCCCAAAAATCGGACAGGGGCCTTGTCCCGATCCGTTACAACGATCACCTGAAGGTGATGTCCATTGAGTTCGTGTTGAAAGATCAGGCCCATGAGGCGGTGATTTGGCGGGGCCCGATGAAACACCAGATGATAAGGCAGTTCATATCGGAAGTTGATTGGGGCCAGCTTGATTTTCTCATTGTGGACGCTCCACCCGGAACTGGCGACGAGCCCCTTTCTATATGTCAGATGGCCCCCCCGCGCTCACAGGCCATAATAGTGACCACGCCGCAGAAAGTGGCGTTGAAGGATGTTAGGAAGTCCATTCGGTTCTGCAAGAGCCTTGAGATGCCTATATTCGGCATCATTGAGAATATGAGCGGATTCGTTTGTCCTGACTGCGGAGCGAGGCACAATCTCTTCAAGAGTGGCGGCGGAGAAAAGCTCGCAAGAGA
Organism: Desulfomonilaceae bacterium; assembly: GCA_052146735.1. GTDB lineage: Bacteria > Desulfobacterota > Desulfomonilia > Desulfomonilales > Desulfomonilaceae > CAWBBA01. Next base: position 4,639 of record JBKQMK010000036.1, on the reverse strand, counting down.
GACGGGCTTCCGCTTCCTGGGCAGGATTCCCATCGACCCTCGGCTTGTCGCCGCGTCGGATGAAGGGAAACCCTTTGTCCTTGAGTATCCGACTTCTCCGGCTTCTTCCGCGTTCGATCAGATTATAGCCCCTATACTTGCCCTCTCGCCGCCCAGGATGAAGAGACATTAGCATTTCGGGATACTTCACATTACATTCCCCCCTTTGTTGGAAGCACTTCCCTCTGCAGGGCAAAAAATGGGTCGGTTTCTTTTTATTGTTGAATGGATTACTTCTTTTGCTACGCTGAAGCAGGATTCGCGTGCGCCCCGTTCGGGTCATCTCTGTCCCGTAGGGACCGATGAAAGTGGCCTGGCGATTCGTCGCCAGGGAACCGGTGATTAAAGAAATCAAGTAGGGACGACCGAACACCGCTTTGAACGAGCTAAGATCATCAATCGTCCCGAATGGGATGAATAGATATTGAGTGTGCGCTCAGGCCGAGGCGATAAATCGCCTGGCTACTTTCTATCGCCCCTCTGGGGATCCTTAGCGGAGCAAGATAAAAAATCCTTTGTTGAAAAACGACTCATCTCAGTTTCTGCGGGAGAGATTGTTGTCTCATCAACAACCTTGGCTTAAGGTTTTAGTTTTCTGGGTTCTGGGATTCGTGCCGGCTCTGATAGTTTTGGAGGCTGCCTCATATATCTTGATCATGAAAATGGTGCCTACGAGAATAACGGGACGGGTCGGGCGAGGGAGCATAGAATTTCATCTGGCTCAACGTAAACAGCCACCGCTAGACCAGCCTAAGGTCATATTTGATTCCTCAGGAACAACGGCACCCGAGCAAGGTGGGATTCCTGGATTTAGAATGTTTCATCCCGCCTTGGGATGGGACTATCCTCCGAACATAATATATCAAGATGTCGACGACATCATTTATCATCACGACGCCCATGGGGAGAGGCGTACTTGCACTTCTTACGGCACAACATTGATAGCTACGTACGGAGACTCATTCACTTATTGTGCGAATGTAAGAGATGAAGATACGTGGCAGACTTTGCTGGCGGGGAAATTGAGTTCAAACGTTCTCAACTTCGGTGTAGGAGCATATGGAACTGATCAAGCGATGCTGAAATACGAACTTCAAAGTCCAGTTCGTACAAAAATAGTCATGCTGTGCATTTTTCCCGAAAACATAAATCGGATCGTTAATATCTATCGCCCTTTTTACACATATATCGATCCCGTGAGACTGACGAAGCCTCTCTTCGTGAGATATAGTGACGGATTCAAGCTTGTGTCAAATCCTTTGAAACGCGCTGAGGATTTCAGCAAACTCGATGATCCGGCATTCTTGAATGAACTGGCAAAACTCGACTACTGGTATCAATTTGACAGAAATCTACCGAGCCTCTCCTTCCCCTGGGTTTTGTCGCTTTTCCGCTGGTGGAGACCGGTTGTTAAACAGCTTAGTGTATCACTGCCGCATGCTTTGTACCCTTTCCCAGACCGGTCTTACCCGTGGAATTTGTTCGATGAAGATTACCCCTTGGCGATTATGTGCCATATTGTGGACCGATTCGTTGCAACTTCCCGGAGCCGTGGCTCCGTTCCCGTAATCGTCATAATGCCTCATAGAGATTTTGTACAAGAATTGATGGATCATGGAGTGAGCAGAGTTGCTAGGCTTGTCGATCATCTATCGCGCCGGAAGTATCCGTTTGTCGACGCTGTTCAAGTTGAGGCCGACATGAAGCCCTCGAGGTTACAACTTGACCAGTGGTATCATGGCCATGCGACGCGAGAAGGTAATCAGGTTCTGGCCGATATTCTCAGTCGCTATCTGGAAAACAATTTTGGGGACTTGTTAAAGTCCCAAGAAAGAAGCCAATTGTAATGGACCTTTTTCGAGTCTAAGCCCCCAAATACCATGATTTGCACTCCCGTGGTCTTCTGATCTCCCGGATGCCGTTTCGAGTGTGACCCTGGTCCCGGCAGTTCCGTATCCATAGACCTTTCCTAAAGACTAGTTCACTGGCACGACTGCCGCAGGTTCTGCCGGCGCGGAAGCTGGAACCGGACTCCCCTCCTTCAAGTCTGCAATCTGACTCGGTCCCGATGGTTTGGCTTCACTGGCGAACACATAAAAGTCTCTGGTACCAGGAACTAATGCCCAACCTTCTTCGGTGAGTTTCGCAAAGTCTTTGCCCTTTGCCACGACGATGTTCACTCCAACGGATCTCAGTGTTTCCACGGAAGTCTTTCTTTTTTCGGGAGTTGCTGATAACACTTCCTCGTCTTTCGGAATTTCGGCTGAAATCTTTATTCCGGCCATTCTGCCCCAGTAAGAGGGGGGAACACCCACCAGCGCGACCTGCGCTCCTCCTTGCGCACCCTGATCCTTCAGGTAGTCTTTTACAGCCATCATTTGAAAAAAGGCATCCTTGTAAGAAGGTTTTTCACCTGTAGAAATCAAGCTCCGGACGCTCTGATCAACCACCGTGCTCAGACTGAATCCGAGGATCGCTGTAACGAGTATCGAAGCAGTGACAAGAGACTTGCGAGCCAATAGGCGATTCCCCATGTCGTATCTGGGACAAAGCACCAGGGCCACAAAAATAAAGAACATGAATGGCGCAAGGTAGCGCATTTCCACGTGAATAATGCTGTACATTGCAATTCCGATTACTGCCGGCAGGGCCAGACATAGCTGAACCGGAAAAGGCCATAATTGGCCGATCCTCAGTGAACCCATGCTGGCGTTCCACACCACCCACAATGCCACCAGCGAAATGAGCCAGGGTTGTGCACAGCAAATCTGACCAACGTGCTCCACGAAAAGCCTGACATGAGCCTTCAGATCGAAGATCGGTTTGATTCCAATCTTCCAGTAGCTTGGATCAAAAGTTGCCGGCCGCGTCGAGTTCTCAAAAGGGGTGTTCTGATACAGCAGGACTTCAGGTGCTTTGGTCAACAAGACTGGTGAATGGAGGCTCTTTCCCTCACCCTTCACATATATCCCATAGTTCAGGCTACCTGTCTCGCCGTAGGAGAAATGCCCCAACTTACAGGATAGAGCCAGCAACCAAGGCGAGCACACCAACAGCATGGTAACAACTGCAACCGAGACTCTCGGGATCGCCTTCTTGATCGACCCGCAGGCCAAGCCGGCTATGAGAAGAAAGCATACCGAGAAAGGGAAAAAGAAAGTTTTCAGCAAATACGCTATGGCCAATGAGAGTCCCAATAAGAAAAACTTCCTGTAACAGTTGGAGTTTTCTTTGATCTCCAGAATGACAGTCATTGACAGCAAAACGGATGCTAACACGGCCATCTCCGGAGCGACCAGCCGTGGACGCACCCAATCCAGAGCACAGAATAGAAACATACTGTACGCCAATGCCATAATCATGAACCAAGGTAGTGGCGTCCTATTTTCGCCAATCAAACAGGTATAATGCCTTTTCAGAGATCTGAGCAGAACATCGCAGGCCCACATGGCAACTATCATGCAGCCAAAATTTACTGTCTTCAAAAGAGGTATTTCATTGGTGCGATCCGTATTCAGGAGAATTTGGCCCAATCCTAATAGAGCCGCATAGCCGGGGCTCGCGGTGAAATTGACGAAGTCTGTCCAATTGCCGTATCTCAGGGCCTCGCCCATTTCTATGTAGTTGATCGCGTCGCCGTTGATGAAATGACGAGAAGTGTAGGTGAGTATCCCACCGAGGAGTATCCCGATAGCGTAGAAAAGTATACGTGTTCGAGTCTCCCATTTGTCGGACGTGAGTCGACCTAAAGCATTATGCATAACCTAATCCCTCAAACCCGGAGCTTCGGACAGACCAATCCTGTCAGAGCCGGCAACCGGCCCTGTTTTCAGCCCCTTCGCTTTACGCACAGCTTCCTATCTGTGATGTGCTTTGACAGAAGCAACGACTTAGATCTGGGTCCTGGACTACCCCCAGTATTTGTAATCCAATTAAGATTGTGGCGATAATTGGCGACTCTTGCCAACTCTCGAATTCGGTTTAACGGCCTGAATTTCCGCACGGAGACCGCGGTCTTTGATCGCATCCAAAATGTATTTGGCTATCATGTTTGTCATTTCACCACTGTAATGAACCGCGTCCACGTAGAGAGGTTTTTTCAGATTCTGCTGCATGTCGGCAGCCCAGATGAAATTGGGGCCCAGTGTCCCGGATTGAACTGTCCTCGCCATCATTTCGTAACCGGGTCTCAGCGCGGGGAAACTGCCCTCACAATCGAATCCACCGAAGATGTCGTAGTGCCGATCGTAGTTGTAAACAGGCACGGGCTGCCAAACGAAAATCGGTGTCACATTAAAGTATCTCGCGATTGCCTCGGTGATCTTTTTGTTCGATACGTAACGATCTACAACACCACGGAGCATATTCGTGTGTTGATCTAGGGGAGTATTCTTAAAAGCCTTCGCCAAGTTGGTCTCGTCGTATCCTGGGGATGGGAACATTGCCGCTAGGGCCTTCATTACCGGAAGCTCTCTGATGATTTTTCGCATCAGGGGTATTTCGGCCTCCTCCATGAACCTCCTTAAATCCTTTGTGCGTGCAGGCTCAAGCAGAACCAAATCGTTTAAACCGTCGATGAACACAGCCATGTCCGGAACAA
>JBKQMK010000035.1:0-6940 GCA_052146735.1 Desulfomonilaceae bacterium | reverse complement strand
TTGCATGAAGATCAATCGCCGCATACACTTCCATTGGGCACCTCCTTTGGTTAATGGCAGGTCGGGAATATCACGTTCCCGACCCAGAGGTGCCTTTTTATGATTATCAAGTCTCGTCTTGACTCATTTTCTAATTTGACTGGGGAGCAACAGCCGAAACATGAATCAAGATCAGATCCATTGCTCTCTTCACCGCACCTCAATCACTTTCATGTTTCTCTATTTCTCAAAAAGGGTTTCCACGCCTGTCCAATCGGGCGGGACGCCGTTCACCATGTAGTTGGCGCAGCGTTTAAGATATATTCGGGCAGCCAGGTCCCCCGGATTCTTCTCCAGCACCTGGTTGAAATGAACACTGGCTTCGGAGAATTTCTTGCCGTAGTAGAGCTGAATACCGCTTTCAAATGCGGGTTTCGTTTGCTCTTTCAGGCTGGCTACGCTTTCAGGATCTCCCTCAAATACCTCATAGACGGTAACAGAATCCTCTCTTCCCATTACACGCACTTTGTCCATGAAACGATGCCTGTATCGGTTCGATTCTTTCATCGCAGAAAGAGTCTCGTCACTCAGGCTGACGTACGAGCCGTACATCTTGTTCAAACCCTCGATACGTGCGGCAAGGTTCACCGCATCCGCCACAACGGCTCCTTGCATACGATCTTCACTACCGATGACGCCCAGCATGAGATCGGCACGGTGGAGCCCTATTCCAATTCCGATGGGCCCAAACCCAGCTCTCTCGCGTTCCTTGTTGTACTCGGCCACGGCCCCCTGCATTCGGACGGCTGCTCTCACAGCATCATCCGGTGTTCCAGGGAACAGGGCCATCACGCCATCTCCATAGTACTGATCTATGAACCCATTGCAGTCCTTGATCACCGGGCTGACTCGTCTCAGATAGGCATTGATGAAACTGAAAGCCTCCTCAGGGGTCATCTTTTCCAGCAGGGTGGTCCATCCCCGAATATCCGCAAACATCACGGTCATTTCCCGGCTCACCTGATCACCCAAACTGATTTCGAGAATACTATTCTTCTGCAGCAAATCGATGAACTCCCTCGGCACAAAACGCTCATAGACGTTGTTCAACGAAGCCAACTCTGCGGTTCGTTCTTTCACCCTTTCTTCCAGGAGTTCAGTGTACATCCGGAGTTCGTTGTTTTTCTCTGCGAGATTCTGTTTCAAAAGACTCATGGTCAGATGAGTATTGACCCTCACATGAACTTCTTCAGGTTGAAAAGGCTTCGAGATGTAGTCCACAGCCCCTGTCGCGAACCCCTTTACCTTATTGGCGGTATCATCAAGGGCGGAAAGAAAAATGACCGGGATATCCCGAGTCTCCGGATCGGATTTCAGCCGACTGCACACTTCAAACCCGTCCATTCCCGGCATCATAATGTCAAGGAGAATGAGATCCGGCCTCGGTTCTGCAACAGCCATTTTGAGAGCTTTCTCTCCATTAATAGCCGCCACGATAGCGTATTGATCCTTCAGCGTCCCCATGAGGATTTGAATGTTTTCCGGGGTGTCATCCACAATGAGAACTTTGGGTTTTCTTTCACCATCTCCCATTTTTCTTCCCTCTATGGCATATTGTGTTAGCTCCGCTGTAGCCCGAAAGGTCCACTGAAAACGGTCCGGCCGCCACGCCATTAGAATGACCGGCAAGATGAAACTGCCTCAGAAATCGGGACAAGATCCGAATCGTGGCACGATTCAGGCTGGGATGCACTTTCTTGCCCTCACCCCAACCCTCTCCCAGATGGAGAGGGAATAAATCTGGAGCGGTTTGCGCTTCCCTCGCCCTCTGGGAGAGGGGACCGAGGGTGAAGGAATTCGTGCTACGATTTTGGTCGCTCGAAGAGTTTTGAGACACTTTCAGATGCCGGTCCTACCAGCAGTAGCTCAAATGAGGATTTGCTTTGTCATCACATTATAGCCACCATATTCGTGCTACCGCTAGCCATTATGAAAGTTCTTGCCGGAGGGTCCGGGAACCGGCTTCTTTCAAGAAGCGGGTTCCCGGGATTCTTCCTTCTTCCGCTCCTCCCGATATCACGGCATTCTTATCTCCAGGACAGAGAAATCATCCTCAAGCGTTTCTGAGCCTGCGATTTGCCGTACGTGCGTCCATAGATCGTCCATGGTCGATTTGCCCCTGTCACCTGAATTCTCCAGGTAGGCCTTCAGGTCGTCGAACTCCCAACATGCGCCGTTTTCATTCATGATCTCATATACGCCATCGCTAAAAACATAGAGTCTAGCCGCAGGTTTGATCTCGACCTGGTCATATTCGAAATTTATCCCGTCCAGACCACCCACAAACAGGTTCGGAGTTCTCAGTTCTCGAATCTCTGACCTATTCCCCATATCCTGCATCAACAGGGCTGGTGGATGCCCTCCGCTGGCATAGGTTAAAAGGCGAGACGAGCGACTGTACACGCCGTACCACATGGTAAAATACATGTTCCTGTGGTTATCCATGGGAAAGACGGCATTAAGGCCGGCTAGAACCTGATCTGGTCTCCGAAAATCGATGTTCTGCAAGTTCTTGGAACGGAGGACATTGAGCACAGACACCGAATGGAGTGCTGCTCCCACTCCATGTCCGCATACGTCAATCAGGTAAATCGCGAACGAATCTTCATCGAGCCAGTGGTACCCTAAGGAGTCTCCTCCAAGGCTGGTGCATGGCACAAAACGCCAGTCGGCCTGCAAAGGTCCCTCAGTGATTGGTTGCGGTAGCAGGAACTTGACGTATTCGGCAGCCTCAGCAAGTTCGCTATTGAGCATCCCGAGCACAGTCTCGAGCTTTGCCCGCTGAATTGCCTCAAGGTCACGCAGTATCTTTAGCTCCAGGTGGGCTTTAACCCTCGCTTTTACCACAGGAATGCTAAACGGCTTTGTAATATAGTCCACTCCGCCCAGCTCAAATCCCAGGGTTTCGTCTTCCACCTCGGTCTTGGCGGTTACGAAGATGATCGGGATGTGTTGTACTTGCTCGTCGGCCTTGAGTCTACGGCACACCTCGTATCCATCCATCCCCGGCATCATGATATCCAGGAGAATGAGATCAGGCCTCGGTTCTCCGACAGCCATTTTGAGGGCCTTCTCTCCATTGATTGCTGCCACAATTGTATACTGATCCTTCAACGTCTCCATAAGCACCTGGATGTTTTCCGGCGTGTCATCCACGATCAGCACTTTGGGTTTTCGCCCGAGTTCCAACATCTTCTCCCTTCCTGTAGCTATATTTCCAGCTTCTCGGCGATGGTCTCCACGCTTTTCAAAGCACTGTCCGTGTCAAAGCTTTCGACTTGCTTTTCCAGTCGTTTGAATTCTTCATAAACCGATGAATTCGCCAGGTGGTGATTCAAAGCTTCAAGCCGGTTCATGGCTTCGGTCAGATCGCTCTCCAGAAGCTGAGCTATTTCCTGGAGCAGAGTTTTTACTGCTTCCTTATCGACATGCACCTCCGCCCCGGATTCCTCGGGCATTTGCCGGGCGGTGAGTCTCTCCTCGACTACTCTTATCCCATCCATCACAACTTTTAACTGAGAGTCGAACTGTGTGATGAAAAGATCCAGGTTTTGTTTGCCTTCCTTGATCGCCTTCTCCAAGTCGGCCGCGGCCTGGTAGAGGTTGTCCCCACCGAGGTTTCCGGAGACTCCTTTTACCGTATGAGCAAGCCGGGCTGCCGTCTCCACATCGCCTGATTGGAGAGCAGCTTTGATCTGCTCGACGGCGTCTTCCTGTCCCTCCTTGAACTTGCACAGGAGTTTCGTATAGAGCCGCTTGTTGCCGGCTACCCGTCCAAGGCCGGAGGCTATGGAAATCCCGGGTAACTCAGCAGGGAGGACGTCCTCCACCTCCTTAGTTTCACTCAATGACTCACACACGCCTTCAGATATCTCCCGCTTTCCCGGCTTTATCCATTTTACCAGTGCAGATATGAGCTGATCCGGATCAATGGGCTTCGTCACGTGATCATCCATGCCGCCTTCAATACTTTTCTCGCGGTCACCCGCCATAGCATGGGCGGTCATGGCGATGATCGGCAAATCTTTAAACCTCTCATCCCTGCGAATCTCTTCAGTCGCCTCAAATCCTCCCATTACCGGCATTTGTATATCCATGAGCACCACATCAAAATTGCCCGCCCTGACCATGTCCACAGCCTCTTTGCCGTTGTTGGCAATTCGCACAACCAATCCCGCTTGCTGCAAAATTTCCTCAGCAACCTGTTGGTTGATTTCATTGTCTTCGGCCAGCAACACCAGTGCCCCTCGAATCTTTCGCAGCTCTTCCTCATCTCTGCCGCTCACCCGCACCACGGCCTCACGCTCTTGCGCTTCCTTTCCAAAAGCGATCATGATCGAATCAAAAAGCACAGATTGCCCTACGGGCTTAAGAAGAAAGCCGTCCACTCCAACCTTCTCGCATTTCTGCATGACCTCTTCACGACCATAGGCAGTTGCGATGATAATTTTGGGCTTCTCAGTCAGGCTCGGGTGCTTCTTGATCAACGCAGATGCTTTGATCCCGTCCATACCAGGCATCTTCCAGTCCATTACGACCAGCCTGTAGGGGTTGGATTCGGCTTCTTTCTCCAACTCAGCGATCCCCTCCTCGGCAGAAGCTGCCACGGTCACTTCAAAACTCATAGTTTCCAGCAGGGACTGCAGAATCTCCCTGGATGAGGCATTATCGTCCACCACCAAAACCCGCATCCCTCGCAAATCCACTGATGGTACCAGGTGTCTCCTTGAGAATTTCCTCGCTAATCCGAATTTTGCCGTGAATATGAACTCGCTCCCTTTTCCGGCCTCGCTTTCGACCCAGATCTCCCCTCCCATCATTTTGACCAAACGCTTGGAAATGGTAAGACCTAGGCCCGTCCCTCCGTATTTCCTAGTGGTGGACATATCTGCCTGGCTAAAAGCCTGGAATAGTTTCCCCTTCTGCTCTTGGGTCAGGCCGACGCCAGTGTCTCGAACAGAAAACTGGAGCATGACCCATTCGTTTTGTTTTTCCATCAGTTTGGTAGAGATAACGATCTCACCCTGTTCCGTGAATTTCACAGCGTTATTGCACAGATTGATCAGAACCTGCCCCAGCCTGAGCGGGTCACCTACCAGGGCAAGGGGCACGTCCAGCGGCGTATCCATTAAGAACTCCAACTCCTTCTCATGAACCTTCACTCCCACCACGGTAGACACATTGTCGAGGACTTCGTCCAGGCTGAAATCCACCGACTCCATCTCCAACTTACCTGCTTCGATCTTGGAAAAATCCAGGATGTCATTGATGATCCCCAGGAGTGAGTGTGCGGAGCGCTGTATTTTAGTCAGATAGTCCGCCTGCTTTGGGGTCAGCTCAGTTTGAAGCGCCAGGTGAGCCATTCCAATCACCGCATTCATAGGGGTCCTGATCTCGTGACTCATATTGGCGAGGAAATCAGATTTCGCTTTGGTGGCTTCCTCAGCTATCTCCTTGGCGCGGCGGATCTCCTCCTCGGCGAGTTTTCGAGCGGTTATATCGGTGACGAGCGCGAAAGAGCCCTTTTTAGAACCTTTTTCGTCAAGAAAAGGGCTGGCATTGAAGAGACAGGGTACGTTCACACCGTCAGATCTTTGCAGGGAAATCTCATAGGCACCTGACTGTCCTTTCCTTCTTTTTTCGAGCTGGTCCAGAAAAATCAGCTGGTTCTCCTCATCAACAAAATCAAAAATCTGACGGCCGATTATCTCTTCCTGCGGCCTGCCCAGGATCGTTCCTAGGGCGGGGTTGGCAATCAGTATGGCGGCATCATTGTCGACCAGCAGGACCCCCTCGATGGCAGTCTCTAAAATTGTGCGCGTTCTGCGTTCACTCTCAGCAAGTGCCTCTTCAGCTCGGCGGCGGTCCGTGATATCTCTAAAAGTGATCACAGACCCGACTAGAGAGCCGTCCTTATGCACAGGGTTGCTCGAATAAGCCACCGGAAAACTCGTGCCATCTTTTCGCCACAGCACTTCACTGTCTATATGGCTGGCGGTTCCACCTGAAATGGACTTGTGCATAGGACAGTCCTGTCGCGGATATGGAGAACCATCCTCATGAGCATAGTGAATGAGGCTGTGGAGCTCCTTGCCCTCGAATTCGTCGGGCGAGTATCCGAGCATCCGACAAGCCGCAGGATTTACAAAAGTCATCTTGCCGTCTACGCTCACACCGATGATCCCCTCGTCGGCCGATTCAAGGAGCAGCCGGGTGCGTTCTTCCGAAACTCGCAGCTCTTCCGTGCGATCCTTGACCAACTGCTCCAGATGATCCCTATATCGCGCGATCTCGCTGCGGGCCATTTCAGCATCCTCAGCAAGGCTCAAAGCCGCTGCCTGGCTGCGGCGCAGTGCCTCGGCCCTCTTTTTTAGTTCCTCGGCTGCCTGTGACGCGCGAATTCGGTCTAACGTGAGGGAGCCCACGATCTTGGCGAAGCCTGACAAGAAGCCGAGAATGCTGGGCAGCTTCTCCGCGGACATGATTGGCACTTCCTTGATGGATGCCACATAATCCTCTTCATCGTAACCGAGGTCTCGAGCCTGGCGACGGAAGAAGTCCAGGTCAGGTTCCTGTAAGTGGAACTGGCCAATAAGAATATTGGCCACATGCTTCCCGTCTATGATCAGCGGAGAAGCAGCGTCCGTCAGGCCATTCTTGCATGTATAAATGGTGAAATCCTGACCATCCTTCAGTCTGGAACCCAGTATTGCGTCGCTTTCGGCACAGCGTTGAGAGGAAATTTCGCCAGCACGATGGAATTGGGTGCAAGCTCGCCGAAAATTTGCGAATGCCAGCAGGTTGCCGTTGAGGTCTGATATGGCTGAGGCAACCCCTACTGCGTCGCAGAAGTGGGCAAGAAGGGTCTGCAAATCCTCAACATCCAACAAGTCCGCGACTT
>JBKQMK010000034.1:0-5653 GCA_052146735.1 Desulfomonilaceae bacterium | reverse complement strand
CGAGTTATCGGATCTTCGTGGCACTTGTGATCGGCTGGGTGCTCACGGTAGGGAACCACACCGTCAGCCAAGTCATTCTTACTATGAGGCTCCATGAGTCCAGGCACTTTGCCACGATCTACCGGTTCTTGGGAAAGGGCCAATGGGGCGTGGACTGGGTCTCCCATTGTCTCTTCCGAATCATGGTGGAAATACTCGTTGCTGAGGATGTCAAGATCGTCGTAGTGCTTGATGATACCCTGAACAAGCACCGCGGCAAGAAGATCTGCGGAGCCGGTTGTGTCATCCACAATAAGAACTTTGTTTTTCTTCCCACCCTCCACCATCTCTCTCCCTTACTACAGCTCTATATCCAGCCTTCCAGCGATGGTCTCTACGCTTTTCAGGGCACTGTCCGTATCAAAGCCTTCAACTTGTTTTTCCAGCCGTTTGAATTCCTCATCAACCGATGAATTCCCCAGGTGTCGCTTCAAGGTTTCAAGGCGGTTCATGGCCTCCGTCAAATCGCTCTCCAAAAGCTGAGCCATTTCCTGCAGCAGAGGTTTCACCGCTTCTTTATCGACCCGTACCTCCGCCGCAGGCTTCTCGGGCCCTTGCTGCGCGGCCAGGCTTGCCTCAAAAACCTTTATCCCATCCATGACTACCTTCAATTGAGAACTGAACTCCGTCATGGGATGATCCAGGCTCTCTTTGCCTTCCTTGATCGCCTTTTCCAACTCGGCCGCAGCACGGTAGAGGCTGTCTCCACCCAGGTTTCCTGAGACTCCCTTTACTGTGTGAGCAAGTCGAGTGGCGGTGTCCACATCTCCTGATTGGAGAGCCGCCTTGATCTGTTCCACGGCCTTTTCCTGGCCGTCCTTAAACTGGCAGAGTAGCTTCGCGTAGAGCTGCTTGTTGCCGCCTACCCGACCGAGACCGGAGGCTATGGAAATCCCGGGTAACTCAGAAGGGAGAATGTCCTCCACTTCCTTCTCCCTAATCAATGCCTCACACACGCCTTCAGACATCTCCCGCTTACACGGCTTGATCCATTTTACCAGCGCAGATAAGAGTTGATCCGGATCAATGGGCTTGGTCACATGATCGTTCATACCAGCTTCAAGGCTTTTCTCACGGTCACCCGCCATGGCATGGGCGGTCATGGCGATGATCGGCAAATCCTTAAACTCCCCATCCTTACGAATCTCCTCGGTCGCCTCAAATCCCCCCATCACTGGCATTTGAATATCCATGAGCACCGCCTCAAAGTTCCCTGCCCTGACCATCTCCACGGCCTCTTTCCCGTTGTTGGCAATGCTCACCACCAATCCCGCTTGCTCCAAAATTTCCTTAGCCACCTGCTGGTTGATGTCGTTGTCCTCCGCCAGCAACACCCTTGCCCCACGAACCTTTCGCAGCTCTTCCTCATCCTTGCCCCGAACCCGTGCCACAGCCTCACCCTCTGGAGCTTCCTTCCCAAAAGCGACCATGATCGCGTCAAAAAGCATGGACTGGGCCACGGGCTTAAGAAGAAAGCCGTCCACCCCCACCTTCTCAGATCTCTGCATGACTTCTTCACGACCATAGGCCGTCGCGATGATAATCTTGGGCTTCTGAGGGAGGCTCGGATGCCTCTTAATCACCTCGGATGCTTTGATCCCGTCCATACCAGGCATCCTCCAGTCCATCACTACCAGTTGATAGGGACGGGCTGCAGCCTCTTTCTCCAACTCCGCTATCCCCTCCTCTGCAGAAGCTGCCACGGTCACGTCAAAACTCATGCTTTCTAGCAGAGCCTGTAGAATCTCCCTGGATGACGCATTGTCGTCCACCACCAGAACCCGCATCCCCCGCAGGTCCACTGACGGCTCCAAGCGCCTCCTTGAGACCTTCCTCGCTAAACCGAATTTTGCCGTGAAGATGAACTCGCTCCCCTTTCCAGGCTCGCTCTCAACCCAGATCTCCCCTCCCATCATGTTGACTAACCGCTTGGAGATTGTCAGCCCGAGACCTGTTCCTCCGTATTTTCTAGTGGTAGACGTGTCTGCCTGGCTAAAGGCCTGAAACAGTTTCCCCTTCTGCTCTTCGGTCAGGCCTACCCCGGTGTCGCGAACACAAAACTGGAGCATGACCGACTCCCCACCTTTCTCCATCACCTTGGTGGAAATGACGATCTCACCCTCTTGTGTGAATTTCACCGCATTGTTGCACAGGTTGATCAATATCTGCCCCAGCCTGAGCGGGTCACCAACCAACGCCAGGGGCACATCCTGCGGGGTATGCATTAAGAACTCCAGCTCTTTCTCATGAACCTTCACTCCCACCACCGTGGATACATTGTCGAGGACTTCGTCCAGGCTGAAATCCACTGATTCCATCTGCATCTTACCCGCTTCGATCTTGGAAAAATCCAGGATGTCATTGATGATCCCCAGAAGGGAATGGGCGGAGCGCTGGATCTTTCTCACGTAGTCCGCCTGCTTGGGAGTTAGCTCTGTCTGAAGAGCCAGGTGGGCCATGCCAATCACCGCATTCATCGGTGTTCTGATCTCGTGGCTCATGTTGGCAAGGAAATCTGACTTGGCTTTGGTGGCCTCCTCAGCGATCTCCTTGGCGCGACGGATCTCTTCCTCGGCCTGTTTGCGAGTGGTGATGTCGGTGACGAGTGCGAAAGATCCCTTTTTGTCACCTTTTTCGTCAACAAAAGGGGTGGCATTGAAGAGACAGGGCACGTTCACCCCGTCAGGCCTTTGCAGGGAAATCTCATAGGCCCCTGCCTTTCCTTTCTTTCTTTCTTCGAGCTGCGCCAGAAAAATCCGGCGGTTCTCCTCATCAACAAAGTCAAAGATTCGGCAGCCGACTATCTCTTCCTGCCGCCTACCCAGGATCGTGCACAGCGCAGGGTTCGCGGCCAGGGAGACGGTGTCGTTGTCTACCAGCCAGAACCCTTCGTTGGCCGTCTCCAAAATTCGGCGCATTTTGCGTTCACTTTCAGCAAGCGCCTCCTCAGCTCGGCGGCGGTCGGTGATATCTCGAAAGGTGACCACCGCGCCAACAACTCCGCCGTCCTTATGGACAGGGTTGCTGGAATAGGCTACGGGAAAACTCGTGCCATCTTTTCGCCACAGTACTTCATTATCGATATGGCTTATGGTTCCAAGTGAAAAGGACTTGTACATCGGGCAGTCTTCTCGCGGATATGGAGAACCATCCTCATGAGAATAGTGAATGAGGCTGTGGAGACCCTGACCTAGGAATTCATCCGTCGAGTATCCGAGCATCCGACAGGCCGCAGGGTTGACAAAAGTGATCTTGCCGTCAGGATTCACACCGATGATCCCCTCGCCAGCAGATTCCAGGAGTAGCCGGATACGCTCTTCGGCTATGAGTAACGATTCCTGCTGGGCCCGAAGTTGATCGGCTTGCTGCTGCGTCCGTCGCTGGACTTCATGTGCAAGGCTCAGGTCATCCTGCATGCGAGACCGCTCCTGGAGCGCGGGCATCATTGCGTTGAAGGTGCGTGCCAGGTCGCCGAGTTCGTCGTTACTGATCACCGTGGCTCGTGCCGACCAGTCGCCGTCGGCCGCCTTCATCGCTGCGGCGCGAAGCGATCTGATCGGCCTGAGCAGGCTGTACGTGATCCAGATGGCGCCAAGTGCCGCCAGCATGCCCATACCGACGATCCACCATCTCTGCGCTACGGCCAAGTCGCTCATCGGCAGATCGAACTGTGCCCGAGGCTGCACCACGGCTACCGTCCAGGGACGCTGAGTCATACGCGCGTAGCCAATCACCCGCGGTAGGCCGTTCGGCCCGATTCCCGTCAGGCAGCCGCTGTTGAGTCCCTGTCTCACAGCCCTTGCGAGGTCATCTTGCCCCACGGATTCAATGCGTTCGACCCCATACTGCAGCTTAGGATCGATTTGCTTCAAGGCTTCGGGGGAGAGATTGCCAATGCTGTGGTAAAGCCGTTTACGGTCAGGGTTCGAGATGATGACTTCGTTGGCATCGATCACTACGGCAAAGCCCTGTGGCGTCTCCTTGCTCACATCGTGGGACAGACGGTCGATTACCTCAACTTTGAGCTTGAATACGACAACGCCGACAATCTTGCCCTTCCGATCTCTGACCGGTCCGGCGAAGAAGACGCCGGGTTCGCCCGAGGTGATACCCATGGCAAGGTCGGAAATGACTTTTTCACCCCCGAGGGCACGCCGCATGTACTCGCGTGTTGCCTTGTAGTCGCGACCAACCATGTTCGGGCTGGTGGAGACAATACAGATGCCCTGTTCATCGGCGACGTATGCCAGCCCAAGGTCTGGATCGCAGGACAACACCTCCTTCAGCCATTGCTCGACCCCGGGAAGCAGGTCCTTGCGCTCGTTGGGCGGGGCGGAACATGCCTTTACCACCGTATCGGTTTTGGCAATGACTTCCTGAAGTGTTTGCGTCTGTGAGAAAGCCTGGTCCAGATCGCCTGCAGCCGTCGAAGCGATAACCTGGAGATTCTGCTCGGCGGTCCGTTCGACGGCATCCACACCACGACGGATACTTATGGCGCCCACAATAATCAAAGGCACCAAGACTACTGACAGAAGCAGAACCATCATCTTGCCGAGGAGGGGTAGGCGAATGTGGCGGACTCGGACGGGAGCAGAAGCAGACTTGGACATGTCGTCACTCATGGCGGTCTCCGATCAGGCGGGGGCCGGACATTCCGTATGGGTCCGTATGCAGTAGCACGTGCGTCATCGTCATTGTCACTGCCGACGGCTGTTTTACATGGAGGCGGTCCTGTTCAGTCATAGAGCACTCCCCAAAATTGTTCGACGATTCACACGACATAATTCAAGAAGGCTGAAAGTCGTTAAGGTCACTGTTGCCTGATGCAATCTTATCATGGTTGCCAAGGCCTACAAAATCACGCACACCCAAAGGATTGACGAGGAGGGCCTCAGCCTCTCATGATTCAACCGGAATTATGCAGCGGTCTTGCCTTCTCGGAGGGGCTTTCGTCCGGTGCCCGGTCGCGGGATGGTTCCTCTGACCCCGAAAAAGCTGCCGCATTGACCTGAATGAAATCCCACGGACGCAAAACTGCCTACCCCGTTGCCTCAACAGAGGATGTACTCGTATTTTAGAGCGTACCTCGCCACATGCTCATGGGTCAAGCATGATACTAACCCAAGGTAAAATCAGAGACGACTCATAAGGCACCGGAGAGCGATTCTGCGCGATGTTCTGATTCGGGGTATCCGAGCGCCATCCGCAAATTCCATCCGCGCGTCTGCGGCATTCTGGTTGCGCGAGAAAGCTGGTCATGGCAAGATCTTCGACGCACCCTCTCGGTTCACCATCGGGAGGCGTACCTATTCTGGATCGGTGAAAAAATTACAAATCAGCTTCGCTGCTGGAATATTGCTTGTAGGAGCACGTGAAGCTCAAACAAAGCGAATTCATTCAAAAAGGCACCCGAAGCACCCCATAAAAATAAATCCGGGCTTCTCAGTTTTATTTTTTGTCAACGTGATTTTAATTATAATTCTCCCCAGTAGTGACCGTTCAATGACTGACTACTCTGGATGAAGAGCCACTGTGAGCAGTCTTTGGTTGCCTGTGGTTTTTGAGGACATGTTTTTTGGAAATTGGCAGATGGGGGCTCACTACCGGATGA
>JBKQMK010000033.1:0-17268 GCA_052146735.1 Desulfomonilaceae bacterium | reverse complement strand
GGCTTAAGAAAGAGATCAACGAGGCGTGGGAGAAACGGGAGGAAATCGAGCCATCGTTTGAAGCGCCGGCCGTGCCCCAAATGATGGAGATTCTCAGACTCTTGCCCAGGACTAATTGCGGTGAATGCGGAGAGCCGACCTGCACGGTGTTTGCTTTGAGAGCAGCCGAAGGAGTAAAGGGTCCTGAACATTGCTCCAACTTGGATGCCGCTAACAAAGCCAAGCTAGATTCATATCTGGGCCAATTTCATTTCGATTTGTGACCAGTTTGAAAAGAGCGGTGGAATCGGCTACACGGCGATGTAGATTCCGTTAAGGCCATTCCCAGGTTTCTTCTTGACAAGCAAGCTGGGAGATGAGATACATCGACGTATGTCGATCTATCGATTAAATGACCTGGCGGCTTGCGCCGAGGCATTCAAGGCTCTATCCAATCCCAACCGCCTCGCTATCTTTCTGCACCTGGTCTCGTGCTGCCCACCAGGCACCTCATGCAGTTTCGATGAGGAGATGAAGAAATGTGTTGGTGACCTCGGAAGAGGTCTCAACATAGTGCAGTCTACGATCTCTCATCACATCAAGGAACTGAGGAGGATCGGACTGATTCACGTGGCAAAGAAGGGGCGGTACACTGAGTGCTGGGTTGACGGAGAGACTGTGACACTGCTGGCGGATCTTTTAATCGGTCGCCGGTCCATTGAGGGCCTGAGCGAGGACTCGTTGCTCAAAGCGGCCGGAGAAAAGTGATGGATGCTTCCCAGGGGATTCATTCGTACAACTCAAGGTGATCGGGATCGCAGGATAGGGCCTATGAACATGGTGGATTCGGAATTCTTTCCACACCAACAGACGCATTAAGCATCGGGTCAAAGGAGAGCTCTTCATGCTTCAGGAGAAATGGACTACGGTTTTAATACTCGTCCTGGTGAGTTTGATGTCCGCGGTTCTTGTTTCAGAAGTTGTGGCTCAAGCGCCACAGGCAGGACCGAACCAAGGCTTTGCCGCGATTGATCGTGCCGCCAAGGCCAACAAGTACCTTTTCATTTTCTTTTTCCGTCAAGATGACGAACAGACCAAACTCATGGGGCAGATCTTCAATGCAGCAACGAACGCTGTAGCGAACAGGGCAGATCCATTAGCCGTCCGAATCACCGACACGTCCGCAGCAGAGATCGTGACAAAATTCGGTGTGGCTAAGGCCCCGATGCCTCTTGTCCTGGTTCTTGCCCCCAATGGAGCAGTGACTGCGAGTTTCCCAGGCAATTTTACGAGGGAACAACTTCTCAGCGCGTTTGGTACTCCTTCCACGGAAAAAGTTCTCAGTGCAATGCAGCAGGGAAAGCTAGTCGTTTTGTGCGTTCAAAATGGGAAAACGCGCTTGAACACAGAGGCCATGAGTGGAGTTCGGGCGTTCAAAGCCGATCAACGCTACGCAACGGCTACCGAAGTGCTCATTCTGGACCCGAACGCAGCAGCGGAGCGGCCTCTTTTAGCCAAGTTGGGAATGAATACCCCCGTCGAGGAGGCCACGACGATTCTCCTGGCGCCTCCGGGATCGGTCATCGGAAGTTTCAAAGGGGCAACGGGCAAGAATCAGATAGTAACAACCCTCACGAGTGCCCTCTCCAATTGCGGTTCGGGGTGCAAGCCCGGGCAATGCGGCGTCGGAAACTAGGGAGGGGAAGGCATGCGACTAAGAAATCTTGTTTGGAAAGAGCTCTTTGAACGCAAGAGCCAGGTCGTCACGGGGCTGTTCGCCATTCTGCTTGGCATAACGGTGATCGTGGCCATCAAGAACATCACCTTTTACTCAGAGAAAGCCGTCGCCCAAGAGCTGGACGCCCTGGGAGCCAACATCCTCGTTCTCCCGAAGTCCGTAACCCTTCAGAATTATTACAGCGCTGACATGCAAGGCGAGGAGTTCCCGGAAGAATACGTGGAGCGACTCACCCAGTCGAACCTTCAAGGGGTGGACAACTTGTCTCCCAAACTGTCGCTTCCCGTGGAGATCCAAGGTCATAAATTCACGCTCACCGGGATTTTGCCGAAAAGCGAATTCCAGGCCAAGGCCGTGTGGCAAATGGCCGGAGTCTTCTCCAGACCCGAAGGTTGTGGAACCGTTGCCGCCATTCCGGGACTGACTCCGGTCCAGCCCAAGGAGACGTTGGTGCGTACAAGGGTTATTGAAACCCTGAACAGCACTGAGGCCCTGGTTGGTGCAGATGTTGCCGGCACTCTGGGCTTGAAAGCGAACGATAGCATTTCAGTTATGGGGAAGACGTTCACAGTGGCTGCGGTTCTCCCGCAGACCGGCACTGTTGATGACTCCCGGATTTTTGGACACCTGCACACGATACAGCAGATCGCCGGAAAAGGCCGTGCAATCAACGTGATCGAGATTGTAGGGTGCTGCGATCAGATATCCAAAGGTCTGGTCCCCAAGATTAACGGATTGCTGCCTGAAGCGAAAGTAGTGACCATTGCGCAGGTCGTGGATACTCAGATCAAGACAAATCGCATGATGTCGAATCTGTCAATGGTTTTCGTTGCCGTCATCGTCCTGGTGGGAGGAGCGAGCATAGCCAATTACATGTACGGAAACGTCTACGAACGGAGGCGTGAAATAGGGACTCTCATGGCTTTGGGAGCCGGTTCGGGTTTTGTTCTGAAGATGTTCCTCATGAAGGCGGTGTTGCTGGGATTGGCCGGAGGAGCAGCGGGCTACGTGCTGGGCACCGTCTTGGCCCTGCTTCTAGGACCTAAGCTCGCCGGAATCAACGTGTTGCCGATGCCGACGCTCGTACCATGGGCAATAGGAATATCCGTCTTAATTGCACTTGTTGCTAGCTACTTTCCGGCTCGCCGTGCCGCGCGTCTTGACCCCTTTGCCACCTTTCAGGAGGTATGACTTATGCTGAAGATGGAATCGGTAACCAAAACATACAATCATCGAGGCCCGGAAGTTACGGTCCTCAGTGACGTAACTCTGGAGATTCACCGCGGGGATTTCGTTTCTATTGTTGGCCCCAGTGGAAGTGGAAAAAGCACTCTTCTCCTCGCGCTCGGCGGAATGCTCTCGCCGTCCTCGGGACGTATTCTGCTCGACGGCGACTCTCTCTATGACCTTGAACCTGATCAACGAGCCGCACTCAGGGGAGAGAAAATAGGATTTGTGTTTCAAACATTTAACCTTGTTCCCTACTTATCAGCTCTGGAAAACGTTCAGGTTCCGCTCTATCTGGGAGGCGCAACTGGGGAGGAACAAAAAGCGCGAGCCTCTAGCCTGCTCGAAAATCTGGGGCTGGGCGACCGTCTGGAACACAAACCATCCGAACTCAGTGTGGGACAGCTGCAGAGAGTGGCTTTGGCTCGCATGCTTGCCAATAACCCCTCTGTCATCCTGGCTGACGAGCCCACGGGTAGCCTTGACCCGGAAACAAGCGCTCAAGTCATAGCGTTTATTGAAGAGCTCAACCAAGAAGGCCGCACGGTTGTCATGGTGACTCACGATCCGCAAGTGGCTCGAAAAGCCAGGAGGTCCCTAAGATTGGATGACGGAAAAATCTCACATGAAAAGCACTACAGAGGTTTGACGTCCGTCGCGTAGACCGTCTTCTACTCTGCAAGCGCCACACTGTCATCGACTTTAGGACCATAAATGGGCCAAGAAGACCTGAAGCCGTTTTTGCAGTATATGTAAAAGGCTGGAACGTGGTTGCAGATTCTCCCGGCAACACATCGCGGCTGCCTTCTTGATGCTTAGTCCGGAAAAGCACGACTGGCCTCTCATAAAGGAGAAGTTTAATCATGAGGAAGCTGAGAATCTTACTCGCTGTTTTGCTAGCTGTGGTGTCTATCGGTGCATCATCTGCCTTCGGGTGAGGTGATTGCGACAAGGATCATCCTGACCCTCCGGTTGGAGGGCTCTACACACGGTGGTCATCAGGTTGACAGATCCATAGGTGAACGTGCGACAGCTCGAACGCGAGGAGAACTGTACGCCCCTCAAGAAGGCGAGCAATATGATGAGCAAGAATCCGGTGGAGAAAATGGAAGAATTATGAATAAAGTACATGTGAGCACTCTGATGTTGATTCTTTTTTCCGCAACACTGGTCTCTTTCAGCTATGCTGGAGCAAGCTGCTGTGATTCTGGAGCAGGATGCTGCGGTACGCCCAATATCTCGGGAGGTCAGCAGCAGGTACGCGCATCCTCAGGTGGTCCCTCTCAGAGCAAGGTTGGAACCGCGAAAACGCCTGCGCTCCAAATAAACCCTATGCCCTGTTCGGCCACGGTTAATCAATTCAGCAGCCTACAGCGGCTACTGCCTGCCGTCTCGACGAGGATTCCCGAGGCGGGGTGCTGCCCTGGAACAAACAGTTCAAATGGAAGTTGTGCGGACAAACCCGAGTCGACATTGCCTCCTATTGCGGGTGATCTCTCTCGAGAGAAACCGATGCCGATTGCATCGTCAATAACCGAAATCTTTGCATTCAGACCCGCTCTGGGCACCTTGCGGTGATCAGAATTACTAATTTTGATATTCCCCATGCCCGTGCCGATTATCGGTAACCGATAACCGGCTGATATCGAACAGGTTCCGTGCTTTGCAAGGCAGGAAATTGAACGTACGATGACTCACAGATGGAAATTTCATAATGGCCGAAGCGGGCAAGATGGACCGAGCGGCCTGTCGCAAGGTGCCAAACCCTTGTGGAGGTAAACGAATATGACAACTGAAAAGAACCTATCCCTTTTGGACAGATATCTTACCTTCATCAATTCGTCGCCACGGCAGTGGGCAGTGTTGAGAGCTTGGATAGACTTATATAGGCCGTCAGGGATGTAGATCCACTGGAAATCTCCTGGATAAGATAAAGGATGGGAGCCATGCCGGATGCCATCGTAAAAAGGCTATCGTTTCTTGACCGATTTCTTACCCTATGGATATTCCTTGCCATGGTCGCAGGAGTAGGAGCCGGTTACATTTTTCCTCAGGTTGAGAAAATCATTCATTACTTTCAGGTGGGGACGACAAACGTGCCGATTGCTGTCGGTCTTATCCTCATGATGTATCCGCCTCTGGCGAAAGTTAAGTATGAGGAATTAGGCGACGTCCTTCGTGACTGGAAAGTTCTGGGGCTGTCTCTGGTTCAGAACTGGATCATTGGCCCTATCCTCATGTTTCTCCTAGCTATTCTGCTGTTACCCGATCATCCGGAATACATGGTGGGGCTGATCATGATCGGCTTGGCGCGATGTATTGCGATGGTTATAGTGTGGAACGAACTGGCCAAAGGAGACACGGAATATGCTGCGGGGCTGGTCGCATTCAACAGTATTTTTCAGGTTCTTTTCTACAGCGTTTACGCTTGGTTCTTCATTACCGTACTTCCTCCGCTCTTCGGACTGAGCGGGAGCATTGTGGAAGTTAGTATGAGGCAGATCGCGGAAAGCGTGTTTATCTATCTGGGGATTCCGTTCATTGCCGGCATGATTACCCGCTTCGTCATGTTGAAGTGGAAAGGAAAGACTTGGTACGAAAAGACTTTCATTCCGAAAATTAGCCCAATCACCCTTATATCACTATTATTCACCATAGTGGTCATGTTCAGTCTTAAGGGCAACCTTATCGTTACTATTCCTATGGACGTCGTGAGGGTCGCCATCCCCCTATGTATTTATTTCGTGGTGATGTTCATAGTGAGTTTCTGGATGGGTGGGAAGATCAGCGGTGACTACTGTAAGACGGCCACCTTGTCTTTTACCGCTGCGAGCAACAACTTTGAACTCGCAATTGCAGTGGCGGTGGCAGTTTTCGGCATTAATTCAGGTGCAGCGTTTGCTGCGGTGATCGGACCGCTCGTCGAGGTTCCGGTGATGATTTTGTTGGTCGATGTTGCCTTATATTTTCGGGGGCGTTTCTTTGCCTGTGAAGTGAGCTGAGCACTGACCTTCATTTTTTCTATAATAGCGATAATTTAGCCGTCACCGGGGTGCCGGTCCTCATGAGCCACGCAAATGTTGCTTTCGAGTTCCCGGGACAGGGCTTCCTCTCCTGCCGCAGAATTAACGAAAACCTAACAAAAAGATTCTAAGATAGACTTGCAGCGTTCGGCAAGGGACAGCGGCATAATAATCACCGGATTCATTTTTCCTAGGCAGAAAAATGGGAATGAGTCACAATGAGAAAGAATCATCTGGTCATCATTGGTGGAAGTGATGCCGGTATTAGCGCAGCTCTCAGAGCACGCGAAATAGACCCGTCAGTTGAGCCCACCCTTGTGATTGCAGACAGCTTCCCAAATTTCAGCATTTGCGGCCTGCCCTTCTACCTGAGCGGAGAAGTCCCTGACTGGCGAACTCTCGCGCATAGAACCCAAGACGAAATCGGGCAGGCGGGAATTCGATTACTACTGAACCACTGCGCCACCGCAATCGATGCAGACAGTAAGATCGTTCAGATGGTTGATGCGGAGGGGCGAACAGGCGAACTGTCGTATGATCGTCTCGTCGTCGGGACCGGCGCTGAATCGATCAAACCCGCCATCAAGGGGATAGATCTGCCGGGGGTTTTTGTCCTGAGGTGGATGCAAGACAGCTTTGCCATGCATCAATGGCTAACGGACCACAATTCAAAATCGGCTCTCATTGTAGGCGGAGGCTATATCGGCATGGAAATGGCTGATGCTCTGTCCCTTCGCGGCCTGTCGGTCACGGTCGTGGAGTTTGCAGAAACAGTGCTCACCACCGTTGACAGGCCCCTGGGCGAAAAAGTTTCCACAGAGCTGGAGCGACACCGCGTCAATGTGGCGACCGGCGTAGGAATTGAGTCGATTGAGGCTGAAGGGAGTGGTCTCATCGTGCAGGGAACGGAAGGATTCACGGCCAAAGCAGACTTGGTGCTGGTGGCAGTAGGGTGCCGACCGTCGTCGGCGCTGGCTGTCGGAGCTGGAATCGAAGCGGGTTTCAAGAATGCAATTAAGGTGAATCGGCGGATGCAAACCAACGTGCCGGACATCTACGCGGCTGGTGACTGCGTGGAGACATGGCACAACATTCTCAATAGTTACACCTATCTTCCACTGGGAACTACGGCACACAAACAGGGACGTATCGCAGGCGAGAATGCTGTGGGTGGCCAACGGGAATTTGCGGGATCGCTCGGAACGCAAGCTGTCAAGATTTTCGACCTGGTGGCGGCGCGCACAGGGCTTCGCGATATTGAGGCTCAGGAAGCAGGATTCGATCCTTTCACCGATCACTTCGAGACCTGGGATCATAAAGTATATTACCCCGGCGCTGAAAAGATGATAATTCGCATTACCGGAGACCGAAGAAGTGGACGTCTTCTTGGCGCTCAGATCATCGGGCACCGCAAGTCGGAGGTGTCCAAACGGATAGACATATTCGCCGCTTCTATGTTCAATGGCATGCTCGTGGAGGATCTGAACGACCTGGATTTGAGCTACACTCCCCCGTTGAGCAGCCCTTGGGACCCAGTTCAGATGGCAGCTCAGGCATGGATTAGGAACTCGCACGAGCTGTCGGCCCCGTAAAATAATCGGACAGACGGTTATAGGTCTAGAGTGTTGAATTCGTGATACACATAATCAAGTGGGAAGCGAAATGAAAAAACCGAAAATCTTGTTTCTGTGCACGCACAATTCCGCAAGAAGTCAGATGGCTGAAGCCTTCTTGAGAAAGTATGCCGGGGATCGATTCGATGCCTACAGTGCTGGTTTTGAGCCGACGGCGCTCAATCCGTTTGCCCGACGGGTAATGGAAGAGATCGGCATTGACATGAGCGGTCATCAGGCCAAGCCATTGAAACAGTTCCTCGGGCATACTCTTTTCGCGTACTTGATAACGGTATGTCAAAGGAATGAGGCGGAATGCCCGATTTTTCCGGGAATTAGTGTGCGATTGGACTGGCCCTTCGACGATCCGGCGGCCTTTGATGGGACTGAAGAAGAAAAACTCAGTAAGTTCAGGGAAATTAGAGATGGCATTAGTGAAAAGATAAAATCCTGGATCAAAGAAGTGGCCCGGATTCCCAACGCAGGAACCTAGAATTGGAACAATGGATTGTGGCGGCAGCCGAGGCTCGACCGGCCACGGCCTAATTGCCGCCCCACATGAGGATCCTGGAGCTCTTTGACCCTCGCAATCTGATCCCGCCTGAAGTGTTGTCCCTCAAATAACCTGAGCAACCAAGGGGCATCATGATTTCACCAGATGATCAGGTGATTCTGAAGGGTATCATCAGGACACCACGCTCGCCCACCGAAGGACCGCCGTGCCTCCCCGATCATTCTTGGTCGATTTTGAAGGCGTTGAAAATGATGTTAGTTCCCACCATCCTTGCACCATGAGCCACAGCGTCCACGATATCCACTTCACTCCATCCCAGCGACCGAAGCCGGTCCACATCTTCGGCAGCTGCCGAGTGAGGATTGTCGCAGGATTTCAAGACAAACAGCAAGAGCGCTTTCTGTTTGTCATCCAGAGGAGCCTGTGCAGGATCAGCCTGCATGGCCGCCATCTGTTCCTTGGTGAAACCCGCTTTCAGGAGCAGTCCTGAGTTGAGGTTCTGGCAGTACGGCGAACGGCACGCCTTGGAAACCAACATCCGTACCATGGCAAGAAACGGGGTGCTCAAAGTGGGGTGTCCCATGTAGTGCTCCATTAGCTGCAGTTGATTCTCAAGAAGAGCAGGGCTGACTCCGAGCATTCGAGCGTTGTTCGGAACTCTCCCAAACATCTGCTCGACTTCCGCATAGAGTTCCGCGAGTTTTCCTTCAGCCTTTTCTGGTGGGGTGGTCTGAATTAGTGCCATGATCGCTCCTCCTGGTTCTTACGGATACCGCGCTTGGCGGCTGCAATCCTCAGCATCCCTGCGGGGGTTGATTTGTTTATTCTGGATCTGCCACGGAAGAACGCTGCGGACGGTCTCTAGAGAAGTGCCTTGTTTTCAGCTGATTCTTGGCCTCTGTCCACGGTCTTTCGAGCCCTTACAGGCATTGGTCGCGTGAATGCTCACGGCATCCAGTCCTTATCCTCAACCATACCAGGGCTTTTCGTCTGCTTCGACTCGTAACCCATCCATCAACTTGTTGAACCCACTAAACAAATCCACGACCGCCATCACTTCGAGCATGGCCTCATCATCTAACCCTAACTTCCGCACCGCAGAAGTGTGAACGGCGAGTCAATATTCGCAACCAAGTACCGACGAAACCGCGACCGCAATAATCTCTTTTGTCAAACGGTCGAGTTTTCCAGGTTCAATCATCACCGCCTTGACTTTGTTCCAATTCGCTTCCAAATAGTCTGGCTTAGAAGCCATGACCTTGTAAAGATTGGGAACAAAGTCAATTCCGAGACGGGACTTGAGGTCATCATAAACATCTTTGACCTTGCCTGTAGCTCCTTCTTCGGGAATCATCCTGATAGATGCCATGGTTTAATCCTTCTTTGAACAATAGTCGAAGGCAACCTCAGCGCTTGCTGGTGTGCCGACGCTCCAAAGCCGTATCATATGATCGTGATTGCAAATTAGCTGAACACTGTAGTGATGCGGCGGCCTAACGACCAAGCTCGACGGCGGCCTCGGTCCATCAACTCTCAGTTCGCTCTATGTCTTTCTTCTTCTCTTCATACTCTTCTTTCCCAATCTCGCCCCGAGCATATCGCTTTTCCAGAATATCCCTGGCCGACTCGGAACGTACGTTCCAAGACGAGTCTCTAGAAGTACGGGAAAAGGGCCCGCATGCCATGCACCCCATGCGTCCCCGCATCATGAAGTAGCAAAGAGCCATCATGATTATCATGGCCACAGGAATCACCCACCACCATCCAAATCCGCAACAGAATCCTTCGTATCCCCACATTTGAATCACTTCCTTTCCGGTGTGTCTGAAGCGTTTCCCATGAAGCTATTTTATTCACGAGCTGGACATGTCTTTGGGCTCACATACGAGCACATTTCTCTCGTCGGTTTCGAAGGTGCACTTTTGTTCGAGAAGCTCCTTGAGCCTTTTCCGAGCCCTATGCAGTCGCACCTTAACATTCTCGACCGTTATTCCGACAACTTCGGCAATCTCTCGATGGCTGAATTCCATCACGTCGGATAGGAAAAGAACAGTTCGCAGCGATTCAGGAAGCCGGTCAATCTCGATCTGGACGCATTGTGACATCTGGTGCTGTTCGAATTCCTTTTGAACAGAGTCCTCCTCCGGGATTTCCATGTCCTGTTCGTCCGCGCCGCCAATAATGACTGATTTCCCTACCTCACGGAAATGATCCTGGCAAAGGTTGTATGCTATGCGAAATATCCACGACGAGAGCTTTGCCGGGTCCCTCAGATCGCCCAGGCGGTCCTGAACCCTGACAAACGTTTCTTGAGTCAGATCGTCAGCGAGCCATTCATCGCGGACAATGCCCCGGATAACTCTCTTGACTCTGAAGTAGTATTGATCGTAGATTTCCCAGAAATTCATTTCCGCCATCCCCTCAGGTCAACCACAACACGACCTGTCTGATTTACTGCTGCAGGGTGATGTCCCCGGTCCGATAATCCCGCGGATAGTGCTCATTATGGTAATCCGCGCTCCGTTTTTGACTTGATCCGCTATGTCCGCCGCCTCTTGAATCTCTCCTGAAGTCAATCCCACGGCTTCAGTTTTGCTCAGGAAATGCTCAAAGCACAGAACACAGTTTGCGGCGACGGCTGCTGCGAGACTAACCAAGAGCTTTGTCTTTTCGTCCATAATAGAACCTCCTTTTCTCGGCATTTGTCTATAGGACGAAAAAGAGATCCTAAAGGTTACACATCCTAACGTACGCCACTCAGAATATTCTTGTTTTTTCCGAGCAGAAAAGAAGAGGACAAGCGAGCAATGTTGGGTGATGTCCAGGACATAGCTACCGCTAAAGAGTGGCCCTCGTGCCAAATAAGCAGGAACTTGATCGCTCGACCTGAGTTATTAACCTCACAGCGGCTTGATTCCGATGAGTTTTGGAATTAGTATAACTCTAAACGTTCCGGAAAGATTCGTTTATTCGGTTTCATGGGTGTTTGGTGCTCGTCCGATTCAAAACTCTTTCCGGAGCAACGTGGGACCCCACATGCTCATCCGGTTCCTAATTGTCTTGACGCTCTTCCTCACCGTTGGTTGCACTGGTGACAACGACACCAAGGTTGTGGACTTCTCCAGGACCATCGAAGTTGCCCGCCCGGAAACGAGGATGTCAGGGCGACAACCGTTGCGGGTTGCCGTCGCGGCCATGGTCTCTCCCAAAGAAACTTTCGTGCACTATCGCGAGCTTCTCAATTATATTGCCGAAAAGCTGGGAAAAGAGGTACAGCTCGTTCAGCGACGGACTTACGGTGAAATCAATGAAATGCTGGGGAAAGGCGAAATTGACTTGGCTTTCCTTTGTTCCGGGCCGTATGCTCTAGAAAAAGAAAGGCATGGCTTCGAGCTCCTGGCGACGCCGGAGGTTAACGGGAGCCACTTTTATCAAGCGTATCTCATCGTCAATGAGAAAAGCCCGTTTGAGAAGCTGGAAGACCTGCGGGGCAAGACATTCGCCTTCACGGACCCGGATTCCAACACAGGGAAGTTGGTCCCCACCCGTTGGCTCATCGCACTCCACGAGACCCCGGAGGAATTTTTCAGCAGCACCATTTATACGTACAGCCACGACAACGCGATCACGGCGGTTGCAAGAGGACTGGTGGACGCAGCGTCAGTAGACAGCTTGATCTGGGAATTCTATCATCAGAGGAATCCAAAGATAACAGAAGCAACCCGGGTTATCAGGAAATCGGATTCTTATGGCATTCCCCCGTTGGTGGCTTCGAAGAACCTCTCCTACGGCATGAAAGAACAGATCCGAAAGCTCCTGTTCTCAATGCACGAGGACAAAAAGGGGAAAATTATTCTCGATCACCTTATGATTGATCGTTTTATTCAGCCACGGGATGACTGGTACGATAGTATCAGAGCAATGCCGAAGCAATCCGAGTCACGGCTGAGGAATGTTGATGGGCCCGAAAAGCCTTAGAAGCAAGCTCTTGGCGGCCGTGTCATGCCTCGTTATAGGTAGCGGTCTCCTAATCTCGGTGTTGGTTACCCAACGCTATACCGAAAGTCTCCTGTCTGCAGTCACCGCTCAAGCCGATAGCCTCGGCCATGCTATTGCCCTGGAAGCCGCTGAAAAGGTGTTGCTAAACGACCGGGTGGCACTTCAAAAGTTGCTGGACCACCAGATGAGAAGCAACCCTGCTCTGGTTTACCTGTTCGTTCTCCGGGACGGAAAGATTCTCGCACACACATTCGGAAAAGGTGTTCCCACCGAGCTGATAAACGCTAACCGGGCGTCCTCAGAAGATCTGGGACACATGCAACGGATCGCTTCAACCAAGAATGAACGTTACCTGGACATTGCGTGGCCGATATTTTCGGGCCGCGCCGGAGTCCTAAGGCTCGGATTTTCAGAGAAACCCTTCAGAGAGCAAGTCACAGCTCTTTGGCTTCAAATGACAATGGTTACTATCGGCATTCTGTTTTTGGCAGTTGCGGGCAGTCTCATTTTCGTCCGCAGGATCACCAACCCTTTGTCCAAGCTCGCGAGTGCTACCAAAAGAGTGGATCTGGGCGATCTGGATGCCACTGTTGATATTCAAGGAGAAGATGAAGTCGCTGCCTTGGCCTCTGCTTTCAACCATATGGTCAGCAGGGTAAAGGATTACACTTTGCGTCTCGAAAACAAGGCCGAAGAATTGGAGCGAACGCATAACCAGACGAGAACCTTTTGCGAAATCGTCCGAGAAATAGGAGCATTGCCTTCACTCCGAGAAATTGGTCCGGCTCTTATGAAGAGATTCCGGCAAATTTTGATTTGCCGCGAAATGGCTCTTCTGGTCTTGAATGAGGACTGGACCAGCCTTTACGTGCTTTCAGAGACAGATTTGAATGTGATTAAGGACGCCGAAAAAATACGTCTTGCCGGTGACACGCTGTCCCGAATGGATTATCTCACGTTCTTGAACAAACCGGCTCTGGTGCCGCCGGTTGTGCCTAACTTCTTCCTTACCGCGGCAAAACAGGCAGTAGTGCCTTTTGCGAGCGAGAACCAAATCCTCGGCGGTCTGGTGATCGCATGCTCTGAGCAGTGTGACTGCGATCTGGAAGAAGTCGAGGTGATTGGTCTGACATTGACGCAGGCTGCCGGGGTCATCAGGCGGGCGATGTTGCACGAAGAAGCGACAAATGATCTGCGCGCAAAGATTGAAGCATCCGCAGAATTCTGTGGAATCGTCGGGAAAAATCCCAAGATGCAGGTTGTTTACAGACTGATAGAAGACATAGCTCCCACGGATGTCACTGTCCTCATCCAAGGCGACAGCGGCACAGGAAAAGAACTTGTTGCTCGGGCGATTCACCAGCAAAGTGAGAGAAAAAACAAGAGCTTTGTAGTCATTAACTGTTCGGCCTACCCAGAAACCCTGCTGGAAAGTGAACTGTTCGGGCACGAAAGAGGCGCCTTCACAGGCGCAGTACGCCAGAAAGCCGGGCGCTTTGAACAGGCTGACGGCGGAACCGTCTTTTTGGATGAGATCGGAGAAATCCCTCCCCAGGCCCAAATAAAACTTCTGCGCGTGCTCCAGACACAAAGGTTTGAGCGTCTGGGCGGCGAACGCAGCCTGAAAGTGGATGTGAGGATATTGGCTGCCACAAACAAGGACCTTCTCAGGGAAGTCCAAAAGGGCCATTTTCGCGAAGACCTTTTCTACCGCCTCAATGTCATTCCGATTTTCTTGCCGCCCCTCAGAGATCGCCTCAACGATATCCCTCTATTGGCCTGCTACTTTCTGAACCGTTTTGCAGTTGCGCAGCGCAAGGTCATCCACGACTTCAGCCCCGAGGCCATGCGGAAGATACTTGACTACTCCTGGCCCGGCAACGTGCGGGAACTGGAAAACAGCGTGGAACATGCTGTCACCCTGGCCAAAGGGCGCCGAATTGAAATAGCGGACCTACCCGCCGCGATCCGAGGTTCGTCGATGCCGGCACCTTTCTCCCCGCTAATTGAAGAAAACGAACGAGCACTGCTTGAAAGAGTGCTTACCGAGTGCAACTGGGAAAAGAAACGGGCCGCGCGTCGACTTGGTATGGGTCGCAGCACACTTTATTCAAAACTCAAAAAATACCGCATAGTGAAACCGACCCTGCAATAACGCCGCAGAATGTCCCGCCTACCTATGGACTGTGTCTCGATTCGGGACACGACAACCTGCTGTAATATCTAGGAAAGCCCCCACCCGCCTTTCCTTGTGTTCAGAATCGGGACATAATTTCCTACTGAATTGCTCGCCTCCCGGCCCTGTTATGGCCTTCATGGCCCTGTTCCGCTACGAATGGCATATGGTTTGCAGCTACTCGCCGGAAACTCCCGCTCTGGGGCACTATCCAATGAAAGGCCCTATTATCGTGATCGATGCCGACAAAAGAACCTGCCGCTCTATGTGCAACCTACTGAAAGCACATCAGTATCTCGGCATGCCATCCCACTCATTAGCAAACATCGAAAACCTCATCGAAAAAAACTCTTGCCGAGCGGTGATCCTGGATCTGGACACTGTGCCGGTTGACAACCACCACTTTCGTGATCTCAAAAGGAAATATCCGCGTTTGTCCATCCTGGTGGTTTCCGACCGGCTTCTCCATCCTGAACTGAAGGAGGCCATGACAACGCACATCTACGCTTGCCTTTGCAAACCGTTAGATCCGGACGACCTGGTCTACTTGGTGAAGAGTATTTTCTGCGATGCTACAAATTCCGATGGAAATCCTGTGCAAAAAGGAATGGCAGGCCCTTCATTCACGGCGAGATAGCAATCATCAAAGAGGAGGACAGAAGGAGAGGCAGCAATGAGTAAACCTGAAGATCCCATGGATAGGCGTCAATTCCTTCGTGTAGGAGGACTTGCCGGCGCAGCCGCGATGGCCGGAACGGCCCCCGTTCACGCAGCGGAGCCGAAGTCGGCAAACAAACAGGCGATCCGTTACGGCATGATCATCGATCTGAAAAGATGCGTGGGGTGCAAGGCCTGTGCCGCTGCTTGCAAGGCGGAGAACCATACTCCACCGGGCGTTGCCTACAATATTGTAATGGAAGAGGAGGTCGGGACCTACCCGGATGTACGACGCCGATTTATTTCCAGGCCACGCATGCACTGTGCCACTCCGTCCTGTACGGTCGTGTTCCCGACAAAGGCCACGCACATCCGCGACGATGGGATTGTAGCCATCGACTACGATCGATGCATAGGCTGCCGATACTGCATCTCAGCCTGCCCTTACGGCGTGCGAGCATTCGATTATGGTCATAACTATCATGACAGCGCTACGCCGTACGAGTCAGAGCCATCTCCCGAGTACGGCCAGAACAGGAAACGTGTTTTAAAAGGGAACGAGTCGCCCAGAGGTAATGTGCGGAAGTGCCATTTCTGCATTCATCGAGTGAAGAAAGGCCTGAGCCCAGCCTGTGCGTCGACGTGCATTGGCAATGCAATCCATTTCGGTAATTTGAATGACCCTGACGCACTCTGCACCGTTCACGGGGAAAAGCTCCAGTTTCTTCTGGCTACTCGCAATCACATGCGCCTGAAGGAAGACCTGGGGAACAATCCGAGCGTGTATTACCTAACATAAGGGGCGGAATCATGGAAACCAACAACAATCGAGGAAATCCGTTGATTCGAGTGATTGGCTTCATACTGCTCATCATCGCGACGGTGGTAGGAATATGGGAAATGGGGGCCAAATTCCTGAACGGCCCCATAGACGAAGGAACCACACAACTCGTCACATGGGGAATCTGGGTGTCTGGGTACATCTTTTTCCTTGGCCTTTCGGCCGGGTCGTTCCTCATTTCAACTTTGATTTACGTCTTCGGGGTGAAGCAATTGGAGGAAGCAGGACCCGCTGCTCTCGTTCAAGCCCTGGGATGTCTGCTCCTGGGCGGGGCACTCATTGTGCTCGATGCGGGCCATCCCGAACGGATGTACATGGTACTGCTCCATTTCAACCCCACTTCCGTCATGGCTTACATGGGTTTGTTTTATAACGTCTACATCGCCATCGTCGTTGCTGAGATCTACTTGGTGATGAGACCGGGGTTTGTCCGGAGTGTACAGTCGGGAAAGCGACCAACCTGGTTGTACCGTCTCTTGTCGCTGGGCAGCACTCGCCAGGACCAGGAAAGTCTGGTCAGGGACCGGAAGTGGCTGATGATCTTGGGTATACTGGGAATACCGGCGGCAGTCATAGTCCACGGTGGTGTTGGCACTATCTTCGCCGTGGCCAAAGCGCGCCCCAACTGGCTAGGAGGACTCTTTCCACTTCTGTTTATCGTTTCTGCTCTAACTTCTGGTGGAGCACTGTTGACCTTCCTGACAGCCGCTTTCGGTAAGATGCCTCGTGAACGGAAGCTCAAGCTCGTCAGCTTTCTTGCTCAACTCACAATTGGTTTTTTGCTTCTCGACGCCTTGATCATGTTTGCAGACATGTTCACGACGTCGTATACGGCCATTCCAAGTGGGGCATCTACCGATAAGCTTGTTCTCGTCGGCCCGTATAAGTGGATTTTCTGGATTGTTGAAGTTGCCATGGGACTCGTGATTCCCCTGTTCTTGGTGGTCAGCCCGAGGACCCGGAACTCACTCGGCGGGCTTGGTCTTGCGGTTTGCTCGTGGTGATAGGCATGTTCGGTGCCCGTTTGACACTCGTGATTCCGCCCCAGATAACGCCCCTATTCGACATGCAGTTGGGGGCCTACAACCATATTCGATATGCATACGGTCACTTCCCGAGCACCAGCGATCTGTTGGTGATGCTGGGGATCTTTGCCATCGGCGTTTGGATGATGCTGGGAGCCAGGAAATACCTTCCCCTGGATGTTGAGACTCACGAAGGTGCAAAGCAAGGAGGACAGGTTACCTCATGAAACAGAACTCACGGAAAACCAATGACGAGGGTAAAAAAGCCATGGAGCGACGAGACTTCCTGCGCTCCACAGCCTTGCTCGGCGGCTGCGGCCTCTTGGCGGGAACGGTAGCACCAGTCTTCTCACGCTTGGCTCACGCTCAGCGCATGGCAGAACTGGACAAGGGTGAATACAAGTACCTTCACAACAATCCGGAGAACACCATCTATACGACTTGCCTTCAGTGTCACACAAGCTGCTCGCTCAGGT
>JBKQMK010000032.1:0-32524 GCA_052146735.1 Desulfomonilaceae bacterium | reverse complement strand
AATTTCATTGATGTCCATGTCACCCTCCCTGCACGAACGATCATCACGTAGAATTATGCGGTACGCTTGCTCTTTGGGGCCGTTAGTGGGAATTATTAGGCGATCACCCCATCCAGCGAACCACTCTCAGGTGTTGGTAACTTCTCTGAGCAGGTCTATGTCCTCAAGCATCATTCCTGCCCCACGAGCCACAGTGGATAGGGGATCTTCAGGCACTACCACCGGGACACCGATCTCACGGCGTACGCGCACATCCAGGTTCTTGAGGAGCGCTCCTCCGCCTGTGAGCACTATCCCCGTGTCGATGATGTCCGCGGCCAATTCGGGTGGACATTGTTCGAGAGCCATTTTTATGTTGTCCACGATAGAGTTCACCGAATCCATTATCGCGTGGGCAACATCCGTAGAATTGACCGTTATGGTCTTAGGGATACCGTCCATCAAATCGCGGCCCTTTATATCCACCTCTTCGACCTCGTCGTCAAAATATGCGCGACCCACCAGCACCTTGATCTGCTCGGCAGTCGCAGGCCCGATGAGGAGGCTGTAATTCTTGCGAATGAAATTGAGGATATCTGCGTCCAGCTTGTCCCCGGCAATTTTGCTGGAGTTGCTGTAAACTATACCGGTCAGGGAAATGATCGCCACCTCGGTGGTCCCGCCACCGATATCGACAATCATGTTGCTCATCGGCTCGGTAACAGGAAGGCCAGCCCCCATGGCCGCGGCCATAGCTTCTTCCACGATAAAGACTTCGTGGGCGCCTGCGTTGAGGGCCGAGTCCCGGACGGCCCGTCTTTCCACCGGGGTGACGCCCGCCGGCACAGAGATGATCACGCGTGGACTGACAAAGGATTTGCGCTGGTGAACTTTCTGGATGAAAAACTTCAGCATTAAGCTGGCGATCTCGAAATTGGCTATGACGCCTTCTCTGAGCGGTCGAAAGACTTCGATAGAACCCGGCACTCGCCCTATCATCTTCTTGGCGTCTTCGCCTACCCAAACCTCGGAATTCCGCTTATCCTTCCTCCGGATAGCCACGACCGACGGCTCGTTGAGCACGATCCCTTTCCCACGCGCATAGACCAGCGTATTTGCCGTACCCAGATCTATTGCAAGGTCCTTCGAAATCCTGGACGCTATAAAGCTAAAAAGCATCTGTTGCCCTTTGAAGACCTTGCTATTGCCCTTGCAATGCCCCTATCGCGGCGGCTCAGATTAGAGCTTCACCTCTATAATGGAAGCCTTTTTCAACTCTTCGATGTATTCCTTCATGCGGGCCTGTATGGTCTCATTTCTCAATAGATCGACCACTTTGCCTCGGACTTTCCTGTATTCTTTTTCCTCAGCCGGAGTCAGGACTCCCGAAGCTTTCTTGTCCTTGGAGGTGGTTGACTCGGGTCCGACTTTTTCAGGTTCGTCCCCCTCATCACCAACATGGCTTTCGTTGTGAGGCGCCTGCCGACTGGCAGACTTGCGCTGTTCCTGACTCTCTTGCCACCGTTTCTCCAATTGCTTGCGGATCTTTTCTGGAATGGGGACTTTCTTCACAGTCCTCCCTTTGGCGTCTGCCAAATAAAACATGATCAGCGAATCCTGGGCGCCTAGGGGAGGGCTCACGTCACCCGGTTTTAGGTGCTGCATAACCTTTTGCATGGCCGGGACCATGTCCTTGTAGTCCATGACTCCCAAGTCTCCCCCCTTGGAGGCCAGAGGGTCCTGGGAATATTTCTTGGCAAGCTGGGCGAAATCCGCTCCTGTCATAGCTTCCCGGTAGATTTGTCTGGCCTTTTCCATCATCTTTTCCGCGCTCTTGCGATTCTTATCCGGCACTTTAAGAGTGATCTGCCGAATCCTCAGCTTGCCTCCCACAAAGAGCTCCTCATGGGTGGGTATGTTAGGTTTCGCCTCCTCTTGGGGGGGCCGGGAAGGTGTCAAGCTCTCGATCATCTTCTTGTGGAGTTCTTCTATATTTTCCCGATTCTTCTTGAAATATAGTTGGGCGTCCTCCTCACTCAAAGGCACCTTTTGCGTCACCTCGGTCGCAATCAACCGGGTCAAGGTAAGCTGGCGCTTCATTATCTTTCGGTATTCCGCATAATTAAGCCCATTGGAAGCCAGCAACAGGACGAATTGATCTTGGGTCAGGTTGTTCCGGCTCTTTATTGCGTTTATTGAGGCGTCTACTCCCTTGTCATCAATCTTGACCCCTTTCTTGGCCGCTTCCTGTTCCAGAAGATGAATAACCACAAGCTCATCGAGAATCTCTCGTTCAGTGGGCCATTTGCCCGGAGGTATGACCCCGAGAGGCAGGTTGGTGAGATTACGCATGAAAGGTTGCTTGTGCTTCTTTATGTCTGATTCAAGGATGACATCCCCGTTCACAACCGCGGCTATTCTGTCCGAATAGACCTCAGCAGCGTAGACCGATCTAGCGGACCAGGCTAAGCCAAGAAGCAACAACAAAGTATAGACTTTCTTCTGATTCATGTTCCCCTTTTAATTGAAAGCCGTCTCTTTTTCAACCTTGGATGGGCTATATTCCCTTTTTCAAAGAGGTGGAGGAACGCCGGCAGGCGACGATCCTCTACCATTAATTGCTTCCCTGAGTCGTTCCAGCAGGGAGATGCATTTGTTGATCCTCGACGCCGAGTCAACCTTCCCAACATGGAAAGCAAGGCGGTCGCCTGGTAGCAGCCGAATGCGTCTATCCTTGTGAGCCCATGCGATCAGAATCTGCGGATTGACCTGAGTTTCCAAATCAAAAGATAGCACAAGATCCTGTTCGTTGTAGTCCAGTCTTTGGATTCGCACCTCTTTCATTGCCAACCTGATCCGCATGACCTGCATAAGGTGAGAGGCTTGGATCGGAGCTTGACCGTAAAGATCGACTATCTCTTCTTCTATCTCATCAATCTCAGCCGACTCGGCAGCCCTCGACAGCCGCTTGTAAAGATTCATGCGCTGTTGCGGATCAGGAACGTAGTCCTCGGGAATAAGTGCTTCCAGCTTTAGGCGTATATCCGGATCGATCCTGGGAGGTGGTTTCTCTCCCTTGATCTCTTGAATGGCTTGCTCCAAGAGGTCAAGGTACATTTCATATCCGACCTGGGCAACATGCCCGGACTGGGAGGTTCCCAAAATGTTTCCCGCTCCTCTGATCTCCATATCTCTCATTGCAATTCTGAAACCCTGACCAAGATTGGAGTATTCCTGTATCACCGCCAGCCTTTTGATTGCGTCGGGGGTCATGAGGGTCTCCGGTGGGGTCAGCAAGTAAGCGTACGCCCGCATTTGAGAGCGACCCACGCGGCCCCGAAGCTGATATAGGTCTGCAAGGCCAAAAGTGTCTGCTCTTTCGATGATGATGGTGTTGGCTCTGGGAATGTCGAGCCCGGATTCAATTATGCTCGTGCAGACCAGAATATTGATCTTCCCCGTGACGAAATCCACCATCGCTCGTTCCAACTCACGATCCATCATCTGGCCGTGAGCCACTCCGAACCGGCCTTCGGGCACAAGTCTTTGCAGTGCAGCGGCCCGTTTATAGATGGTTTGGACCCTGTTGTGAAGGTAGAACGCTTGTCCACCCCGGCTTAATTCTCGCAGAAGCGCCTCTCTTATGACCTCATCGGTTTGCCGCATCACATGTGTTCGGATCGATTGCCTGTTCATTGGGGGAGTTTCAATTACGGACAGGTCTCGTATCCCTGTGAGGGACAGGTTAAGGGTTCTGGGAATAGGGGTCGCGGTCAAAGTCAGGATGTCAACGTGTGCCTTGTACTTCTTTATCCGTTCTTTATGCGCCACTCCGAAACGCTGCTCTTCGTCAACGACCAACAAACCCAGGTCCTTGAATGACACGTCTTTCTGCAATAGTCGGTGTGTTCCTATCATTAGGTCAACTTTTCCCTGGGCAAGTCTTTTCAAGGCTTCCTTCTGCTCGGCCGGGCTTCGGAAACGCGAGAGCACATCCACATGAAAGGGATATCCGTTAAAGCGTCGGGTGAAGGTGTCGTAATGCTGCTGGGCCAGCACCGTAGTAGGAACCAGGACAGCAACCTGCTTGCCGTCCATCATTGCTCGAAATGCAGCCCGAAGAGCGACTTCAGTTTTGCCGTAGCCGACGTCTCCGCACACAAGGCGGTCCATCGGTTTGTCCTCATCCATGGCCTCCATGACGTCCAGAATCGCCTTGGCCTGATCAGGTGTTTCTTCAAACTCGAAAGCAGCCTCAAAAGCTGAAAAAGCCTCATCCGTAGCGGAGTAGGGCTTCCTTGCGCTCACCTGGCGCTTGGCAAATATCTCCAAGAGCTCCCGGGCCATTTCCCGAATTGATCTCTTGACCTTGGCCTTGGTGTTGTTCCATCCCTTCCCTCCCAAACGGTCTATCCGAGGGGGTTCTTCGGAACCGGAGATATACTTCTGGACTACCTGCAGGCGCTCTACAGGGTGATAGAGCAGGTCCCCACCGGCATATTCGACCACCATGACCTCGCCAGGAATCCCGTCGAATTCCATTCGAGAAAGCCCACGGAAGATACCGATTCCGTAATCCTCATGAACCACTGGTTCTCCTCCGACCAGATCGGTCAGGGAGGAGATCAGTGTGCCTCTGGCACGCCTCTTGGGGGGCGTTCTAACCCTAGCCCCGAAAACCTCTTCTTCGGTCAAAACTACCCGTCGAGCCCCTTCCATTCGGAAGCCTGATGAGAGGGCCCCAACGTAGAGTCGAATACCGGGGACAGGGCTCGAATCAAGGTTTGTCTGTTCAAAGGGCCCGGCTCGGAAATCCAAGTTGAGCGAATAGGGCTCAAGGAGTTTGAGAAGACGATGGGCTTGGCCCAGGGTGTGACTCACCAGGAAGACTTCGTTGCCGTCGTCTCGCCACCCCTCCAACCGTTTGACAAGTTTTCCCATGCCTGCGTCATAGCCCTTGGTCCGAAGGAGGTCCGGTCTTATGTCACTGTTGGTCTGACAGTCAATGCGGTAACTTCTGGTCTGCGGGTCTTCAACCTCGAGTGGAGACATGACCACGGTTCGGAATCTTGCTACGCCGCGCACGAACTCATCCGGCGAGAGATACAGTTCCTCTGGACGAGGGACAGGGAGCCCTTCCTGTGTGGCCGATTCCCACCCTCGGAAGATCTCCTCCTGCAGGTCCTCGAATGCATGGCCAAGCGTGTCCGAGTCGGGGAGCACCAACACTGAATCCGTCGGGATATAGTCAAGCAAGCTCTGCAAATTCGGGAAAAAATAAGGGAGGTAGCATTCGGCTCCGGGAAACCTCACTCGATGCCGGAAATCGTCGACAAGCCTCTGGCGAACACGCTTTTCCACTCCCCGCTCTTCGCAACTGCTGAGCAATCGTTGCAAACCCTGCTCCAGGGATTCTTCATCCGGGATCAGAGTGTGCACAGGACCAACGTGTACTTCGGAAATGTCTTCGCGAGACCTCTGATTGGATGGGTCGAAAAAACGGATCGACTCGATACGATCCCCCATTTGCTCGATGCGCACCGGGTAACTATAGAATGGAGGATACAAGTCGATTATAAAGCCCCGAACTGAAAAATCACCGGCGTCCTCCACCAGAGGTGAACGCGCGTACCCCGCAGCGACTAACCTTTCCAGGAGAGACTCTCGATCGAGATCCTGCCCCACGGCCAAGCTAAAGCCAGCCTGCCGAAACGCTTCTTTGGGCAGGACTCGGCGGATTAGGGCATCCAGGCCGGCCGCCAGCACCCTGGGTGGCTTACCCTCACTGAGGCGGAACAGACCCGCCATGCGGCTGACCCAGACATCTGTTTCAAGTCCGCCAAAAGAATAGGGGAGCACCTCTGAGGATGGATACCTAATGACTTCGTCTTGCAATGGATGCCTGACGACTTCTTCCTCGCCAAAATAGAATCGGACATCTGTAGCAGCCCTGGAAGCTGATTCGCCGTCAGGGCTGACCAAAACTATGGTCCGAGGGCCTCCTCGCGCGGCAGCAGCTATCAGAAGCGCCTGAGCGGAGCCTCCTAGTCCATAGACGCCGCCGTTTTCCATGGAATTGCTGAGAAATCGGACGGCGTCTTGAAACGGATTGGAGAATTTGTCGGCAAGCAAAGAAGTTTCCATAGACCCGAATTTTTTGAACCTCCAAGGATTCGAGTAGGTGCTATCAAGCTAATCTTCGAGGGGCAAGAGTTCGGGGAATGGAGAATCAACTCTTGCCAAAGGTCAATCGTACACTTTAATCCACAACGATCCCGTCTGACAACAAGTACGTAAAAATCCGGGAAACGGGATTCCGTTGACTTAAGCCGTGCAATCAGCTATCCATTTGAAAAAATTTCGAGGTGAGACTGTGGCCGAAAAGAAGCTGACGCGAAAGGAACTCTTAAAAGAGCCTGATGAGTTCCTCACTACCACCGGTACGGTAATTCGATATACGCGGGAACATCCGAGGCGCGTTGCAGCAGGGTGCGTGCTCGTGGTCATTGGTTTGCTGGCAGCAGCGGGCGTCTACTACTACCAGAAACACCGGGAGGTTAGAAGTCACGAACTTTTTGAACAGGTGTGCGGTGAATATGAGACCGCAGTTCAGTCTCCACAGCAACTGACTCCTCAGAAATTGGACAAGCTTTTCGCGGACTTTGACGCTCTTTCCAGGGAATACAGCTCGCTTCCCGCCGGCGAAATGGCATTGCTCTACAGCGGACACGTTCTCTACAAGAAGCAAGACTTCAAGGGAGCGCTTGAGCGTTACGCCCAGATGCAGTCAACGAACCTCGTCAAGAGTGGTCTGAGTTCCCTGGTTCTCTACCACATAGCAATGAGCCAGCTTGCTCTTAAAGAGTATGACAAGGCTGTAATGCTATTCGATCAACTATCTAAGGATGTCAATTCTCCATATAGGCGCGAGGCCTATGGCACAGTTGCCAGAATATATGAATTGATGGGCAAGAACAAAGAAGCTGTCCAGGCTTACCGGCAGTATCTGAAAATGTTTCCCGAAGCTCCGGACGCTGCTTTTGTTAAAGCAAGAATAGCTGAGATCGCAGGGCAGGCTTAGCATCAGCGCGACCGATTGAAGTAGGTCGCCCTCTTACGCGCCGCGTAGTTATCATGGGGAGCGTCATTGACGCTCAATTATTACATCCATTTCGGATACCCAAACCTGGAATGAGCTTTCGCCCAAATCTATCTGATAAAAGCCCTGCGTTTCTTGAGTCCCGAGGTCGAATGCATTCCGTGCGAGAAGTTGGTCTAGGATTGCCCGAACCTCAGCAAAGGCAAGGTCCTCCAAGAAGAATATGTTGAACACCTGGTTAGCGTGTAAGAATGGCATTGATTCCATAATGCGATCTCTCAACAATGAGAATAGACATATCTGTAACCGGCGTCAACTCCCAGGTTGGTCGATGACCGGCAATGAAAATGGCGATAATTCTTGACACCGAATCCTATAGTTTGTATAAACGCCGGGGGGATTGTGTTTTTGATATTTCTGATTAAATGGTGTTGGTGAAAGGAGGAATGACATGACAAAAGCTGAACTCGTGTCCCGTATTGCCGAGGAAGCAGGAATTTCCAAGAAAGCTGCCGGAGCGGCATTAGCTTCGGTCGTCTCCGCGATTCATGAAGTGCTGAAAAAGGCCCAGAAAATTCGAGTCACGGATTTGGGTAGCTTCAGTGTGGTGAAACGCCAGGCCCGTCAGGGTGTCAACCCGAGGACCGGCAAGCCGATCAAGATACCCGCCACCAAGGCTCCCAAGTTCACTGCGGCCAAAGCATTGAAGGATGCCGTCAAGAAGTAACTGAACGGTGAGGAGCGGGTCCCGGAAGCACCTGAACTCATCATCATGGCGGAACTGGTTGGGCAGCACACCGCTGCGCCTATGCGGTCTATCTGCCGTGGTGAGTGCCGGCAGCGTCTGACACCGTCGTCCAAGACGGCGAACCAGTGCAAGGTGAGACAGACTGCTATCAAAATTGGTTTTTCCGATAAGAACCGCTTGGGCTTAAAACGTGGCCGAGTTAAAATGGGTATATTTATGATAGAGGCGGGTTTCAAGCCCGCCCCTACGTGGCCGCTTATACGAATAAGGGCCGCCACAATGCAGGGCGGCCCTTATTTTGTTGAATCGTTGTAGGCATGAAGAAGCTCTTTCTGGTTGTGCTCGTATTGCTCCCGTTCCTTGGCTCCTGCGCAAGCCTTATGGAAGGCCGTTTCGTGCCAAAGGAAGGGAGAGAGTCTCCCTACCAACCCCAAACAGACCCCTACGAACCTCCTAAAGATCCCACCGCCAGATTTTAGTTTTTGCCGGACAAACATTTCTGTGGACCGGAACCGTCACTGGCCCTCCGCCTCATCCAATCGAGGGGGGCGGCCGGGAGGATCAGGAGGGGGGTTCGTCCCCCTTGCGGGTGGTCCCGGAGCAAGACGAGGCGGTCTGCTTCCTTTTTCACCAAGCCCTGCGGCTCCAGGGGGAAGCCCCATTCCCATATCGGGTGACCCCAGGCCGCCACGAGGAGGTCCCATGCCTTTCTCCGGCATGCCCTCCGGGGCTTGGGAAGGACGGAGCAACGAGCGGAGCTCTTTACGGAAGTCCTTGAAAAACAGCACCAATTGCGCTCGTTGGCGCACGGTGAGTACCTTTGAGACGTCTTCATACTGTTGCTCACGAAGCCCTTGAAGCTGCTTCCTATTCTTGCGAATGTCCTCCAACAGTCGGGCCAACTCCTTCTCATCCGCTGGCTTGGCGGGATCGCTCAGTTGCTTTCTGAGCGTCCGGAAGTCCTCCGATAGTCCCTTCTGCAACGATTTACGCTGGGATAGGAATTTGTGGCGCATTTCGAGAAGCTTGTCGGCGGTGGCTTGATCCAGGTCGAGGGCCTCTATCAGCTTCCACATCGTCAGGGTCTCTATTCTTTCCTGTACCTTGTCCCTATCTTTCCCCAGTTCCGGACCAGCGGCGAAAAGAGAGGTGGCTCCAAAGAAGATCACTCCAACAGCAATAAGAGCGGCAATTATTCTACGCATCTTTCTTCCTTTTCAGTCTGTCGAATAAGGTGGTTGTGTCAACATGTATCGAAAAAAAGGAAGGAAACAACCTAAAATGCGGCTCCATAAGTGTAGCATGACCTGCGTTCCCATCACACTTGTGGTCTACAGGAAGCCGGGAGATCAAGGCCTCCTGTCGTAGCAACTTCCGTGGATTCTCGTCACAGATATAGCGGACCAGGTTCATCCTCCACCTCGTCGAACCATTGCGCGTCACTATCATCAAGCCGTGCTGCTG
Source organism: Desulfomonilaceae bacterium (assembly GCA_052146735.1). Lineage (GTDB taxonomy): Bacteria > Desulfobacterota > Desulfomonilia > Desulfomonilales > Desulfomonilaceae > CAWBBA01. The sequence goes on along the minus strand of JBKQMK010000032.1, from coordinate 23,234 downwards.
CCCTCGCGTCCACCACTGTAAGGAGCGAGTCGCCGTAAAGCGAACCAGGGGACACCTCTTCTGACGTCGGGCCGTAAACCTGCTCCAGTTCTTGAATCAAATCGGGCGACATCACACGAAGATCAGCGATCTGCCGGTTGTCAGGCCGGAAGATTCCCACGCTAACCACCAGAAGTGCGATGACCGCCACAGCGAGAACGCCCGCAGCTTTCCACCAGAAGCCCCACACAGGCTTCAACTCTTGCTCCTTCAGTCGCGCATCCAAAGACTGGTTATAAAGCTTCCAGAACTCCTCCCCTGGCTCTTCAGGAAGATCGGAAGCAATCGCAGATAGCAGCGCGAGCGATTCTTCTCTCACCTGACGGCAAGATCCACAGCGGCAAAGATGGTTTGCCAGGCGCTCCTGCCCCGAAGGTTTCAGGCCCTCGTCCAGGTCGGCGACGATTAATTTTTCTACTTCGTTGCACTCACGTGTTTTCATTTTGTTCCCAGCTTTTCTCTAAGCGCTTTTACAGCTTGAAAGAAATTGCCTCGCGCTCCGCCCTCGGTCCCACCGAGAACCTTAGCAATTTCCTTGTAATCCATTTCCTCATAAATCCTCAATTGAACTGTCAGACGCTGCTTTTCCGGGAGCTTCTCCAATGCGCTCCTGATTCTTTCAAGATTCCTCGCCCTGTCCAAACTCTCTTCAGTCGGTTCAGCCGGGTCGACCAATTGGTCCAGCATGTCAGGAACAAATGTAACCTTGCGTTTCCTAAAATGGTCCCTCATCGCGTTCAATGCTATGGTATAGAGCCACGTCTTGATTGAGGAGACCATCATGAATCTGTGCAGACCCTCGTAAGCCCTCAGAAAAGCAATCTGAGATATGTCCTTAGCCTCCTCCGGGTCTCTGACGAGTCGAAGGATCATCATAGTAATGGGCCTCGAGTACCTACTGACAAGTTCGGAAAAAACCTCCTTGTTGCCTTTTCGGAACTCTCTGAGCAGGTCCGCATCGTTCATTCGTGCTTCCCGTTCCTAACTTATTTGACGCAAATGCGCAGGCAATGTTATACGGCGGCGCAAAAAATAAGGACCGCTCCAACTTTTTGCTGTGCGGCCTTGAAAGACAGATAAGAGGATACTTGCGACCTCATGAATCACCCAGTTCATACTAATCGGCGCCAAACAGATTAAAATTGCGAACTGTTAACCGTGCCACTCGCCTGTTTGGCGCCTTCGTTTGTCTATTTAGTCTGGTTAGGCCGCAGCTAATTGTGAGCGGAGATAATTGCCCTTGAGTTTCTCCAGGGCCGACCTCTCTATCTGGCGGGCGCGCTCTCTGGTTATCCCGAAATGTTTGCCCAGTTCCTTCAGAGTGACCGGTTCCTCGGAGAGAATTCGTTTTTCAACAATGTATTTCTCGCGAGGATTCAAGCTTTCCAGAGCACGGTCCGCCCATTCCCTGAGGTCTTCCAGCTCTTCCAGTTCGGAAAGAACTTCTTCTTGGTCCGGGGTATCGTCCTTTAGTGTGTCCGCGAATGAATCCCGGGAACGATCACCGATCAGATCATCGAGAGAAAGATCGTGCGCCTTCAGACGGGCGGCCATATCTACCACCTCGTTCTCGGTCACGTTTATCCTCAGCGCCAATTTCGCCACGTTTTCCTGGCGATCATCCGCATCAAGCGCTTCCGGCAGGTCTGAAATCCGATAGAAGAGTTTGCGCTGAGCCTGAGTAGTTCCTATCTTCACCAGGGACCACGAGCGGATAATGTAGTTCTGTATGTACGCCCTAATCCACCAGATCGCGTAAGATATCAATCGGTAGCCCTTGTCCGGATCATACCTCTCAACCGCCTTCATAAGGCCGATATTCCCTTCCTGGATCAGATCCATCAACCTTACGCCGTAATTGCGGTACCCAAGGGCCACCTTGATCACGAACCTCAAGTTGGATGTAATGAGAATCTGTCCCGCCTGGGCGTCATTCTTGTCCCTGTAGCGAATAGCCAGTTCAGTTTCATCTTTTCGATTCAAAACAGGGTAGTGTTCTATTTGTGACAGGTATATCTTCAGTCCGTCCGTCTCGATGGGATAATTCATACTTGCACCTCCCGGATTGTTTACCGAGTGTCCGTCCACTAAATTGGATGCACGCCAGCGAAAAAGGTTTCACACGCGTGGTCGACTTGCGTTCAAGGAAGCAGAGATCGGGAGGGCGCAGGCGAGTTTCGGGAGAATTCTACAATCTCCGTGACAGGCCTTTAAGAAAGGGGCGAGCCCCGCGTTCCGCGGGGCTATTTTAATGCCTATGGGGGTTAGGGGAGGGGAGTACGAACTTGGAATCACAAAGCCTCATGAGCTCGTTTAACGCCGACACCTCTCCCCCCACACTTAGTCGGGATCTTCGTCGATATGTAAGAGCCCGTGCCCCAGACAGGAGGGATCAAGTGAGATTGATTCTCGGCGTAAGAATCAATGCGTTTCGCTACTGGAAAGCTCCGTTCCTGATGGAGACCCTTTGTGGCTCTCCGGCTTCATGCTATGGCTATTCCGCAGATTCCTCCTGCTCTTCCTCTTCAGGAGATGGGCCCTCGAATTCTTTGATGCCACGGGCTAACTCTTCTAAACGCTCGTCCACCAAGTAATTCATCGTACCCTCGGGGTAGTCGCCATTCTCATCGGGCTCGCCTGCCGGTACGCCGGTAAGTATCTCAATTCCCTGATCCACGTGGTCCACAGCCCAGATATGGAATTGTCCGTTCTTCACCGCTTCCAAGACGTCCGGATGAAGCACAAGATCTCCCACGTTCCGCCGAGGGATCATCACGCCCTGGGAGCCTGTGAGGCCCTGGGCGTGACACACCCGAAAGAATCCCTCTATCTTTTGATTCACGCCCCCAATGGGCTGTATCTCTCCATGTTGATTCACACTTCCGGTGACCGCTATGCCCTGGTCGATAGGCTTGCCGGACAGAGCGCTCAAGAGGCCGTACAATTCCGTGGAAGAAGCGGAATCGCCGTCCACGCCGGAGTACGATTGCTCAAATGTAATACTAGCCGTCAGATTCAAGGGTTTGTTCTGGGAGAAGCGATCCCTCAAGAAGCCGGACAATATGAGAACTCCCTTGTTGTAGCTCTGTCCGGACAATTCGGCTTCCCTCTCGATGTTGATGATCCCGATTTTGCCCATACTTGTCTTGACCGTTATCCTTGACGGACGGCCGAACGAGAACTCGGGAGAACTGTACACGCTCAACCCGTTGATCTGGCCCACGCGCTCCCCGGTGGTGTCGATCATGAGAATGCCGTCTTCGATATATTCTTGAATCTTGTCCTCAATCATATTCAGGCGTTCGATGCGATCCGCATTGGCCTGTTCCACATGGATTCCGGCGATCACCGGGGAATCAGCTTCACGCGCCCTTAAATCCGCTTCGCGTAGAAGATCTGCAATGTGCTCAAACCTGGCCGTGATCTTCTTTTTTCTCCCCGCCCATCTAACGGAGAGCCTAGCAATAGCCTCGACTCCGGATTGATCGCATGGAAGAAGCTCGTCCTCTGCGGCTATACGAGCAATGAATCCGGCAAGTTTACCCATATTTACGGGGTTGTTGGGCATAGTCAAATCAAAGTCCGCTTTCATCTTGAAAATCTTGCGGAAATCCTCGTCGTACCAGTGCAGCAGGTCGTATATCTCAGGATCACCAATTACGATCACTTTTATTTTGATGGGAATTTTTTCAGGTTTCAAAGAGGAAGTGAAAAGAAAACTGAATGGATCAGATTGAATCTCCATCATCTGGTTGCGAAGACTTCTCTTAAGGGTCGGCCACACACCGACTTCGATAAGAAAGTCCCTAGCTTGTAATACGAGGTACCCTCCGTTTGCCTTCAAGAAGCTGCCTGCCTTGATATGGCGATAATCGGAAGACCACATCCCCGTACGGTCCATGACCCGCTCGATCGTGCCGAACAGATTGCGAAATGTAGGAGTATTTTCAATCACGACCGGAGGCTTGTCAGTCTCCGAATTGTCGACGAGAATATTGACTTCATAATCAGTAAGTTGGGTCGGATCCGGTGGCACGAGCATCGGTGGGCCGGGAGATTCAGGGCCGCCCTGAGTAGGCACCAATCGCGGCCGAAATCGTTCGAGGTGGTTCATGACATCCGCTTCCACCTCTTCCAAGTAAGTTGAAACAGACTCCTCTGGATGTTTCTCACGGATGGGGGCCATTAGGTCCTTCAGCAAAGGTTGAATCCATTCCTTGGCAAGTTCTTCCAGATCTTCCTGAATCGTTTTATCTATGTCCCTGGCAGCTTTAAAGATTTTCTCCATTTCCTGAGACAATTCTTTGTGTTTTGCCTTAATTTTCTCAAGTTCTTCAGCAGAAAACTTACCTTCTTCTACCAGAGCTTCAAGCTGTTCAATCTTCATCGGGTTGCCGACGATCACTGGGGCCAGATCGGGGCGGGTAAAGGGTCCCACCTGAACCTGGACCATCATGAAATTTTCAGAGGTGACCTTAGTCTCAAAATTCTTGAAAAGGGCTTTTTGAGCCCCCATATGGCGGTTTATGATCTCATTTCTGGCAGACTGGAATTCTTCACTCTCAAATATAGCCGGGATCTTCTTTTTCAGGGACCCGATGAGATCTCCCGTTTGCTGTTTTAGTATAGTCCCTTTTCCTGCAGCCAAGGAAAGCAGTCTGGGTTGATCCGGATTCTTGAAATTATTTACGTAGCATAGATCGTTGGGAATCGAACCCCCTACATTGAATTCATCCAGAAGCTTGAGCACTGTAGCGGTACGTCCCGTACCACTGTTTCCAGCCACGAAGATGTTGTATCCACTCCCCTTCATGGCCAGACCGCGCCGAAGAGCCTTCACAGCCCTATCCTGGCCGATGATCTCCACCTGAGGCTCTATGTCCGCGGTGGTATTCTTGATAATCCCTTCCGGGGGTCCACTCCAGGTCAACTCCTCCCACGGTAACCGAAGCTCTTGTCGCAAATCAGTCATAATTAAACTTCCTATTTAAGGATTATTTCAGGGAAATCCTCCCTGAATGGTTTAACCACTTCAACTCACAGGGTAGCTTGTCAGAACAGGGCTACAATTTGATCAACTCTTTGATTTCATTTTTCGTCCATGGGAAGAAAGGCTCCTTAGCTTCCCACATCATGTCAAGTATTTCCCGTTCCTCTAGGACGCCCTTCTCCTTCAGGAGTTTCAACATACCGACGAGAAGCTGTCCCACGTTGAATCCAAAATCGTCTTCTTTCATTTCTATTCTCCACGGCGGCGCGGGGAGCCCTGTCGTAAGAGAGTTTGAGTCTGCTGCAGAAAATCTCGCAAGGCAGCAAGCGCCTCGACGTGGACGTCGACGAAGCTCACCCCCACAAGAAAAGCGTGGCCGATAATGGTTGAGCGCCTCTCGTAGAATTCTACCTGGCTAAGCACCTCGACCGTGCTGAACCTTTTGCCCAGGTCCAGTGAAATCTCAAGAAAATTACGCGCGAATGTCCCGCCTGTGAATGACAAGTGGAATCCGTCGGCCTCCATCTTCTGAGTCTCGAAAATAAGTCCGGTGAGACTCAATGAGCGTGTCACTGCTTTGTATTGCGGTGATCGGCGAGACGGATCTTCTCCGTGGATAACCGTGTAATTGAAGGGAATCTGAACCTCTGCGGCGATGGTTGAATGCATCGGGTTATCTGCTCTGTCAACCATGAGTTATCCACTCTCCATAAAGAGCGCCAGGTCGTTAACCTAGCCGGTCTGAAGTTGATTGGTCGGCGATTAGTGCCGCCCTTGGCAATGGCAATAACGCTTCGTTAATCCCGCTGATCGATAGGTTACTTGTCTGTTCCGGCTCCAAAAAGTATCTGATCGACAACTTCCACAAAGGCATGCCCGATGGTTATGTGAACTTCCTGGATGCGTGGGGTAGCAGCTCCTTCCACGTGGAGGTAGTAACGGCAAACGTCTTTCATGGGACTGTCTGTAGGCCCACCGATACCTATGGGAATCAAACCCAGTTGTCCAGCCACCTTCAGACCTCTGAGGACGTTGGGTGAACTTCCGGAAGTGCTAATTCCCACTGCCGCATCCCCCTCCTTGCCCAGGGCCTTTATCTGTTTCTCAAAGATCTCTTCGTAATCGAAATCATTGGATATTGCCGTCAAGACTGAACTATCGGTGGTCAGGGCAATGGCTGGTAGAGGCGGCCTATCCATTATATATCGATTCACAAACTCGGCTGCGATGTGTTGTGCGTCTGCAGCTGAACCACCATTTCCGAAGAGAAGTATTTTGTTCCCTTGGCCAAGAACACTCGCCAGCGTCCTAATTGTTTCTTCAAGGACTTCCATGTTTGTCTTAAGGAAACTTTCCTTAAGTCGTATGCTTTCCTTAAAAATTTCCAGGACACGGTTCCTCAAGTTCTTGTCCAACCTTATTCAGATTTCCCCCACCCCGTTAAACTCATATCTCATCTTTACAATATCATTAATCTCTGGACAATGAATTTTCAATTGCAACATGTCAAATATATTCTTCAATTATTTCCCTTGCTGTGCCGATTAGAGGGGCTGTGGGCGGGTCAAGCCAAAAAATGGGTGGCCTAGAACCCTTCAAGTTTGTTAAATTGCTAATGGGAAGAAGAACTTCCATGGAAACATCTTCGTTCAGAGCAACCATGACTTTTCGAAAACACGACATCATTGATTACTACGACAGTCGTAGAATTTCTTGTGGCCTGGTTCTCGATGTGGATGATCGGCGTCTCCGCATCCTCAACGATCAGGGCAAAGAGACAAAAATTTCCGCCAACCGAGCCCTAATTGCAGGAAAGGACCCAAACTTCCCGCTCTCGGGGAGCCGAGATGAACAGGTGAATAGGCTCAGGGAGATTTGCGCTCGAAGGGAGGAAATCAAGAAGCGTATAGATCTTCGGGAACTTTGGGAAGTGGTCGGACTGGAAACAGGCGAGATCGGAATTGAAGACCTTACTGAACTCTTTTTCGGCAATCAGAGCGATCCGAACCATTCTGCTTCACTTCTCAGGGCAATTTTCGAGGACAGGCTTTATTTCAAAATTCGTCCCGATAGAATTGAGGTGCCTGGCCTGGAGCAGGTACAGCAGGCCCTGATCCAGAGGGAAAAGGAAAGAGATCGAAGCACCTTTATGGCCAGGTGCGCAGATTTCTTGGCCCGGTTCAAGGACAACCAGGAGGTCGGCATCCAAGAGGTTCCCGAAGGATTTATTCCGTTGCTGGAGGAGGCGGCTGAGTATGGCCGAAACTGGATTACGTTCAAAATGGCGAAAGATATTTTTTCCCAGGCAGGTATGCCACAGAGCTTGGATCCGTTCCGGGTGCTTGTCAAACTGGGGGTCTGGGCCGAAGATGAGAACGTGAGCCTGCGGGCAGAAAGAATACCCGTGGAATTCTCGCCTGAAGCTGAGGCACAGGCGCTTGAAGCTGCAAGTAAACCTCTGCCTTCCTCGGTGGAAGACCTTACTGGCGAGGATCTCGTTACGATTGACTCGATTTTCACCCGAGACGTAGATGACGCACTGTCCCTATCGCGCGAAGGAGATGTGGCAGTCATTGGGATTCACATCACCGACGCTGCCTATTTCGTGGATCATGATTCGGTGCTCGACCGGGAGGTGCGCGAACGGGCAACCTCCATATATCTTCCGGAATCTACAATCCCTATGATCCCGCCGGTTCTCTCCGAGAAGGCGGCCAGCCTTTTAGTGGGAGAAGCCCGGCCTGCGATCAGCCTCATGGTCACAGTGGGACAGGATTTGAAGCCCAAGGACTTCAGAATCCTTTTGTCGATAGTACGCGTGAAAGAACGGCTCTCCTACGAAGAGGCGGACGAGAGGATATTAATTCAAGGCTCCAGGGAAGCTGAAATGTTTGAAATCGCTTCTTCTCTGAGGGAGGAAAGAATTGCTTCGGGCGCCATCATTTTCAAGGATCCTGAGCTTTCGGTGCGCGTGGACCTCAACAGGACCATTGAAGTGGCCTGCCGAGATAGGGAGACACCTTCCCAGGTCCTTGTGTCCGAGATGATGATTCTTGCTAACGGTCTTTTTGCTCGCTTCATCAAGGAACGTAATCTTCCCGGCTTGTTCAGGAGTCAGCCCCCCCCTTTGGAAAAGATAGAACTTGGCCCTGATTATGACCCAGTGACCTCCTATCGAAGCAAAAAGTCCTTGTCTCGGGGAGATTTCAGCACAGAAGCCGCGCCCCATTCCACGCTGGGACTGCAACTATACACTACTGCTACCTCACCGCTCCGACGCTACCCGGACCTCCTCGTCCAGCGGCAGCTCAAAGCGGCCCTGGAGGGTAAGCCTCCGTTCTTCGCGCGCGAGGATCTGGAAAACATCCTCGCCAAAATATCCTATTCGCTTGAACGTGCCACACTCATGGAGCGCGAACGCACAAGGTATTTTCTCCTCAAGTACCTGGAGCAGAGGAAACATGAAGAATTCGAGGCCGTGGTCTTGCAGCGTTTCCCGAGGTTCTATCTGGTGCAGATACCAAAGTTCTGTTTCAATGCAGCTTTGAATGCCCCCAGCAATGTTTCACTAAATCCCTGTGATCGAGCTATAATACGTCTTGAGAAGGTTAACCCCAGAGAAGACAAGCTGATCCTGTCGCTCGTCAAACTATTGTGAAGTAATGGCCGACGAAAAAATAGTTATAAGGATTACGCCGACGCCTGCAGTCCAAGATATCTCTCGGAGGGATTTGCTCAGGCTATCGCGAATTACCAAACTGCCTCCCGAAAAGGTCAGCCGACGTATCTCCGCCGGCAAGAGCATTGCCATTGTCACCCCCATGCACCCCATGCTGGAAGACGTAGCGAACCTGCTCAGGGGTATCGGGTTTTCCGTCACGATGAGTCCGGCCGAAGATCATAAGGTCTCACCCCTTCCTCTGCCCATATCTTCCGCCGCCCCCGCCGTCGAGGAGAGTGAATGGAAAGTCGGAGACGTTATCGAAAACCTCTACGAAGTTCGGGATATCAAATACGGGGGAATGGGAGCTGTTTATCTCATTCGCCACCGCCGCTGGGATATCATGATGGCGGTCAAGTCTCTGCTCCACAGGTTGCGTGAAGTTGAGGAAGATCGAGCTCTGTTCCTGAAAGAGGCGGAGACATGGATAGACATCGGCTTTCATCCCAATATTGCCGCCTGCTATTACGTCCGCAATATCCAGGACAGTCCGCGGATTTTTATTGAACACGTTGACGGGGGAGCCCTTAATGAATGGCTGGTTCGGCACAGCCCCGTAAGTTGGGACACGCTCATCGACCTGATGGTGCAGGTCAGCGATGGCCTGGACCACGCGCATTCCAAAGGTCTGGTCCATCGAGATGTGAAACCGGGCAACTGCATGATGACCAGCGACGGCATCCTCAAGGTTACTGACTTCGGGTTGACCAAAAGATGGGATCAATCCCGCGGGACCGGCGAAGCGTTTGACGCTGCAACGTCCGGAGACGGCATCGTAATGGTGAGGGAATCCGTGACCGCAGCGGGAATGGGCACGCCCAGCTATATGGCGCCTGAAATGTGGATTCCGCAGTCTCAGGTAGGCCCGCCGGCAGATATCTATGCTTTCGGCGTGATGTTCTTTGAGATTTGCTGCGGAAGAAAACCCTTTATAATCCAGCCTGGAGACAAACGAGGCAAGTTGGCGCTGGCTCATGTTAAGAAACCACCTCCCCGCCCTCGCACGTTCCGAGAGAACATTCCGCCCTCGATCGAGGAACTGATTCTCAAGTGTCTGAGCAAGAACCCGGCGGATCGTTATGGTTCTTTTCGAGAGATACGAGAAGAGTTGGCCGGAATATACGAAGCGATATGCAAAAAGCGATTTCCTCGTGAGATGCCTGACGAGGTAAAGCTGTTTTCAGACGCATGGAACAACCGCGCAGTTTCCCTCATGGACTTGAACCATGAGGAGGAAGCGGAGAAGGCTTTGATGAGGGCCGTGGAATCCGATCCACACCATCCGGAAGCGGTCTACAATCTGGGGCTCCTTGATTGGCAGCGAACAAGAAACCCTGACTGGGAATTGGTGATGCGGCTCGAGGAGGTTGTCAAGACTCCCGAGTACGTAGGACGAGGCGCATATCTCCTGGGCCGATGTCTGCTCGCGCTAGGAGACGCTCGAAGGGCGCTCACCGCCTGTGAACTTGCCCTTTCTTCAGAAGATGCTGGTGAAGCATGGTTAAAGCATTGTGCTATAGCACTGATCGGCGCGGGGAACGAAATTGACGGCATCAAGCATCTTGAGACCTATTTAATCGATTTTCCGGAAGATGTGGAAGCAGCGGGCTGGCTGATCGGCGCTATGGTCCGAAACGGCCTAGCGGAAGAAGCTCGCGCCAGGATTAAGTCGCTTCCGGTCACTTCCGAGATCGGTCACATGGGACCTGAGGAGTTCTCCAGGGCGTATTTCTTTTCGAGCCTGACCGAAACTGCGGTGCTCAGAGGACACGGTGGATGGGTGACCTGCGTGGCGCAATCACGGAAATCCAACCTGTTGATAACAGGGGCACGGGACAGGACAATCAAAATATGGGATGCCGCGACGGGAGAAGAGAAAAAGACTCTGAGCGTAGTCGGCGAACCCCCGGCGGCTTTGTGGATTTCGCCTGATGAGCGGCTTCTTGCCATCGCCGCATCACAGAGTGGGATCCCGGTAAAGATACTGGATCTGCAATCAGGCCGCTTTGTAGGCAACCTTATCGCCCACGGAGGAGTTGTTACGGCCCTGGGTTTTTCTCCGGACGGCAAACATCTAATGTCTGTGGAGCAGGCCGGCGTGACGCGCTTGTGGGGAGTGGAAGACTTCAAGGCCGCAGCCACCTTCAAGATTCCTGCTCATACCGCTGCAGCCCTTATCTTCGATAGCGATTCCAAACCGGTTATCTTCATGTCGGGCATGGACCGAATAATCAAGAGGATACTCCCGCTAGATTCCGTTACGGAAACCTTCGAGCGAGGGCACCGTGAACTTGTCATGGCCTTGAAGGTGGACCCGTTTGGGAAGCGTGCCGTCACCTGCGGAAGGGACAAGCAAACCATAATGTGGGATGCCCGTACGGGTAAGATAGTCACGGCATTCCGGGCTCATCAGGATCAGGTTGCCGCAGTAGCTCTGAATCCGGCGATGAACTTGGCAGCGAGTTACGATGCCAAGGGGGGGATTAAAGTTTGGGACGCGCGAAGCGGCATCGTGCATAGAAATTTCAGCACGGGGGATAGCGAAGTAAATTGTCTCGAATTCACGCCGGACGGAGAACGGCTCTTGGCCGGTGGCAAAGACATGTGCCTGAGGATTTGGGACGTCCGGGGACGCCCCATGTTCCCTAACATGGCCTTGGCAAAAATCCGGCCGATCAAGAAACAGATGAAGTCCGATCGCAAATTCAAAGCGATGGTAGACGCGGCAAGAAAGGCAATGAAAAGGGGAGCCTTTTCAACAGCATACTCGATGCTTCGCGAGTCCCAGATTTTGCCGGGATATGAGCGCTCGGACGTTGCATTGGACCTTATCGTCGGCATGAGGGAGCACGGAAAGCGAGTCCGCCTTCATGGGGGATGGAAGCGAAAAACATGTGATGCTACCTCCAGCGTTATGGATGTCACCTTTTCTCCGTCCGCGATCAACTTTTTGACGGCCCAGGCGGATCACACTATAAGAATGTGGAACACCAAGAAGGGCGAGTGCGTCAAAACCCTGCGAGGCCACACTAATCTGGTGGCTGCAATTTGTTTTTCCCCCAACGGTCGGGAAGCGGCGTCGGGAAGCGATGACCGTTCGGTGCGGCTCTGGGACCTAAACACGGGCACGATGCTCCTTGCGATGAGGGGCCACACGGAAAGCGTCAGTTCTGTGGCCTATTCCCTCGACGGCAACGCGCTGCTTTCAGGTTCGTGGGACAAGACAGTCAGACTCTGGCGTTTGCCGGATGGGGGCCTCATAAAAACCCTGAAAGGTCATGACGACAAAATAACGTCCGTAAAATTCGTGCGTGGAGCCGAGCATATAGCCTCGGCAGGCTTTGACGGTGTGGTCAAGATACGGGAGGTGTCGTCGGGAAGGTTGCTGCGGGAGTTCAAGGGGCATGCGGATAGGATAATGTGCCTGAGCGTTTCCGCCAGCGGAAATTTGTTGGCCAGCGGCTCTACGGATGGGACCGCCAAAGTGTGGGACCTCCGAAAAGGCATATGTCTCAAGACGCTTGAAGCCGACAAATCAGGTGTTAGGGCTGCGGTCTTTTCACCGGATGAGAACTTCTTGGCTACAGGTGGCAACGACACGGTTCTGAGGATATGGAAAGTGGAGACTGGGGAATGTCAAAGGGAATTTCAGGGACATTCGCGCGAAATAAGCTCTGTAGACTTCTCATCTAACGGACGTTTTGTGATCAGCTCATCAGCTGACCGCAGCGTCATGATTTGGGAGCTGGACTGGGAATGGCGTTTCGGTGACAAGAAAGGGGACGGAACGTGAGAATCTGGGCCTTGATTTTCTCTTTTCCGAGAACCTGTGGCAAGGACCGTTCGTCATTGTTCACCCGAGGTGAATGAGCCGACAGTCCTTGGGCAACCTCATCCAGCCCGTGATAATGATTCAGACTTGGACCTTTGTTCGCATCCCACGGAGAGAATCACTTAAACGACAGGCACCATAGGAATGACCAACAAACAAAGTGCGTTATGGACACTCCCCTGTTTTGAGCAGGAGCTGACTAAAATGCTAGGGTCCCGAGAAAAGAGGGAGCTTTCTCCTGAGGGAATGGTCACGGCCGCAGTCCTTGTTCCTCTGTTTACCAAGAACGGGCAACGTCACGTACTCCTGACCAAACGGTCCGACTTTGTTGAACACCACAGAGGAGAAATATCGTTTCCAGGCGGCAAGCTGGATCTTGCAGATCCGGATGTCCTTGCCTGCGCTCTTCGTGAGATGGCCGAGGAGGTAGGTGTCGATCCCCAGGACGTACGAGTGATGGGGGAATTGGATGATTTCTACACTGTGGCTACAGGCTTTCTCGTAGTCCCGTTCGTGGGTGTGATTCCGTATCCGTACGACTTTCGGCCAAGCGCACGAGAGATTGCCGGACTCCTTACCGTCCCTCTGGAAGTTTTTTTCGACCCTGCCCGCAGGACTGAAGACACGTGGATCGTGAAAGGAGAACCAATCGAGGTTATTTCCTATCGTTGGCAGGGACATAACATTTGGGGAGCCACAGCACGGATTCTAAAACACCTCACCGAACTGGTGGAGGAATGGCAGGCCAACCACGGTGCGGCGAACGGCACGTGCCGTGCGTGAATCAGCGGGGGGCCCGGATGCGGTCCCGTGCCAGTAGGGCTGCAATCCAACTGATCAAGGGTACCGGACATGAATTTTCTTGATGATCTGCCTGACGATTTTCGCGAGGCGGTGCGGTTCCATGGGCATCTCTGCCCTGGCCTCGCGATAGGATACGTCGCGGCGAAGGTCGCCGCGCAAGTACTTGGCATAGGCGCGTCCGAAGATGAAGAGGTCGTGGCTGTGGTGGAGAACAATTCCTGCGCTGTCGATGCCATTCAAGTGCTGTTGGGATGCACCTTTGGGAAAGGAAATCTAATCTTCAAGGATTGGGGGAAGCAGGTATTTACATTCATAGACCGGAATGCAATCCGCGCGGTCCGGGTGGCATTTACGGGCCCTATGCCCGAGCGAGACGAACGACGTGCCCTGAAAGCGAGGCTCGATTCCGGCAAGGCCACGGACGCTGAAAGGGCAAAGTGGGAGGAGTTGAGGCAGAGCGCAATCAGGCAGCTTCTCTCGGCCGATCCGCACGACTACTTCCTAATTCGGGAGGTCTCCGCTGAACAGCTGCCACGCGCAGAAGTGGTTGCCACAGTGCCGTGCGGACTCTGCGGAGAGGCAACCGTGAACACGCGCATGCTGGAAATGGATGGCCACCTTGTCTGCCGTGATTGCGCGTCCGGAACCTATAAGGCGTGGGGTGTCCTTTAGAGGATTGTTCAAAGTCCGACCTTAACGAAAGCCTGGTACTGATGAAAATCGCCGAACACCTTTATGTTTACCTTTGGGCCGACCCACGTGAGAACAACTGCAACAGCGTTTTCATCGATGGGAAAGTCCCCGTCTTGATTGATCCGGGACATCGCCACCGGGTTAACGACCTGCTCAGCCGTATGAGGGGAGACGGGGTTGATCCAGCGCGCATCAGGTTGATCATCTGCACTCACGGCCATCCAGACCATTGCGAGGGGGCGGATACATTCAGAGGTATTACATCGTTGAGAGTGGCCATGTCCCGGCAAGAGGAAGAATACATCGAAGGGACAGGTCGCCCCATGTACAGCCAGCAAGGGCTTCCAATGCCTGATTACCGTGTAGACTTCCATCTGAAAGATGGAGACCTGGTTCTGGGCAAACATGAGTTTCAGATCTATCTTACCCCAGGACATAGCCCGGGAAGCCTTTCCATCTATTGGCCCAGGCACAAGGTCCTTGTCACCGGTGATGTGGTTTTCGCTCAGGGTGTGGGGAGAGTGGACTTCCCCGGAGGCGACGCAAAAGCTCTGGGACAGAGCGTGGAACGCCTGGAGAAATTGCCGGTGGAGCTTCTGATTCCCGGGCACGGGCCTGCGCTTCAGGGCGAGGATCGGGTGCGGAAAAATTTTGACTACATAAGGACGGCCTTTCTTGGGGTACGATGAGACATGTTCAAAAAATCGGCAGGGGTAGGTAGCATTTTTTGCACAGAACAACATGTGTTATATCAGCACACTAGGTATTGGGTCCCGCGTTGTTCAAAAATTTTGACAAATCTGGAGCAGTTCCTAGCCGAGGCCGAAGCGGGAATGTAAAGAGACAACGGACGTAACCAATTGATATTGACAGTTAAATATAGAAGCAATCTTTGCTCTTGATGGCTGGCATAGGTGTTGCAAGAAGGAGAGGCAAGAAAAGAATCTATTCCTCCTACGCCAACTGTAAATACAACAGTTGGTTTTTTTTTGAAGGACAACAACTCGTGCAAGGCGGCCTCATGATTCTTTCTCGGAGCAGAATTGCCCTCGCTTTTCTGACTGCAGTGATTGGCTTTACTTGCTTCTTCTCTTTCCTCGCCGAGGATTTTGCGTTGAGCGCGGAATCCGGAAAAATTCTTGTCCTGCCGTTTCAAGTAGCCCCCGGAGCCGATGAGAAAGAACTTCAGGGCTTCAGCGAGCACGTCAACAAGAGACTCAGAGCTACGATTGAGGGTCTCAACCAAAACTTCAGCACAGAATCGGTCAAGGCCACGGAAGAGCTCCTCAAGGGGCGTCCGGCCCCCACAAGTGACGTAGAAGCGCGCACTTTGGCCTCGAAATCAGGAGCTGATCTGGTCATTTACGGATTCCTCTCTCGAGATGATTCGCGTCATCAGATGAAGGGATATATGTGGGATATGCGAACGGGTCGCGTCGTAGTCTCAATCGATATGAAAGTGGCAAATATTCACGCCTTGCCGGGTGTCCTGCAACTATTTGTCAATAGTATCAATACGCGACTTCACGGAAGTCAGAGACTGCCATTTTACAAGAGTGAGTCCGCCGGTTCCGCCCCCATTTCTCGTTCGGACAGGCTTCCCACCCTCGTGGATTTGCCTCAAAACACTGCTCCGTGGAGGAGCCCTGACATAGGGGGCGCACTTTGGGCCTTGGACATAGGGGATCTTGACGGAGACAAGAAAAACGAAACGGTCTTGCTGGAGCGGGGAGGCATCACCATAAGCCGTTTCGAAGGTGGAAGCCTGGTGCCCCTAACTCAATTCTCTCAGCCTCCTGCCGCCTACATCAGCGCTGAAGTCGAGGACTTGGACGGGGACGGTGTGGACGAACTCCTGCTCTGTTACCAAATGCCCAGTGGAATTGAATCTGCGGTCATCAGATACACAAACAGGAACTTCAAAGTAATCGGCAAGTTTCCTAACATGATCCTACGGACCGTCAGAGAATCGGTGGAGGACAAGAAAAGGATCCTGGTCGGACAGAGAACTGACGGCGACGACATGTTCAGTGGAGAGATGGTCCGTTTCGAGTTCGAAGGTGGTGAGTTCGTGCCATCAGGCAAGCTTATGCTCCCGCCGGGAACTTTGCTCTTGAGCTACGATTCGGGCCTGCTCGGCAAACAAGGGCAGTTTGTACGAATTATCTTGAATCAAGACCAGCGGCTAATGGTTTTCGACCGCGAAAACCGTCTTCTGTGCCACGTGTCTGACCGGCTGTATGGTCTGGACAGGAGAATCCGTATTCCTTCCAAGCGCGGTGCTCGTGAAATAAGCCTGCCCGGTAGGATCCTCATTGCTCGCGCAACCGGCGGCTCCGGCGGCGAAAATGAGTTGATGGTCATCAAGCAAGCCCAAGGCCGCAGCGTAATTCAGGCTCTTGAGTGGGATGGAAAAGAGCTTGGAGAAAAGTGGAGAACGGTCGAAAGCCAGGGGATAATCTCCGATTTCAGGATAAGAGATTTCAAAAATGAAGGACTTCGATCTCTGGTCCTAATGCTCGTCAAACAAAATCCATTCGCCGCTTTAACCGGCCCGCGCAGTGTCATATTCGCCTATGATCTGATTCCCTAGGTGCCGGTGACCGTCGCTGTCTCAAAAGTCGCAGACGTACCAGAACCGTACACAATGTGTTGTGGGAGCTGGTTTCATACCTGCCCCCGGTCGGATAAGCCGAAGATTGGCAGGCATGAACCATGCCCTTACCGACGCTCTCTGCAATTACCCCGAAGAAGGCAGGCACCGTACCGCGTGACGCCTCGCTAGCCTACATCGGTATCGTGTCACGATTTCGCGATCCCCAAGAGTTTTGAGACAGTTTCAGGATGCCTGTCCCACCAATCTGTGTTCCGAACGTCGGAATAGGCCAACACCCTCTGCAAACTCCACAACATCTTCGTGTTTTGTTCCCACACAAAAAAATACCCCCGCGTCTCGAAAAACACGGGGGCATTTCTGGCCGGTAGTGCTCTACCGGTGTGTTGCTATTTCAGAATAAAGGGCACAATCAACAGAGCTACCATGTTGACCACCTTGATGACAGGGTTCAACGCTGGCCCCGCGGTGTCCTTATACGGGTCGCCGACAGTGTCGCCAGTGACCGCTGCCTTGTGAGCGTCGCTCCCTTTGCCGCCAAGGTTACCGTCCTCGATATACTTCTTGGCGTTATCCCAGGTGGCGCCGCCGGTCGTCATGGCAATTGCCAGGAACAGGCCGACCACGATGCTCCCGATGAGCATGCCGCCCAGGGCTTCCTTGCCCAGGCCTGGCACAAAGGCCACGACCAGAGGTATCACGACGGGAAGCAGTGATGGAATGACCATCTCTCTCTGCGCGGCAGCGGTAACTAGATCCACGCACTTGCCGTACTCGGCCTTGACACCTTCAACACCTTCTCTAAGGCCCGGGATCTCACGGAACTGGCGGCGAACCTCCTCCACGATCGCTCCTGCGGCCTTTCCAACCGCGAGCATACAGAGCGCCGCAAAGAAGTAGGGGATGATCCCGCCGATCAGTAGGCCGATCAAGATCTTGGGGTTGGAGAGGTCAAAGCTCATAGCCTTGCCGGTCAGTTCCTCAATTGCCCGGGTATACTCGGCAAAGAGGACCAGGGCCGCTAGAGCCGCGGAACCGATTGCGTAACCCTTTGTGACCGCCTTGGTAGTGTTGCCCACAGCGTCCAGCGGGTCAGTCCTGTTGCGAACTTCTTCAGACAACTCAGCCATTTCGGCAATACCACCGGCGTTGTCCGTAATTGGACCGTACGAGTCTATCGCAACGACCATTCCTGTCATGGAGAGCATAGAGACGACCGTAACGGCAATGCCGTAAAGACCGGTGCCGGTACTACCGGAGAAGCCGCCGCCAAGTCCGTACCCGATCATGATGGATATTGCGAGCACGATGACCGGTAGGACCGTTGAGATCATACTGATGGCGAGCCCAGCGATGATGTTGGTCCCATGTCCGGTGACGCTGGCGTTCGCCACGTACTTGACCGGGCCGTACATGCCGGTGAAGTACTCAGTGATGACAACGGTCAGACCTGTGAGAACCAGACCGAGGACAGCCATCCAAAAGATGTTGATCGGAGCGATTATAAAGGGTGCGCCCTTAAGTGGTGCTCCGAGAGGCAGCAATGTGGCTACAATGTAAAAGAAGATCGCAGCCAGAACTCCGGACACGGCCAAACCCTTGTACAGGGATCCCATTATGTAGAG
Organism: Desulfomonilaceae bacterium; assembly: GCA_052146735.1. Taxonomy (GTDB): domain Bacteria; phylum Desulfobacterota; class Desulfomonilia; order Desulfomonilales; family Desulfomonilaceae; genus CAWBBA01. The sequence continues at coordinate 4,916 of JBKQMK010000032.1, read as the reverse complement.
ATCCTTCTCGGGTTTGGTCCTGCTCAATTTTACGAAAAAGGTTCCGACGATTGATGCGATAATCGCCACGCCGCCGATGAGGAGAGGCATGTAGAACGCTGACGACTTCCCGAAGATCGTGTTGCCGAGAAGCATAGCTGCCACGAGTGTTACCGTGTACGTCTCGTACAGGTCCGCGGCCATACCCGCGCAGTCACCCACGTTGTCACCAACGTTGTCCGCGATGACGGCTGCGTTGCGGGGATCGTCTTCGGGGAGATCGGCTTCTACTTTGCCCACCAGGTCCGCGCCTACGTCGGCGGCTTTCGTATAGATGCCGCCGCCCACACGGGCGAAGACGCTCATGAGTGAGCTTCCGAAGCCCAATCCGACAAGAGCGCTGAAGAGTTTGTGCGGATCGGGATCATACCTGTTGGCGACCCAATAGAATCCTGCGACTCCGACAAGCGCCAGGCCGGTAACTACGACGCCCGTGACGGATCCGCCCTTGAACGCGACGTCCATTGCATCAGGCAGGCTTCTGCCCGCGGCAGCGGCCACCCTCACATTGGCCTTTGTAGAAACTGTCATCCCCAGGAAGCCAGCAAGACCGGAGCCTACTAGACCGACAATGAACCCGACGGCCGGCATCAGGCCCAACGTCAAGCACAGGATGATGACGAGGATGACGGCTATCATGGCCACCACTTTGTACTGGCGGGCAAGGTACGCCATCGCGCCCTCCGCCACGTAGCTGGAGATGTCCTGCATACGCTGATTGCCGGCATCCTGTTTGAAGACCCAGCCTGCGGTGAGCAGACTGTAAGCCACACCCAGGGCCCCGCAGATGAGGGCCACATACACAACCCATTCCATGCACCTACCTCCTTACCTAATGATCAAATTTTAAAGGGGGAAAACGATGGTATCGCCGCAGATTATCGTCATTTCGACCGTGATGTCAAGGATAAACAGGAGCAGTGAGGTTCGCAGGGGTTTTTCCCCGCTTTGCCGGACTCTCCTATTTCCCGACCGCGAGAATCATGAGAGGCGTCACGCCGGTGGGCAGTTTCAAAGCCCCGGCCACCTGAGCATCGACAAATGCTCCCACGGTCGCGCAGTGAAGCCCGAGCGATTCGGCCTGGAGGAATACATTTTGATTTGCCGCTCCCGCGTCCATGTATACATACTGCATACCACGGTCGCCGTACCTCGCAGTAGTTCTCTGAAACACTGCTCCAATCACGACCAGAGCGGGCGCTTGGGCCAGAAAGAGCTGGCGATGCGCAGCATGGGCCAACAAATTCCGATTGTCCCCTGTTGCAATAGGTCTTACTGAATTACCCTGCGGATCGTACCTGTACACACCCGCGGGAAGTTCCCCGACCGTGTTTTGTCCGCATACCAGAAAGACCTCAAGCGGATACAATCCCCCCGCGGACGTAATGACCTTCGTGGTGGCCCCCGTTATTGCGTCCGCCGGGAGGTTACCATTGGCTGCCCACAAGATCTGAGAAACTTGAGCCATTGTCAGGGGCGCTCGACTCAGGTCACGCACCGATTGTTTTCGCACCACAGCGGCTTCAAATGAAAGTTTGCCCACAAAGACGGGGTTTGGCAGCTTAATGTCGCTTTCGGCAGCCGTGGACGGTAAAGTGGCCAGTAACATCATGGACACAGCAAGAAAAACTCGGCAGGAAATTCTCATTCGCGCCCCCTTCTGTTGGGACTTTGGATCAGAGCTATAGCCCATGTTAAACTGAAATTCAAGCTTTCGCGCCCCCCCCCCGGGCAAACCACTATATGCTCAGAAGCGGACCATGAATAAGCATTTGAGGACGAATTCTTGACAACGGAGGGAGCGGAAACGGTTATAATATGTCTGACAATAATAAAGGGGGAGTGAGATTTTTTTCCTTCTGTAGATCAATCGAGGAGCGTTGAATTGGGACCCATCTGTTGTTTAGTGGCTTGTAAACGATCCTGTAATCAAGATCGCGGAGGTCGCCATGCTGACGAATCTTCGTGCGTGGGCTTCGGCTCTCGTAGAAATGGCAAGAATGATCTGGCCGAAATCTTCGACCAACGTCCGGGTACGCTTTGTCGTCCAAGAGATCGCAATGGGGTTCCAGTGTGACGATAAAGGCGTTGGGTGGTTTCGGGTTACGGTCCTCGACCAAAACGTGGAAGAAGTCGCGTACATGGAGGGGGCGAACAGCGACGATGCGCCCCTGGACGTCGGTTTCAACATCAAAAGCCTACCCGATCCTGTGCTTCGAGAAATGTTTCAGATGGCTCGATGCAGGCGAGAGTTTGCGCGTACACAGGACAGTGCATTCTCCACGAAATTTGAGTACCACCGAAGCCAATTGTTGAGTCTTTGGGAATCCGCGAATCCAAAGGCAACTTAATAAGTCCGTGCATGGCGAGCTATGCGCTTGCTGTCCGCTGTTTATAAATTTCCGAAAGTTGGCCGCTTTGATATTGAGTTCTTACACAATCTCTTTCAGAGGCAGAAGCATAATTGCCACACCGATGAGAAAAGGATAATTGATATGGCTTTTCGCAGCGACTTGGTTGAACTCTGTGACAGGTGCATCGAAAAGGGGACAAAGACTCGGCGCAAAAGCCTTCTCGGATCATTCAAAGTCTTACTCTTGCGTAAAAGGCTTTCTTCAACAATTCCGCTGCAATAATGTAAATGAGCAAGATTGCTCCCAGCATGAGGAGAAATGAAAGCGGTAGAGGCTGAAAATCAAGCAGGCCCGCAAGCGGTGAAATCGGCAAAAACAGCGTAATGACAACGATCACCAGGGTGGCCAACACAAGATACTTTCCCGGTTTGCTCTTAAAGAAAGCTCTCCGACTCCGAATCACAAGCACAATCAAAGAGGCCGAGATCACCGACTCCATGAACCAACCAGTTCTGAATTGATCCACGGTAGAATGGAGGACGAGCAGAAGGCAGCCAAAGGTAAGGTAGTCAAATACCGAACTCAAGAGACCGAATGCCAGCATAAACTTGCGAATGAACTTAATATCCCAGCGCCGGGGCTGCTCCACCATTTCACTGTCCACGCTGTCAGTCGCGATTGCCATCTCCGGGAAATCAGTCATTAAATTGGTGAGCAGAATCTGCTTCGGCAGCAACGGAAGAAAAGGCAGGAAAAGCGATGCGCCTGCCATGCTGAACATGTTTCCGAAATTAGCGCTTGTCGCCATGAATACACACTTCAGTGTGTTGGCAAAGGTCATCCTACCTGCTCTCACACCTTGCACAAGGACGCTCAAGTCCTTTTCCAGCAGAACAATATCAGCCGCTTCTTTGGCGACGTCCGCGGCAGTCTCCACAGAAATGCTGACATCTGCCGCGTGGAGCGCTGACGCATCATTGATGCCGTCACCCATGTACCCCACGACATTTCCTGCCTTCCTGAGAGCAAGGATAATGCGCTCCTTTTGGTTCGGCTCAATCTCGGCTAGGATGTCCACTTCAACCACTCTCCTTACCAAAGCCTCGTTACTCATACGCCTGAGTTCAGGACCTGTCAGGATCTGGGTATTCGTCAATCCGATCTGCTGACTAAGATTGGCAGCCACGAGTCGGTTGTCGCCCGTGATAACCTTCAATGAAACACCAAGGCGCTTGAGCAGCCCGATAGTCTCCACGATGTCGGCCTTAGGTGGATCGAAGAGGACCAGGAATCCTAGGAACGTCATGCCGGTTTCGTGTTTCACGTTGATGGTGGATTCAGATCCCACGTCCCTGTAGGCAATTCCCAGGGTTCGGCAGCCCTTGCTGCTAAACTCCTCGAAGTGACGCTCTACTTCGTCGCGCACCGAAACAATATCTACGATTTGTCCCGTGGCCGTCTCCGCTGTGGAACACACTTCGAGGATATTACGTAGCGCGCCCTTAGTAACCATGAGGTGCGCATCTCCTGTGGCTACTAGGATACTCAAACGTTTGCGCACAAAGTCGTAAGGCACTTCGTCCGCCTTCTGGTACGTGGAGACGTCGAACTGACGGTAGGCCCGAATGGCTTCGTCGATGGGGTTCACGAAGCCCGTCTCGTAGAAGGCATTTATGTAGGCATAAAGAAGGACCTTCTCGTTTGACTCGCCATTTACATTGAGCGCTGAGTGAAGACGAACCACCCCCTCAGTTAGAGTGCCGGTCTTGTCCGAACAGAGCACGTTCATGCTCCCGAAATTTTCAATGGAGGCGAGCCTTTTAACGATCACCTTCCCTCTCGCCATCTCCTTTGCCCCGTGGGCCAGGTTTATGGTGATGATCGCCGGTAACAGTTGAGGGGTTAATCCTACAGCTAGTGCAAGAGAAAAGAGAAACGAGTCCAGAACCGGACGCTGCAAATATACGTTGACCGCAAAGATCTCAATCACCAGCATCAGGGTCACTTCCATCAGGAAATACCCGAATTGCCTTACCCCCCGTTCAAATTCCGTTTCCTGCGGCCTAAGTTTAAGCCGCTCCGACACCTTGCCGAACTCGGTTTGCGTGCCCGTGTTGACAACTAAGGCTTTGCCGCTCCCACTGACCACGTGTGTTCCCATCCAGAGAACACCTTTGCGCTGAGAAAGCTGTGTTTCCGGGTCGACCGCCGTAACCGATTTTCTTACCGGATACGTTTCACCAGTCAACGTGGCTTCATCCACATAGAGAGTGTTGGATTCGAGCACCAGGCAGTCGCCCGGAATGACCTCGCCTCCGCTGACGAGGACCACATCGCCCGGAACGATGTCTTCCAGCGGGATTTTCTTTTCCGTTCCGTCCCGAAGCGCTGGTACCTTTAATGTCCCCCTCGGGGAATGGGAGAAAATCCCTCGCCTTTAGGCGAAGACTTCAGTAGGCTTGCGGTATTATGAAGAACTACCGTAAGACCTCGCATGCTGTTTATGACATCAAATTCCACGTG
>JBKQMK010000031.1:0-4379 GCA_052146735.1 Desulfomonilaceae bacterium | reverse complement strand
CAAAGGCGAAGAGCAGGCGCTGACGGACGCTGTACGCAACACCGCTGTACCCTCAGCAAGGAAACCATTCTTTCCTTGCAACAGGGATGCTTTTCCCCTTGACAGAGGGCCTTTTAATGGGCGACCCCATCTGTTCTATTCCTCAAATTGCGTGAACTTCCCGTCACGACGAACGAAGAGCTTCGGCGTGAGCCGATATGGGCCATCATCATAAGCCTTCTTGCTGAATCCCTTCAGCAATTCGATCGCTTCTTTGCTTTTACTCCCTGTCACAAACAGCAAACCTCTCGCTGGTATTGCCACGACAAAATCGCCGTTCACATCGATGCGGTCCTTGCTCCAAATCTCGTCAAGCAGCAGTAAACTCGTTTCGTGATCTCCCCCGGCCGTTATCATATAAAAATCCGCTTGTCTCTTAGGTTCCATTTTTGGCAGAATGCTTCTCAAGTTGTCGCAAGCCAGTTTCTTAAATTCACTCCTGGGGACCTTCAATTTGATTACCTCAGATTGCCTGATATAGCGAATGCTCTTTGCGGAATCCTCCGCATAAATGATAACAAGATCATTGTTCAGGTCTTCATATGCGGGAAGGTCTGTCTCGCCCATGCCCCGCACCGATTGTTTCGCAGCTTCCAACCAGCTTACATCTTTTATAACGGGGATTATTCGCTGCTCGTCGATAGTTTCAGAGGTTGATTGCTGTAAGCCGGCGGTCACATGTTCAATTATGATTGCATTCTTTTCCTTGGGATTCAGCTTATAGTTGTCATAAGCATTATAAAGAAAGCGTCTGGAAACGCTGCCTTCTTTGCTAACGATCTTTAATTCCAGATCGCGAACAATTTCGACTCGGAGTTCTGGAGTCGCGTTTCGCAATGCTTCTGCATACTCGCCAGTAAACTGCGATGGGTTAAGGTCGTTTCCCCTCGAGCAGCCTCCGACCAGGGACAAGCAGGAGATTAATATCCAGATGAGTCCTCTTATGTTCATAAGCATCTCCCTTGCCTGCCTATTCACAAGCGTCGAAAGCCTTTTCCAGGATGAGGCCCAACTCTTCATCGGACGCGTCGATGGAAATGGTCATTTCTCGATCCCTAATTGGTACAAAGTTGTAGTTCTCCTTGGGACCCGAATTCCTATATGGAAGAAATGACAACTGATCTCCTTCAAGTTTGATGCTGCATCTCAGGGCAGTCTTAGCGAATTTGCTCCACGATTTAATACCTATCTCCTTCAGAAAATCGTCGAAGGAGCTGTCCAAGTCTGTAGGATGAGGTACCCCCTCTTCGGAACGTCTCAGAGCTTCTCTTACGTATTTCCCTTTTATTGAGGGAGGTTCAGTCTCATCAACAACAACTCTTGGAGACGTGCCGATCCAAAGACCCATTGTCGTTTTCGACATCGGGCTAATATATATTTGCTTCTGTCTTTTGTATGCTCCTGCGAATTTCATGGTACTCTGATAACCTCCACTTTGATTCCGTTTTGCTTACCGTATTTGACGACAGCTTTGAAAGCGGACTTCTGAATTTCTGTGGCTCCAGGGGGCACTCCAATCCGTAAGACCCTTTCGGTTATTTGTTCAACCGTAATTTCATAGCCTTTCATCGCCGCTCCGTCGAAGTTGACAAGATTATCAACATACTTCCGGCCTTGCGAAAGAATCTTGGAACCATCCTGATACGAGTTCAGGCGGAGATCCATGCTCTTAATACTCGTTACAACCCCGTTCTCAAACTGATCAATGCCCTTGAAGGTACGCGGAAGATTCCGGCCCAAGTGGTCTTCAATGGCCGATCCTCGAGGGAAATTTGCATAATCCCAGATTTTAAGTAACTCTTGCCGTGCCTTCTGTAAAGCAGCAATCTCGGCCGAGCTTACTGCCTTCGCCAGGGCTGCTTGAATTTTCGCGAGGCCGATGGGCACTAAACTCATCAAATCTGGAAGTGCATCGTAAAGAGGACCTGGAGCCCACGGATATGCCTTGTAGTAACCGGTTCGCCATCTATCATACGCCTTGGTCAGGCCAGGACACACAACGTCCAAAACATATCGAGCACGATCACTAAGGCCAGGCGGTTTGGGCGGCCCAATCGTTGCCTGAGGCTCCTTCGGCCGCTGGTTATGCTCGTTGTGGTAGGCCTCGGTACCAAAGTTTCGCTTAACGGACTTCAGCAGATCCGCGACGGGCCCTTTCTCGTACTTGAGGGCCTCGTCAACATATTTGTCGACGTCTCTCGGATCTACCTTGCTTTCACTTCTGAATCCTCTGCGGCTCCAGCTATACTCCGGATGAGTAGCGAACCACCAGCGCCGCTGGTCCTCTGTTTCAATCATTGGGTCTCCTTTCGCTTCAATAAAGAATGAACTTCCGCCTAACAGATAACCGCTGAACACCATCACATTGTCCCTGGACTACGGAATCCAGGCCGTGAGGCAGTGCAGTCTTCATGCTGAATTAGGACTCCTAGTCGCTTTGGGGCCAGATCTTCATGAAATCAAATGCGGATTCAGACTTAAAACGCCTCGTTCCCAGTTGGTTGGTTTGACCGGTTAAAATCATCAGGCTAGGATGAATAGAACCTTTTTTTCGCAGTAAGGCATGTACGCTGAAATCATCAGGAGATCATTTGTTCTCCATTACAGAAAACCATGATTAACCTAATTTGTCAATCATTAAATAGAAAATGCGCTAAGGATGGCTATAGGGGCGACTCTAGGCAGATTTGAATGTCATCGAGATAGGTCATGGAATTCGTGGGACACGACACTGTTTTACAGCGATCTCCTTCGTGGCCTTCCAGGTTTGTCCTTTGCTCAGGTCCCTACCAGCCTCTCGACGGTTGTCATAAAGGCTACATCATCCGAGGGTCATTCTGTCCTGATTGCCTGTCGAAGCTTCTTCACAGGACCGTTTTCGAAAAGCGCAAGCCTTGACCAACGAAATTACTGTTGCGTTCCCCCGAATTACAGAGAGAGGGGTCACCCATTAAAAGGCCCTCTGTCAAGGGAAAAAGCTCCGCTGTAGCAAGGAAAGAATCGTTTCCTTGCTTGAGGGTACGGCCGTGTTGCTTACAGCCTCCGTCAGCGCCTGAAAGGGGACGTCCTTAAATAACTAAGAACGTCTTCCAAAAGTCCGTAGTTATTCTCTCGAGCAATCTTCTGTACCTGCGCGGCGGGACCAATTCTGTGAGTGACAGCCCTAATTCCCTTTCTACATCTATTTGATTTGTGCGGCAGCTTAGTTTTCTAAGAGCGTCCCCCTCTGTTCACTCTATCTGAAGCGCTGTGCCAATTACATGGTGAACGGCGTCCCGCCCGATTGGACAGGAGTGGAGACGCTTTTCGAGAAATAGGGGCACATATTGTGTCCGGACTTGGTCAGAAGGTCGGATGGGAAGCGAGTAGGACGGGGTCGTGATAGTAGCGACTGTTATCGCTGATTATGTCGTCAAATGGACGACAATGGATTCCGAAGTGTCAAGATAAGGTCCCTGAGATTTTTATTGCTTTTCGATGTAATTTACGCCCTCGATGCCTTTGAAATCGACATCTTGAGTCCACAGTTCGGCTTTGTAAGTCTGAGCAGTCGCGAGCATAATGCTGTCAGCCATTGGGAGCTTTAGTTGGTGCGATAATCTAGCCGCCTCCAACGCCAGGGTAACCCCCAGATCAACCACCAACCCTTGCTGCATCGCTACTACAGCCTGTAACGCTTCATTTTCAGTCCGCTGCTGAACGACGCGCTTGAACACTTCGTAAATGCTTATGGTCGGCACAACCAATTCGGACTTGTTCTCGATCGCGGGAGCAAAGAAACCAGCATTGGGAGCGTCCGCGAAGTATTCCAGCCACCCGGATGAGTCAACAACGTTCATAGCCGATCCGCCTCACGCTTGACGTCCGTGTTAATTCCCTTCAGAAAACCGCGTGCCAACTGAACAGGTCTGACAGGGATCAGCTCGATGCGGTTTTCATAGACTATGACTTGAATCTTATGCCCGACTTGAAGACCGAGGACCTCTCTCGCCTTTTTCGGGATGACCACCTGGAATTTAGGAGAGACGGTTACTGTTTCCATACATCACTCCTGCAAGCACTCTCTTTGTAATATGTGCATCTTATCAGCATTGCTCGGCCCCGACAAGTAATCCTTGAAAATGAGAGGGGTCACCCATTAAAAGGCCCTCTGTCAAGGGGAAAAGCATCCCTGTTGCAAGGAAAGAATGGTTTCCTTGCTGAGGGTACAGCGGTGTTGCGTACAGCGTCCGTCAGCGCCTGCTCTTCGCCTTTGCCGGTATTTCTCTCGGTTGGTGTCGGTAGTTTCCTCACCGCACCAGTCACCCATCAGGATCAAGGCACAGACCTTAGAGGTCCTG
>JBKQMK010000030.1:0-7645 GCA_052146735.1 Desulfomonilaceae bacterium | reverse complement strand
GCATAGTGCCTATGGAGCATAGCCTAACGTGAGCTAGCTTGTCGGCGCTCTCTTTTCCTGCGTTCTTCTTGGCCCAGCGTCGCGAAAGGCTCTTTTCGCCTCAGCAGTCGTCACGGCGACGTGTCAGTAAAATAAAATGGTTACGCTTCCAAATTCCATCCTTAGCGTTTGGGAGATGTGGATTTTATTGTGGTCAGTTCCTCCGACGCGAGGTCGGTAGGGTATTCGCGCAGATTCGGTGAACGAGATGGGTACCGGCGGAGTAGAAATACATGAAGGCCAATGTCCAACCCAATATCACTGCTTCGGGGGCTCGAACTGCCGGGATCTTGCGAATTCTTCCTTTCAGCCACGATTGGCGGGACATTCCCAATCACGAAACAAATGGATTATAAGGCACCTGGCAACAATTCTGCCCGGTTTTCTGAGCGGGGGCATGTCAGATATTCGAAAATCTTTTTCGTTCGTATATCGCGTTCTCCTTGCGCGGGAAAGGACATGGGCTCTTCTCCTAAGTCAAATCAACTCTCATCCAAGGTCTTGCGTACCTGCCGCAAAAGGTCTTTCATCCTGAAGGGTTTTGAGACAAATCCTTTTGCGCCCAGGCTTACACATTCCCTCATTGTCTTATCGGCCGCATGTCCGCTGACAATAAGGACCTTTACTGCTGGGTCGATCTTGAGCAGGTTCTGGAGACAATCCTTGCCGCCCATGGTAGGCATTATAAGATCAAGAATGACAAGAGAGATCTGCTCTTTCTTCTCCTTATAAAGAGCCAATGCTTCTTCGCCGTTGGCTGCAATGAGGACAGTGTAACCTCTCTTTGTCAGAATCCTCTCTCCTAGGACGCGCAAAACGTCTTCGTCATCGACCAACAGTAAAGTTTCAGTTCCGAAGGCAGGCATTTCCGCCTCAGATTCCGCAACATCTTCTGGCTTGGCCAAAATAGCGGGCAAGTAGACCCTGAATGTGGTCCCCTTTCCCACCTCACTGTAACAGGTCAGGTGGCCGCCGTGCTGTTTGACGATCCCATATACCATGGCAAGCCCCAAGCCAGTGCCTCTCCCTAATTCCTTGGTCGTGTAAAAAGGCTCAAAAATGTGTTGGAGCGTCTCTCGGTCCATCCCATGGCCCGTATCAGAAACCGATAGCATGACATGGTCACCTGGTCGTGCTTCTGCATTCATTCGGCAGTATTCCTCGTCGAGGATCACGTCTTCCGTCCTTATCGTCAGGGAACCTCTTTCTCCCATCGCATCCCTCGCATTCACGGCCAAGTTCATAATAATCTGCTCGATCTGCCCCGGGTCAGCGTTTACCCTATCGAGGTCGTCTGCCAGTTCCAGTCGAATGTCGATCATTCTTGGAATAGTACGGTGCAGAAGCTTTTCTACGTTCCGGACCTGGTTGTTCAAGTCCATTGGCACCGGCTTGGGTTCGACTTTTCTGCTGAAGGTAAGGAGGTTGCGAACAAGGTCGGCACCACTGCGAGCCGCTTGGTTGATCTTCTGGAGATCATCGTAATCCGGATCTTTTCCGGATTTCCCTGTCAGCAGCAGTTCCGAGTACCCCAGAGCAACCTGAAGGATGTTGTTGAAGTCATGAGCGATGCCTCCGGCCAGAGTCCCTATGGCCTCCATTTTTTGGGCTTGTAGAAGTTGCCTTTGTAGTCCCACTTCTTGAGAAACATCCCTCTTTACTGCAACGAAGTTGATAATGGTTCCTGAAGAATCCCGCACGGGAGAGATCGTCACATCCTCTTCATAAGAAGCACCGTCTTTGCGCCGCTTGACTAACCGGCCTGCCCAACTTTCACCTCTCGATAGCCTGTCTCTAATTTCCTGATGAAGCGGCTCATTAAAGTCCTCGATCTTCAGCAGGCTCGGCTTCTCATGAAGAACCTCCTCCCGTGTGTAACCGGAAATATGCTCGAAAGCGGGATTGACATACTCAATGTTTCCCAGGGCATCCGTGATAACAATTGCTTCGACAGCCTGTTCCACGGCAGTGGCAAGACGCCGTTGAGCCAGTTCGGATCGCTTACGGTCAGTGATATCCCTGTTGCATACCCGTCTTCCCAAGGGCTTTCCGTCCGTCCGGTGCACCGGTCTGCAAACGTGATTGACCCACCGTATCTGTCCATCCCGATGAATAATCCGGAAATCCAAAGAATACGAGGCATTATAATCAGTTTCCCAGGCTGCCTGGCGATGGTTCATCGCTTCGTCGAAGTCATCAGGATGAACAATTCTTTCCATCAACTTTGGGTCATCGAAAAATTCGCGCGCTGAATAGCCCGTAATGCGGTCGCAGGAAGGCGAGACATACAAGAGGTTTTGGTCCGAGTCTATCCAATACTCCCAGTCGTAGGTAAAGTCGGCGACGGTCCGATAACGTTCTTCGCTCGCACGTAACGCTTCTTCAGTGTGCTTGCGTGCGCTTATGTCAAGGTAAGTTCCGGTCATCCGTACCGCTCTGCCAATCTCGTCACGCTCCACGACCTTTCCGCGAGAGAGTATCCATTTCAATTCACCTGTCTTAGTTCTCACCCGGTACTCGTCCTCATAATATTCGGTTACCCCTGACAGGCAATCGAAGACCTTCTGTAGAGCCATTTGGTTATCATCGGGATGCAAACGGCTTGCCCAAAAATCAAAAGTCGGCTCAATCTCATCAAGTGAATATCCGATAATCTCTGCCGAGCGTGAATTCACGAAACCAGTACGGCTCCGCACATTCCAGTCCCAAAGACCGAGGTCAGCTCCCCGTAATGCCATCTCAAGCCTGTGCTCACTGGTCTTGAGGGAATCCTCGGCTTGCTTTCTGTCTGATATATCCATGATGACGGCGATGGTTCCTTGATCAGGATCAGAGGGGTCGAGAGCTTTCATCCTTATATGGCCTTCAAAAACAGAACCGTTTTGTCGCATGAACCGCGCGTCGGCTTGAGTGACACCCCCAAGGCTGAGGGTCGTGTAAAGCTCTTTGCCTACCGTTTCATACTCTGCCTGTGAGGGGTAAACGATCGACGCATCTTGTCCCAAGTAATCTTGTTTTTCAAAGCCGAACATCTCCTCCCAAGCTCTGTTCACCCATTTGACTCTCCTGTTTTCTGTAAGACCTATCGCCAAAGGTGATGTGGACAAAATGCTCTTCATCATGCGTTGACCATTCTTTAAGCTCTCTTCCATACGCTTGCGTTCGGTGATATCGTCAAATAAAGCAATAAAGTGTTCTTCTTGCGGACAATACACAGCCACAGAGAACCATTTCCCCAGCGGAGCTACATAGGTTTCAAACTTCTCCGGATTCCCGGTCAGGGCCACTCTGCCATAGATATCAAAGACATCAGGATTGGACTGCTTTAATGCGGGTATCACCTCTGATACCTTCTTCCCTACAACACTTTTCAAGCCGGTGATTGATTCGAACGCATTGTTGATTGAGAGATAAATAAAATCTTGGGGCTTTCCTTCTTCGAACAGCACCTTGCAATAGGCAAATCCGTCCAGCATATTTTCGAACAATGATCGGTAGCGTTTTTCGCTTTGCTCTAGCTCCCGTTGGGTTGCACGTTCCTCAGTCTGGTCACTAAAAACGAGCACTACACCGACAATGACGCCGTCTTCGTCCCGGATGGGAGCGCCACTGTCGGCAATGGGGCTTTCTGTACCATCTCGGGAGACGAGAACCGTGTGATTGGCTAGCCCTACTACCACTCCTTCTCTCAATACGCGCTGCACTGGGTTCTCCGCGTGCTCGTGGCGCTCCTCGTCGACGATGTGAAAGACATCAATCAGGGGTTTTCCCTTGGCCTCGGTCTCCAGCCACCCCGTGAGTCGCTCAGCCACTGGGTTCATCTGCTCCACCCGACCCTCTGTGTCTGTGGCTATCACCGCATCCCCTATGCTATAGAGGGTCGTCCGAAACTTCTCCTGAGCCTCTCGTCGATCTCGCTCCGACCGGTGAAGATTTTGATAGAGCCAAGCCTGCCGATGTCTGTAACCATACGCGGTCACACTCCCGGCCAACAGGATAAAAAGCCCGGCAAATAGGGCTGTGTCTATACCTCGCTGGCGAACCTCTGCCAAGATCTCGCTCGCATCCACCTTGGCCACCATGAACCAGGGAGTATCGGTAACAGGGCGCAGGTCTGCCACCACTTCCACCCCACGGTAGTCCTCGCCCCGGAATATCCCCTGCTTGCCTAGCACTGCCTGTGCCGCCGGGAGGTCAGTTCGCGCAAGAGGTTCTCGCAAAGAGAGGGCAGTGCCGGGTCGATATCTGAGGTCGTTCAAATAAAGGACTTCGTCACCGTCCTTACGGATCAATAGTGTTTCGGCTGTCCGACTAGGGGTTGGCCAAGACTGGACCAACGGATACAGGAGAGACTCCGCTTTGCTCCTGAAACACACAGCGGCGATTGGTTGTCCCTTCGGGTCCAAAATTGGGGCGACAGCGTCGATCAAGGCAGTGCCCTGTGGATTGCGGTAAAGTTCGGTCAACACTGGGAAGCCTTTAGCGAGAGCCTCCTGCAAAGCCTGCTTCTCCTCTGAGCCAGATGCCTCGGGTTTGCCTTTAGCAGACAGCAGTACGTGGCCTTTTACATCGAGAAGAACGGCATTTACGTAACCCCCCACTTGCTGGTCAGAGACTAGCCTATCCCTCAAGTCCCTGTGGAGCACTTCATTTTTCTGGTTTCGGAGCCACTCTTCTAATGCCCTCTTAAAAAAAGGGCTATTTGCAAGGGTCTGGACATCCGCCAGTCGTTCCTGTCGCCATTGCCTGATCTGCCAGGTCTTCATCTCCGCAATGGCCGAGAGGGTTTGGTACTTCTCTTGACGTATTCGTTCAGTCTCACGCGTGTAATACGCATACGTCCCAGCCAAGAGAACCACAGTCATCCCCACAAAGAGGGCTGCCCAGGGCCACCGAGCTGGAGTCAAATCGACTCGTTTCCGCATGACACAACCTCCGGTAACCTTTATCCGGATTTGCTCGCAACCCCCCAAGGGTCGCGGTTCCTGGCGCTATTGACATTTTGATTAACAGTTGATCGGGGTCTCTTCATCAGAGGGAAGCCACCTTGTCCCAAATGGATTACCCTGAAGACAGGACTGGGAGTAGGCGATAAAAACGAGGACCGTCCCCCGTATCTGAGAATACCTCTCTCAGGGTACAGAGGTCAAACGTTATCTTCCCAGTTGTGCCTTACCCGAACACAGCTTGATGACATCTTGCAAACGGAAAGGCTGAAGCACATGGACAAGCCACCGCCTAATGTGAGCTGACTTATCGACGCAACAGCTTTCCGGTGTTTCTAGGGGCAGGATGCAGACCAACGCCCTGTTCACCATAGCGGTCGCCACGGTGGCGGGTCAGTAAAATAGGATGGTTACACTCCCAGGTGCCATCCTTGGCATTAGCGAGTGGCGGGTTTTATTCTTCTGAGTTTCTTCGAGGTGGGATCGGCAGACATTCGGGGTGAGTCAGTAAATAAAACGGGAAGACGGTGAACGAAAATGCGGGAGAATGGCTTTATTAGCGTGAATTACCCGCTTGTGAGGTTCGCAGCTGTCATTTTACGAATTCTTCTGCCTAGCCTCCTTTAGCACTGCATGAGGAAAATCGAGGAGCACAAGAATGTGTGTGAAGGTATGGCAAATACATAAAACTGGTGCGGCACATTTCGACCGCCATCCCCACAAATTTGAAAGGACCTATACCGGCTATTGTTGGCCCATAGTACCTTAGGCTCCTTCAAGCCCAAAAGTGAACCCCTGAATGAATTCTCTAAGCCGCAACAGGTCTTGTTCGCCCACCCTCGTGATTTGAAATCCCGCACACATCCGTCCATCAGGTTCTAGCTCCCTTGCCCAACGGCATTTTGCCTCGAATTCAAACGGGGCTATCTCCCCAAATTCATCGCCGATGACGGCAAGGGATTTCATCTCGTCGATTTGAGCTCTAATACCGACAATACCTATCCCGTTCTCAGAAATATCTAGTACTCGATACCTTGTGCCCGGCTTGCCAACTTCGCAGATCGTAACCACTGGAATTGGGTAATTTCTCGGTGTACCACGCGAATCCCGTTTAGTTCTCTGTTCGACGTCAAAATACCTGAAAGTCTCGAATTCAGCTTGACCGACAGCGTTTGCCTCAAGAAGGCATTTGAAAACTTTTGCTAGCCCTTCTGCTGAGAGCTGATATTTTGTCATGAGTTCCGAAGCACCCATTCTGGATCTGAGGTCGCCGACTAGCATTCGAATTCTTCTTTCGCGAATTTTGGCAAGCTGCTTGAATATAGATCGAAGCTGATCTCTCGACAAATTGTACTTTTGGGTGAGTTCCGAGTCAGACATTCCGAGGGCAATGTCTTTGACGATCTCCTTCCTAATGATTCTTTCTTTCATATTGATCCCCCCGAATCTCTTCCGAGCCTCCGTCCCCTATTCCTGTGTTAAAGGCAAGATTGCCCCTTCAAATCTCTGGTAATCCGTTGTTGATCCTTTAATGCATGTACAAGATGCGTACAAGACCTGGCTGAGACCAGATATTTGCTCACCGCAATGTCCCAGGTGTCGGTCATCTTTTCACCCAATTGTTTGCCATTCGCCTGAGTCACTGTCCAGTAGGAACTTGATGAAATTGCGGAGGACCAAGCTGTCTGTCTCTGAAAGATCCATTATCTCAAACCCGGCCACAAAGTATTTCTTTTTTCTCTCCTTTAATTCAAACCACTTGCACTCGGCGATAATCAATAGCGGCTCGGCCTGCATGAACATGTCGATGGGAATTTGAAATGTCTTTGATTGCCCGACGCTGGACTCAATTCCAGCCACACGAAGCCCCTTTTCCGAGATGTCCCTCAATAAGCCGATGGCTCCAGATCCCATGTCATATATGGGTACACGAACGGCCAGGTCCGCCCTAGGATGCCTTCGCCCTGTGATACGATCAGCTCTATCCCTGTAAGATGAGGAAATTTTGTAAAGCTCAGTGCGACTGACAGCCTTGCTCGCCACCAGCTGCTTGAAAACAGTCTGAAGAGATTTTGCCGATAGCTTGTACTTCACTAGCAGCTCCGAGTCTGCCATCCCTGATCGGAGATCGTTAAGAATGTCCCTCCCGTTTATTTGTCTGTCCTCACCCATTGTTCAGCCATTGCCTAAAAGATTTGTCAGAATCTCCAATGGAAGGGCCATGCTGAGTGATCTGCCCATGACCACTCTTGACGTATTCAGATTCTCATGAGCCCTCCGCAACTAGGACAGCGTAAGCCTTGATCACTGGAACATTTCCTGAAGAGCCGAATGTCATCGAGCACGGGCTTTGCAGCGACTTCTAGTTTCGTAAAGAGCTCTCTCCGACCTCTCCTTGTGGAGCATTCCACATGCCACCCCCTGTGAGGGTGCTAGCGGACAGATGCTAATAGCTGAAATCTGACTTTTCTCCGCTCAATGTCTTCATCCGTGTGCCACATCGGGGACATTTCTCTACTTTCGAGAATTGTACGTCGCCGCAGGATCGACACTCAAAGACAGGCATGTAAAGCGTCTTGGCCAAAGACCTGCGATCGGCAAGCTCGGACGGTGACATAAGTCCCTCCCAGAGGAGTCTGTTCAGGGCCTTAAGAATTCCT
>JBKQMK010000029.1:0-3876 GCA_052146735.1 Desulfomonilaceae bacterium | reverse complement strand
TGCGTCGAAGTTCTGGACGAGTCGGCGGAAATCGGTAGAGGGCGACAGCCCCTCGGTTCTTTAGCGATCACTCTGCTTACTCTGTTCCATACGAGCTATCCGTTCCCGCGTGTCTTCTCGACACAATTTGCGAAACAAGTGATAGCAATAGATAGAGTAAATCTCGAGCGCTTGCGTTCCTTTCTCGTGAAACTGGCTCACAGAGAGCTTTCCCCAGTAACGCTCGGCAAAGTAACCGTTGATTTGCTGTAGGAGTTCCCGAAATCGTTCGACGGCATGCAGAAGGGCTTCAGGATTGGCTCCGTCCTTGGGACCAAGGCCGATGTTGTCCATCTCCACTATCAACTTACCAAGCATTAAGTCATCGAAATTGTACCTTTTCACTCCATCTCGCAGCTCCGGCTTGATGATGCCCCATTCTTCTGTTTTTTGAAGCCACTTTGCTCCTAGCCCCGTCGCCTCCATGAAATTCTCTTCTCCCGACATTCCTCCCGTAAGCAGGTGGGCCTTGGGACTAAGGTACTTGGTCTGAAGGCGGAATAGCGAGCGCTCCAATTTCGATACTTTGCGCTGTCGCCTGATGATCTGCTTGATCACGGAAACCGGCAAGTCATGGTTTTCCTGCAGGTCTTTGATAAATTCTATTTCATGCACGTAGCTTTCGTCGTAGTCTGCGAGTTTCTTTCGCTTCAGAGGCGGCTTCGGAAGGAGGCCTTCACGCAGGTAAAACTGAATCGTGTACTTGGGAACGTTGGTCGCTTTGGCCAGTTCACTCAACTTCAATGTTGGCTCCTGTAATTCATGCCAGGGGCACATCGGTCTTTCTCTCGCGGCTCCAACATAGCCGAGGGGAAAGGGTGTGTCAATATTGGCCGCATTTTATGACCAATATCACCATAAATATGACTATGTTACAAATGGTAAATTGAGCACTTGTCTATTTTGCTTGACAGCTTTCAGATGACGAGTGTACCCTCGTGCCGACTGCTTTACTCTCGGCATTAATCGGGGACAGGGGCAATGCTTGACACATAACTGCAAAAGGGTTCCGCAACTGACGTCGAAGTCCGTCACAACGGAAGGCCCCTTGATGTTTCGGCCGCAGTAAGAGTCCAAATAACAGCACGATTCACCGAAAAGATAATTTTCGCATGGAGGTAAAATGGCCGATTTTACTCTGGATGAGGATCAACAGCAGATCCAGGACATGGCCCGGAAGTTTGCGGCCAAAGAGCTTCGGCCGATTGCCCGGAATTGCGATGAGGAAGCCAAATTCCCGGCTGACCTTCTTAACAAAGTGTGGGAGCTGGGTTTTTGCGCCAACGCAATACCCGAAAAATACGGCGGATATGAATTGGGTCGTTCAGCTCTTACCACAGCGATCATGGTCGAGGAATTGGCTTGGGGCGACGTAAGTCTCACCTTGGGCGCTCTTTCTCCTCTCTTGATGATGATACCCGTTCTTGAATTCGGTACCGACCAACAAAAGGAAGACTGGCTGCCAAAACTCTGCGGAGAGCAATTCTTTCCTGCCACAGCAGCCCTAATGGAGCCAAGAATAACGTTCGATCCGACAGATCTTCATACCGTTTCGCAGACACGAGGAGACGGGATAGTAATCAATGGGGTCAAATGTATGGTGCCTATGGCCGATCAGGCCGAGCACATATTGGTTTACGCGACCGATGCCCAAGGCGGAGGACCGGTTTCTGCCATAATCGTGGACAAGGACACGCCGGGCCTCAAAATAGGTGGGCGGGAAAAGAACCTGGGGCTGAATCCTTTGCCTTTGTTTCAAGTGACATTTGAAGACTGTGTGGTGCCCAAATCGCGACAGATAGGCGAGGATCAGGGGATTGATTACATGAGGTTGCTCAATCTCTCCAGATCGATGCTGTGCGCTATGGCTGTGGGAGTTGCGCGCGCTTCCTATGAGTACGCTCTGGACTATGCCAAAGAGAGGTATGCATTCGGGGAACCAATTGCCAGCCGGCAATCCATAGCTTTTATGCTAGCCGAGTCCGCCATGGAGGTGGACGGCATGCGTATGCTGGCATGGAGAGCAGCCTGGCGTCTGGACCGGAACGAAGATGCGACGCGTGAAGCAGCTCTGGCGAAGATGTATTGCGCCGAGCAGACTATGAAGGTTGTTGATTACGGCGTGCAGATCCTGGGGGGTCACGGGTACATACGTGAACATCCTGTGGAAATGTGGTTCCGGAACGGCCGCGGTTTTTCCACCCTAGAAGGCCTGGCCATAGGCTGAGAGGACGCTGCAAGTCCAACAATTGCCGTGCCTGCGTGGAAAACCAACCCGTCTCAAAAGGAGAACTGGATGATAGACTTTGAACTACTACCGGCAACCGAACAGGGTAAGCAAATGGTCCGCGCTCTCGCGGAAGGCGTGTTTAGGCCGGTTTCCAGGTACTATGACGACCACGAGCATGAAAAGGTGCAGCAGCTCTATGACGTGGTCGAAAGGATGGGTCTCAAAACCTTCAAACAGGGAGGTGGAGGAAAGCCGGCTGCCGACGGGAAGCGAACATCCGAGCCCAACGTCTCCCTGGTGGTGAACATGGAAGAGCTTTCCTGGGGTGACGTCGGGATCATGCTCTGCTTTCCTGTCCGCGGTCTAGGCAATTCCGCCATTGACGCGGTTGCCACTAAGGAACAAAAAGCCCGCTTCGGGAGCAAATTTACCGCAATGGCCATCACGGAACCCGGCGCGGGCTCGGATACTGCCTCGATCACGACCACGGCCAAGCTCGACCCCGGGACAAACGAATGGATACTTAACGGTGAGAAGATCTTCGTTACCTCAGGCCATCACAGCGAAGCCGTCGTGGTATGGGCCACACTGGACAGGAGTAAAGGTCGGGCCGCAATCAAAAGCTTTGTGGTGGAGAAGGGTACGCCCGGGATAACGGTTACCAAATTGGAGCACAAACTTGGTATCCGCGCTTCCGACACGGCCTCCATTGTCTTGCAAGACTGCCGTATCCCCTATGACAACATACTGGGTAGCCCCGACATCACGGAGAGAAGGGAAGGTCTGGGCGTAGCCATGGCTACCTTTGATGCCACCCGGCCAGGAGTGGCTGCCATGGCCATCGGAGTTGCCCGCGCCTCATTTGAGTTCACCAAGGAGAAACTGGAGAAAGAAGGGTACACCTTTCCTTATGAAGTCAGCCAGCACAAACTCAATTACGTGCAAAAGACAGTGATGGAGATGGAGGCGAACCTCGAGGTCGCGCGGCTGCTCAACTGGCGGGCAGCGTCCATGCTGGACTACGGTCTCAGGAATAGCTTGGAGGCCTCCATAGCCAAGGCCAAGGCCGGCCGGGCAGCTACTCTGGTTACACAAAAGTGCGTGGAACTCCTGGGGCCGCTTGGTTATTCGCGGGAATGGCTGGCGGAGAAGTGGATGCGAGATTCGAAGATTACCGACATCTTCGAGGGTACCGGCCAGATTCAGATGCTGGTGATCGCTCGAAACATCCTGGGCTTTTCCCGTGAAATGTTGAAGTGACCAGCGGGTAGAAGGTTTTCTGAATTTGCGTCACCGGTGAGGCGACGCCAGTATTGAATAGAGAGGAGACAAGACATGGCACTCACTTCAGTTACCGAGGTTTTCGAAAGCATGCCACAGGTTTTTAATGCAGCAGCGGCAGCCGGTGTGAATGTGGTTTTTCAATTCCATATCACGGGCAGCGAAGCTGGAGACTGGAACGTTGTGGTCAAGGACGGCACGTGCCAGGTGAACCAAGGAGTTGACCAGAGCCCCACTGTGAGCCTAACCATGGCGGACGTAGACTGGCTGGCCATGTGCAACGGCACTCTGAATGGTATGACCGCTTTCATGACCGGCAAATTGAA
>JBKQMK010000028.1:0-13213 GCA_052146735.1 Desulfomonilaceae bacterium | reverse complement strand
GCAGAACAGGGAAAACGACGTCGAAAGGCAAGTGCTCGGCTCGTCCACCATCATATATGCGGAGAAATCCCTGGTGGGCCGGATCAGGAGAGAAAAGAAGTCTGTCGCTTTCTGGTAGGCTTGGCTCAGGATCAAAGGAAGAGACCTCCGCGGGCCGTTGATACCACGCCCCTTCATGAGTTATCAGGACCGGCGCCACCTCGTACTTGTCCCTGTCCATAGCTTCGAAGATGGAGCAGGCCGAGCGCAACGACACCTCATGCTCTGCCGACCGCCCACCGAAAATCAAAGCGACTTTGAGTCTACCGTTCGCCATGGGACCTCCTGTAGCACTCATCGTAACCCGGTCAATACACGATAATCCTGGTCAGTTCAAGCACGCATTGCGCCGAGTGACACTTCTCGTCTTTCATTTCGGCACAAGTGGAAATGATACCGCGTCATTTTCGGGTGCAACTGCTGAAACTGTCCCAAAATTCCTTATGAGGTTCAATTCGTGCCACGGTTGAGGCCGTCACGCATTTTGCTACCCTCACCCCATCCCTCTCCCAGAGGGAGAGGGAGCAGATCTGGAGCGCTTTTTCAATTCCATCTCCCGCTGGGAGAGGGACGCAGGGTGAGGGAGTTCGTGGCACGATTTGCCTCGTTCCACGGGTTTTGAGCCAGTTTCTGCTGGCTGTCCAGCAGTTTATCCCCAGCAAACTCGGAGAAGAAAACACTGCTGGGCGAGCCACCAGTGGCACCCCGGGAATGGCAGCCTGTCAACCGCTCTGGACAGCCTCGGCTCCCGTGGTCGAAATCTTGATCAGCCATCGCCGGATGACCCCGTAGTATGCCACATAGATACAGAACGTCGGCCCCATCGGTGAGCCGACCAAAACCTGGGCCAAACGGCCCGTGCGCGCCTCCGGAAAGGAACCGGCTCACGATGTCCAGGAATATGAACACAGGGATGACTGCTGCTGTGACGCGCCAGGTCACGGGCCAACTCATGCAGATGAAACGAACCACGAAATCTCTGTCGTCGCGGCGGCTGTTGGCCCGGTAACAGAGAAAAAAGCCTATAATGTTGACCGCGACTACCCCAATACTCATGATGATGGTTACAGCGGGCAATTCCCTAGGTGGCCAGCCTGAAAACTCGGTGAGAATGCTGACCGCGAGCACCCACACGAACAGATACCACATCTTCTGCCGTTCCGTGACTTTCCCTTCCTGCAGGTCCGATGCTAGCTGCCGCGTGTTCCAGAAGTACATGGTGCAACGCTCCTTTCCAGACAGATCTGACCAACCTTTATTTCCCAGGATTTACCATCACTTCAATAATGCGACAGGCTGGCCATCTTGAGTCCTTTCGGGTCGCGATGAGGTCATCCGATCCCTGGTCAGGACCAAAGAAACCGCTCCGTTGTCTCCCCTGAGCATATTTGACGGCCCTACTGGTACTGTTGCGATGGTAAAGGGAGGTTTTCAGTTTCTGAGGGTAAACCGCCATCATTCCCTGCGTCAAGCGCAATCTCTTGCTCAGCATGACCATTCAGTGCGGGCCTGCTTGGTGCCACGGACGTGCCGTCCGGCTCGTCCATGCACGGATGAGCTTCGCACATCCGTGGCACCCTGACTTCAATCTGCCAGCCATCGAGGATGAGCATTTTCATGAGAATGGGCTTCCAAAGACCTAAATTGCAAGGACGATCTATAATGTCATCGCGAGGTCGGCAGCCCGAAGCAATGTCTCACCCAGAGCGGAACGATTGCACCGCCCACAAAAGCGTGGTTGAAATAGATGCGGCATTAGAACTATAATAGCATGAGCTTTGTGGCCAAACTGCGGCAGAGCCCTTTGACGATGAGTTACAACAGATGACCGGAAGGGTGGTTCTGGATGGGTCTTCGAGTACGATCCAAAATCTGGGTCGAAAACGAGAAGGGCAAGCTTGTAATAGGTACCGGCAGAGTCCGAATTTTAGAGGCTATCCTTGAAGTCGGCTCCATGAATAAGGCTGCCAGGAAACTGAAGCAGCCATTCAGAGCGGTTTGGGGCAAAATCAAGGCTACTGAAGAACGTTGCGGATTCAAGCTGGTGGAACGAACCAGCGAAGGATCGAGGCTTACGCCGGAAGGTCTAGAACTCTTGTGGACATACACGCGGCTCAGGAATCGTTGCGAAAAATTCGCGGACTCGCAGTTCGGTGAGCTCTTCCAGGCCAAACCATCTGGTGGAAAGGCCACCGAAAAAGACTAGGTGTGATACGAGCTCGCTTTCAAAGCGGGATGATCGAGGGAGCGTTCATGTAAGGAAGGTTCCCTCCTAGCTCCTTCCATGAAACTCTGGAACTCGCCGGAATCCTCATTTCTCCTCCGGGGAAATGAGGATTCCGGCCAGGGCTAGAAGTTCTTGGGGAGGGGTTCGGGGAGGCCCCTCTTACATGAAGGCCCTCCCCGACTCTTAGTTGAAAGGGAAAGCTTGGTGGCAAAAGGCGGCGATGATTCCAATCCAGAATTGACCGTCGCGGTCTCCGGAAAACGTTATAACAAGGGTGTCTTGGAGCCCAGACTAATCCATCTCGCTAAAGAAGTCCCATACACTCTTTTCCTAAACGATCGCGAAATCCTCTCTATTTCAACTCTTCCTACTCATTTGCGTGAGCTTTTTGTCGGCTTCCTTGTTTCAGAAGGGGTATTGCTGAAACCCAAGGAAATCGAGGAATGTGAGGTCGATCACAACGCCAAGCTGGTGCGGATCGAATTGGACGTTCCGCGGAAGAGGCTTGCCAATGTCGAGCGCAAAGGGATGCTGACTTCAGGGTGCGCGGGTGGCATGGTTTTTTCCGTTCAGGCCGCGGTCAGCCCTCGCCCAGGTAAGCGCAAGCCCCTGAGGATAGCCTCCTCAGCAATCTTGAAGAGAATGTACGAGCTGGACATGTACCCCGGTATTTACAGTATCACCCGCGGGGTGCACGCTGCTTCTGTAGCTACGTCGTCTGAAACTCTGGTTATTCTCGAGGATTTGGGACGCCATAACGCGGTGGACAAAATCGTCGGGCACTGTTTTCTCAATCAAATTGAAACAAAGGACAAACTCCTTTTGACCACGGGCAGGATCACGTCTGAAGTCCTGATCAAGGCAGCCAGAAGCTTCTTCCCCATAGTAATCTCCCGCTCCAGTGCAAGCGCCATGGCCGTGGCGATGGCCAAGCAATCCGAAATCGACGTAATTACGTACGTGAGAGCCGGACGCTTCAACTACTTTCCCCACGGCGGCACGGATCTTACGGAAGAGTGAGGGAAGAGAGTGAAGGCGTGGGAGGGGAGGGCAGGGAGAGGAGAAGTTACCGGGGGAAAACTTTTTTGCAAAAAATCTTCCCCCGGACCCCCTTTCAAAAAACTCTAATTATTTTGTGCTCTGAATGAATTGGGAGATTGCCGGTGGTTTTGGGAAGTTGATTCCTATCCTATTGCCCCTTCGTTGACAGACTAATCATCGAGACAGCCAGGCAATCGCGTTGCTCACCAAATATGTTAAAAGTTTTCGGAGGGGGGTGCAGGGAGAAACTTTTTTGCACAAAAGTTCCTCCCTGCATATTCATACTTTCCTTGCTCTTCCCCTCTCCCTCTTTCCCTGCTACGCCGTGGCTTCGGCAACTATTTTCTCAACTCTTACCGCGCAGACTTTGTATTCGGGTATTTTGCAGATCGGGTCGAGAGCCGGGTTGGTTAGGACATTCGCGTTGGCCTCCATGAAGTGGAAGCTCATGAAGATCATTCCGGGTTCTACGAGATCCGTCAGGAGCACCTTGCTGATGACTTCCCCGCGTCGTGAAACGATCTTTGCCGGCTCATGATTCTTCAAGCCCAAGTTTGCCGCGTCAAGTGGGTTGATTTCCACGTGCCCTTCCGGCATCTCTCCGTGCAGAGTAGGAGAGTTTCGCGTCATCGTCCCCGTGTGATAATGCGGGAAGTATCGGCCTGTAGTGAGTTGAATCGGAAACTCTTCATCGATTAGCTCTTCCGGCGGCCTATACTCTATTGCATGGAAGAGTCCCTTCCCTCGTGTGAAACGCTCTGTGTGCAGGACCCGCGTGCCCGGATGATCAAGCGACGGGCAGGGCCAGGGTATCCCACCTTTCTCAAGGCGTTCGTAGTTTAGGCCCCCATAGCTTGGAGCCACTGTAGCGATCTCATCGAAAATCTCGCTGGGGGATTCGTAGCTCATAGGGAGGCCGAAACGGGTTGAGATATCACAAATGATCTGCCAATCAGGTCGAGCTTCACCCACAGGTTCCACTGCCTTACGAACCCGGAGGACCATTCGTTCTGTATTGGAGAACGTACCGTCCTTTTCGGCATACGAGGCCCCGGGCAGGACCACATGAGCCAGCTTTGCAGTGTCAGTGAGGAATATGTCTATGACTGCCAGGAACTCTGCGGATTCGAGCGCGTGCTTGACATGGTTGGAGTCCGGATCGCTGCCGACGGGATTCTCGCCCAGGACCATCATCCCCCTGACCGATCCGTCTTCCAGTCCTTGCATCATCTCCATTATGGTATAGCCGACTTTGTCGGAGATTTGTGCGTTCCACGCGGTCTCGAATTTTTTCTTGTTGTTCGCGTCCGTGACGGCCTGATAGGCCGGATACACGTTCGGGAGCCCACCCATGTCGCAGGCTCCCTGGACATTGTTTTGGCCCCTCAAAGGGTTCACACCTGCAGAAGGTTTGCCCACATTCCCCGTCATCATGGCCAAATTGGCCAATGATTTCACATTGTCCACGCCGTGGGAATGCTGAGTGATTCCCATGGCATACAGGATCGAGCCTCGTTCCGCCGAAGCGTATGTTTCCGCTATCTTGACGATGTCTTCGACAGAGACACCGCTAATTTCTGAGACCCGTTCGGGAGTATAGCCCTTGAGCAGTTCTTCCAGCTTCTCGAAACTCTCGGTACGCTCTTCGATGTATTTCTTGTCGTGGAGGCCTTTCGACAGGATGACATTCATAATCCCGTTGAGAAGAGCCACGTCCGAACCCAGATTTTGCCTGACGTGGATATCCGCCATATGTGTGAGCTGGATTTTTCGAGGATCCGCAACTATCACCTTGGCCCCTTTGGCTTTGGCCCGATATATTCTGTAGGCCACTAACGGATGGGCTACCGTAGTGTTGGACCCGATGATGAAGATGCAATCTGAATCCTCGATCTCAGGGATCGAATTTGTCATGGCCCCACTCCCGAAAGCGGCGGCAAGACCTGCCACCGTAGAGGAGTGTCAGAGACGGGCGCAGTGGTCTACATTGTTGGTCCCAAATCCCACTCGGCAAAATTTCTGGAAGAGATAATTTTCTTCATTAGTGCACTTGGCGGAGGTCAGGAAAGCTACGCTTTCGCCGCCGTGCGCTGCCTTTATCTCTTTCAGCCGGGTAGCGGTAAAATCGAGTGCCTCATCCCACGAGACCTCCTCGAGTTTTCCGTTCTTGCGCATGAGGGGCTTGGTGAGCCTGTTTGGGCTCTGGACGAATTCATGAGCATTCCAGCCCTTGATACACAATTTGCCCTGGTTCATGGGATTAGTCTTGGAAGGAAGCGTTCCCAACAGCGTTCCGTCCATGACCTCCAGCAGCATTTCACAGCCGCATCCGCAGTAAGGGCAAGTCGTTCGGACGAATTTCAGATCCATAGTCTTCTCCTGGGATATGAAGGACACCGGCTTTTTCCTCCTGGAAAAAATCTATCGCCGTAGTGGTGATCCGGAATTACGATGGGGATTACGCGAGAAGTTCTCTTGATGAATGATCCGCGATCAGGTTGGCGTCAATCAGCAAAAGCGCTAAATTTGTCGCCCTCGAAATTCGGAACAATCAACCCGGGCCCTCCCGCAGAGGTGGGCATTTCTACAACCAGTCTCAAGCCCGCCTGCTCAGATTCCTAATCCTTGTAACTGTAACATCACATGCAGACGGAATCAAGGTGGAACAACACGAGATCGTAACGATTCTGTCACGAGCGTGAGAAAGGACAAGCCGATTTTCTGCTGCCATTTCCCCTCCGTTCAAAATCTGCTAAATCCCCCTTTAGAAATGGGGACTTAGCGGATTCCTCCCATGTAACTAAACGGTTGCATGAGACTCACATCTTTTTATGCTTAATCTGACTATCTGACTCTCACGCCAAACGAGCCCCTAGGGCCGAGCACCACGCGCCCCAGGAGGGGGGATTCGCGTTGAACGCCCAAGTTGGTGCCCATGCCGCGACCCCCATTTTGCAAATGGATTATTCTTTAGCGTGCGCTATGTTGTGCTATAGTACAATTTGAATTCCAACCAATCGTCCCTTATGACTGTATGAATCAGGTAAAGTGGCTCGTGCCGGCACCGTGTGCCACCAGGGCCGAAATACGTGACCGTGGTTTTCGAGGTGGTACCGGCGATGTAGCCTTGTTTGAGCGTGGCTTGGATCTGTCATGGTAGCTTATGACGTGGATGTTCTAGGGGGTACATGGCAAATGGATAATGCAGATTTGCTTACCGCGGCACTGGAGCAGAGTTCGGAAGGCATCGCGGTGACAGACCTGGCGGGTTCATTTATATTCATAAATCAAGCTTTTGCCGATATGCACCGATATCAGCCTGAAGAACTGATGGGAAAGCATATGTCGATTTGCCACGACACGCAGGACATGATGAGCCTGGTTGCAGCCAGGCGTTACATCGTGCAGGCCGGGGACTTCAGCGGGGAGACGCGTCATCTGAGGAAAGATGGGACCTGTTTTCCAGGCCTGTTACAGGGATCTCTGGTCCGAGACGGCAACGGTAACCCGGTGGCAATCTTAATGGCCCTTCGAAACATAACAGACATCAAGAGGACCGAGGAGGCATTGCAGGCCGGAGCCGACAAGTTGACAGAATATTGCCGATCCCTGGAAGCACAAGTCACTGACTGTAGCAAAGATCTTGAGCGCTCCCGGAAAGAGGCGGAGGCGTACGCCGAAGAAGTTAAAGGGGCTAATGAAGCGCTCAGAGTTCTTGTCGGCGGCATTGATCAGCAGAAGAAATCTGTAGAAAAGGCGATCCAAGACAGTTTCTCGCTGACCGTAAAACCAATATTAGAACAGCTTAAGACCGAGGACCTCCCCAATCGGGTGGCAGACCTCATTGATTTGCTCACAAGCAGTCTTGAGAATATAGCCGATCCGTTTGCGACGAAGGGCATGGCAAACGGTTACTTGTTGACCTTGCGTGAGATTCGGATATGTGAGTTGATCTCCTCCGGGCTCACTTCAAAGGAGATAGCCAACATTATGGGGGTATCTCCACAGACCATTTTTTTTCACAGATCGAATATTCGTAAGAAACTGGGATTGACCGGAACTGCGAACGATCTGGGAACGTATCTGAGGAAGAAAGCTTGGGTCTGATGAGGCCCGTTGAGTCAATCTACGAGCTTCATAGGGTAGAAATGCTACCCAATTTGCCGCCAACCTTCACATATTGACAATCAATGCCTGATTCCTCCATCCTGGGGCAAGTCATAAGCCGGCTCAACACGAGCCGTACTGGTTTCAATAATATCAAGGGGGCGGAGCCTTTTTTCGCTTAGTCTCTTTCTTAAACCACCTGGTCATCAGTCGACCCTGACATTCCATACGTACTTCACCCATTCACTACCGTAACGGCCTTCGACAACAAGGCGCAGCGGAAAACCGTGCTTTCGCGGAAGTGTTACGCCGTTGACCTGATAGGCCAGAAAGAGCTGATCAGACTCCGCATCATTCCGAGGGTACTTCTCCACCTTCTCGTAATTGCCCCAAGGACCTCGTACTGTCACATACTGAGCATCGCTCTTAACTTGGGCCTTCTTCAAAAGCTCGTGTATGGCGACACCCTTCCACGTTCCATTATTCACAAAGAAACCCGGGCAGACCAAAAGAACCGTCTTCTCTACTGAACGGAGATCGAGGATTTCCGAATACTTCAAACTAAACGGTTTCTCGACCTTTCCATCAACAACGAGCCGCCATTCTTCCAGGTCCACCTCGTAGTCATCGAGACCCATCGTCCCAAATTCGGCGACCGGTGTCACCTCGAGGTCGCTGGTATCCAGGCCCGCAGGATTTCTGTCAACAAGATCTTCCCTCCTCGTCCCAAGCGGGATTACCGTTTTCTTGGCATAGGCCCAAGCTCTGGCGACCCCCGAGAAAAGCGGTTCCAGTAGAAGATACATGAGAGACAAGGCTCTGAAGGTAAACCCTATGAAGGATCGTCGTGTAAGCATATTTGTTCTGTCTCTATAAATGGTTCACCGCGAAGATCGCGGAGAACGCAAAGAAATCAGCCTCCATTGTTCCTCTCCCACATAAGACACAGGCCCTGCGGGCACGTTTCATTTGAGATGTGCGTCGGCCCGAGAAATCATCCAGGCGACCCACATTGTCTTGTTTGAAACAATTGTCGTCTCTACGGACTCGACGTCCTCCGCGGTAAATTTTCCCCCAATGAACCTTTACAGTCTCTATCTCTGCCAGCCCAACCAGTAGCTGAAAAGCCTCTTCACAAACGGGGTGAGACGCGTTCGGTTGTATGCGTCAGCCGCTTGTTTGATGGCCTCGGCCTGAGTGGGATAGGGATGGATCACCTCTGAGATAGTTTTCAAACCCAGCTTCCCAACCATAGCAAGGGTTATTTCACTGATCATGTCTCCCGCGTGAGCCGCCACAATAGTCGCTCCCAGGATTTTGTCCGTCCCTTTCACCGCATGTACCTTTACGAAACCTTCTTCTTCTCCGTCGGCAATAGCGCGGTCCACATCTCTGAATGACCTCAAATAGGTATCGACGGCTATTCCCTGCTTCTTGGCATCCCCTTCGTACATGCCCACATGGGCGATCTCCGGGTCCGTGTACGTGCACCAGGGAACCGTGAGGACACTCAACTTTTTGGATCCCCCGAAAAGGCTGTTCTGAATAACGATTCGAGCGGCCGCATCGGCCATGTGGGTGAACTTGTGGTTCATGCAGATATCCCCAGCGGCATAGATGTTCGGATTCGCAGTCTGCAACAGATCATTCACTACGACACCTCGTCGATTGTCGTATTGAACCCCTGCCGCCTCTAGATTGAGGTTTTCGACATTGGGTACACGCCCCGCTCCTACAAGAATCTCATCCACAGTGGCAGAGCCGGGTTTGGAGTTCACCTCGTAGTGTACGATCTTTTCACCATTCTCAAGTTTCACTTCTTTAAGGTCGGAATCCAGGATCAGTTCGATCCCTTCCTCTATGAATCTCTTCTGCACTATCTCAGCAGCGTCGGCATCTTCTCTGTCCAGTATGTGCGGATTCTTGTGAAACAGGACTACATGACAACCTAGACGCCGGAAGGCCTGAGCCATTTCGCATCCAATGGGACCGCCGCCGATTACTGCCAGGCGCCGCGGGCGCTCTGTCAGCGAGAAGACGGTCTCGTTGGTAAAAAACCCTGCTTGGGCCAAACCAGGAATCGAGGGGTTGAATGCCCTGGCCCCCGTGGCGATGACAGCTTTCTTGAACCGAAGCGTCTTGCCAGCCACTACTACAGCCTCCGGACCGGTGAACCGCGCATGTCCGAGAAATACATCGACACCGAGATCTTTGAAGCGCTTCGCGGAGTCGTTGTGGCTAATCCGGGCCCTCAGACGCCGCACGCGTTCCATCACTGCGGGAAAATCGACGTCCACGCCGGGAGGGACCTTTATGCCAAAGCCGCGTGCTTCATGAATCGTCCCATACACCCTTGACGATCCTATCAAGCATTTTGAGGGCACGCACCCTACGTTCAGGCAGTCGCCTCCAAGCAGGAACCGCTCCACCAGCGCTACTTTCGCTCCCAGACCGGCAGCACCCGCGGCAGTGACCAGTCCTGCCGTTCCCGCTCCTATCACCACGAGGTTGTATCGCTCAGCGGGTTCAGGATTGGTCCAATCCCGAGGACGAACATTGGAGACTAGTTCCCGGTTGTATCGGTCTTCTGGAAGGATTCGTACAGTCTCTGTCTCGGCCGGTTCTGTTTCTTCGATGATATTCTCTCCGACCGTTCCGGCTGTTTCAGCGACCTTCAGGCTCTTTTTGGCCAAACGCGTCACGAAACCCGCCACCAGAATCGTTGCTACCAGACCTATCCAAAAGAAGACCTGCCCCGCGACTCCGCTCTCGACTTTGCCCGCGGCCACATCGGCAATCGAGCGCGCTGCAGATCCGAAGTATACGTACATCAGGCCCGCGGGCAGCATACCGATCATAGAAGCCAAAGCGTAGTGCTTGAAAGAGACCTTGGTCAGTCCGAGGGAATAGTTGAGCAGATTGAAAGGGAAAACGGGGCTCAACCGCAGCAGGAACACAATCTTGAAACCTTCGCGTCCGACAGCCTCGTCGATCGCATTGAATTTGGGGTTACCGGAGACTTTCCGCGCAACCCATTCACGCGCTAAAGTGCGACCTAAGAGGAATGCGGCACAGGCCCCCACGACCGCCCCCGTCCAAGCGGTTGCGAGCCCCAAAGGAACGCCGAAGAGAAAACCGGCTCCCAGCGTAAGCACTGAACCTGGAAGGAAAAATACAGTCGCCACCACGTAAAAGGCGACCACAAAGACAGGTCCCCACGCTCCCAGGCCTTGCGTCCACTCCAGCACTGCAACCATGTACTGCTTGAGCGGCAAGAGCCATAAAGCCCCAAGCAGAGCACATACAATTACTGCCACGACTATCAGCTTTACGACCCTGCTCGAATCACGGACCTGCGGTTTCAGTTTCAGCTCGGCTAAATTGTTCACGTTGCCTCCTTGGAATAAGACCGCTAATACTAATTTGCTTTCAAGCGGGAAGAATTGGGGCCCTCATCCCGCGGAGTTCTCATAAGAAGGCTGCCCCAATCTTACAGCTTTTGAACCCACATTCATAGCACTGATGCGCGGTGGCTATCCGTGAGAAAATCCTTTTCAATGAAATGTGCGACAGGTATTTTAGAGACTCTTTTGGCCGAGGGGCATGCGCGAGCAATATCGGTGAAGCGGTATAGATCGCGACCTGTGGGTGGCGGGACTTGCCGACAGGCGCCCGCACTTTCATCGAAGAATCTGCAACTTGTCAGTTTTCCAAGAAAAGCGAGGCAGGCGTGAAGGAACTATTTTGGCCGTCATCGGTAGTTGTCATAGGCGTATCCACCCGGGCGGAGAACCTGGGGAAAGAGATCGCCAGAAATCTCTTTGAATTCAGATACACAGGAGTGATCCATCTTGTGGGCGCACACGGTGGAATTCTCTTCGGCCGAAAAATTCACCCGTCTCTCGATGAAATATCAGAGCCGATAGATCTGGCCGTGATTCTCACTCCTGCCAAGACGGTCCCGGACATCATGGAGCAGTGCGGGCGTAAAGGCATACGTCGCGTCATCATAGAAAGCGGCGGCTTTGGCGAGTTCGGCGATATGGGCCGAGAACTCGGCGCGCAATTGAAGTCAATCGCCCGAAAATACGATCTGCGCTTCATAGGCCCCAACTGCATAGGAATAATGAACTCCTCGAATGGATTGGCAACACCGTTCACCACCATGGAGAACGTATTCCCACGCGGAGGAGTGGGCATAATTGCGCAAAGCGGGGGTGTGGCGCTGACTTTCCTCAATATGTTTCACGGGGAGCAGCTAGGTTACAGTAAGTTCGCCGCGATAGGCAACAAACTGAATATCGACGAAAATGACCTACTGGAATACTACGTTGAAGATCCCGATACCAATGTGATCTGCCTCTACTTGGAATCAGTCCATGATGGAAAGCGCCTCGTCGAAATTGCCCGCCGTTCGCCCAAGCCAATCGTGGTACACAAAGCTAATATTGCGCCTCTCAGTCAGGTAATCGCTCAATCGCACACGGAAGCGCTCGCTGACGACGATCATGTCGTGGATGCGGCTTTTCGCCAAGCGGGAATGATAAGATTCAGAGACATGCAGAATTACCTGGATTTCGTAAAAATACTTCAGTTGCCCAAGATGATGGGGAGAAACCTGGCAATTGTGTCCCGTTCTGGGGGGCATGCGGTAATCGCCGCGGATGCCGCGTATCTTTACGGTTTTCACCTGCCGCCATTCGGCAGTGATTTCTTAGGGGAAATCCGCAAGCATCTCAGGGCCGATGTGATACGTCTGGCCAACCCTCTTGATCTGGGCGATCTCTTCGATTTTGACGTCTATCTACG
Organism: Desulfomonilaceae bacterium; assembly: GCA_052146735.1. Classification (GTDB taxonomy): domain Bacteria; phylum Desulfobacterota; class Desulfomonilia; order Desulfomonilales; family Desulfomonilaceae; genus CAWBBA01. The sequence goes on along the minus strand of JBKQMK010000028.1, from coordinate 990 downwards.
CATCATCGAGCATACCCTTCGGCAAGAAAACATAGACGGCATCGTCTTTCTGCACACATATTTCGCAGCAATCGAGGGTGAATCGTCGCGAAAACTGCTTCAATCCGCAGCCGCGCTTTCAGAAAAATACTCCAAACCTGTGGCCTTGTGCGTATCAACCGAGCAGTCAGAGCTGTCCCGGCTGCACAAAGAGTTCGAGTTTCCTATATTTCTAAGTCCGGAACGGGCCATACTCGCATTGGATACCTCGATCAAGAACCAAAAGCACCGGCTAGCCATGTCGGCTCATCAGGAGATCTCGAGCCCGCAACCTCCGACGGACAACCAGGCCATAGCTGCAATTATCAGCAATGTTACCCAAGCGAGCCGCCAGCCTCTGTTGCACGAAGCGCTGGACATGATCAGGGCTGTAGGGCTGCGGGTCCCGGAATATCAGGTAATCAAGGAACTCGAACGGACGAGCGAAGGACTCTCCGGCCTACCCGGGCCGTATGCCGTAAAGGTCATTGCGGAAAGGGTTTCCCACAAATCGGACCTGGGGGGGGTAACGCTGGGACTGTCTGACGGCACTGCGGTTCAGTCCGCGGTCTCGGAAATGCTGAAGCGCTTCGGTTCGTCCCCAGACGCGCCATTATACGGTGTGCTGGTTCAACGCATGGCAACTCGGTCACCCGGCTCTGTGGAACTGATTGTGGGCGGAAAAAGAGACCCTAATTTTGGACCGGTAGTCCTGTTGGGACACGGAGGTATTTTCGTAGAGGCTTTTGGGCAGACGTCCCTCCGAACAGCCCCACTTTCCACCGGAGAAATAGATGAGATGATTGAAGAACTCCCTGGTTTGGAGATCCTCAAAGGAATGCGCGGTCAGCCTCCGATTGATAGGGAAGCCCTAAAGGATGCGATCCTTCGCGTCGCCCATCTGATGGTTCGCTTCCCTGAAATCGATTCAATAGACATCAATCCGCTTCTGGTTTCGAGCACGGGGGCCCA
>JBKQMK010000027.1:0-4428 GCA_052146735.1 Desulfomonilaceae bacterium | reverse complement strand
TTGCATCCTCCTCAATATCCGCAACACTCGATACGGGTGGCTGGTTAGACCTTACCCGGCGGGGACTTGCACCCCGCAAGAGACGCCAAGCTTCGCCTGGCGCACCACAAATTCATCTTTAACTATTAATCAGTAATTACACGATGTTGAAAATTCTCCTACCCGTTTTTCCGCCCGGAATTTTATTTCGGGGTCACTTGCCGGATCATCCGATTACCCGCAACGCCATTTGGCGCACCGGTACCCACCTTTGATAAGCCGATTTGGGCTGATGACCAAAGCCGGAGACTCCGATTGACTGGAAGCCTTGAGGTGAGGTACGCTCAACACCAGAGTGAAACCAGCTTCTTTATCAGGGTGACGACGGTTTGGCCTCGTCGGGGATTGTGGGAGGCCATATTGAGATTTTTCAGCGTCAGAGGAACAATCCCGCAACCGGCTATCGGCCCAAGGTCCTCCGACATGGTGGGTGTACCGCATAAATCAGGATCAGAAGGTTCGGCTTCCCCCGGGAGGAGTTTCCATGGACGACCAAGCCAAGACTAAACAACAACTCATCGATGAGTTGACAGAATTACGTCGACGGGTCTCTGAGATTGAGGCGGGCTGCCCAGTCAGCAACATCGATGACACAAACCGCGCTGTGGAGGCGCTGCGAAAGAGTGAGGAGAGGTTAGAGCTTGCATTGAAGGGAGCCGACCTGGGTATGTGGGATTACAACATTCAGACAGGTGAGGCGTTTATCAACGCGCGTAGGGCAGAGATGACCGGATATTCACTTGAAGAAGCCACACCAAGCCTTACATGGTGGGGGTCACAGGTCCATCCCGAAGACCTACAACGGGTAAGGAAGGCTTTTAACGCTCATGTAAAAGGTCGCACATCCTTGTACGAGGTTGAACACCGACTGCGGCACAAGTCCGGCGATTACATATGGGTTCTGGCTCGGGCAAAGGTTATGGAGTGGGACAAGCAGGGCAATCCGGTACGAATAGTGGGAACCAGTCTTGACATCACTGATCGCAAAAGGAATGAGGAGGCGCTGCGACAAGCGCACGAGGAGCTTGAACGCCGTGTGGAGGAACGGACGGCTGAACTAAAAGAGAGTGAGGAAAAATATCGTCTGATTTTTGAGCGCTCTCCCATAGGAATTTTTCATTTTGACGAAGCCGGATCGATTACAGCCTGTAATGACAATTTTGTGCGGATAATTGGATCGTCCCAGGAAAAATTGATCGGATTGAACACTATTCGAGACGTCAGGGATAAGAAGATTGTAGCGGCTATCCAGGAAGCACTTTCAGGTGGGATGGGACATTATGAGGATTACTATTCTTCCGTCACAGCAGCAAAGACCACGCCAGTGAAGTGTGAGTTCGCACCCATATTGTCCCATGATGGAAGAGTTGCTGGAGGCATTGGAATAATAGAAGACATCACCGAGCGTAAGCAGGCGGAGGAGTCGCTTAGGCAAAGCCAACAGGTGCTTTCACTGGCGCTCGAAGGAGCAAACCTTGGGACATGGGACTGGGATCTGACCACGGGAAAAGCTGCATGGTCAGAGCGAATCTACAGCATGTTGGGATACACGCCAAATGAATTCGAACCAAACCTCAAGAATTGGAAAAGGCTTGTTCACCCGGACGATTGGCCAAGGGTCTCAGAGACTCTCAATCTGCACCTGGAAGGAAAACAGACGAATTTTGAGGCTATCTATCGCACACCAGACAAGTTCGGAAACTGGCATTGGTTCCAGGTTCAAGGAACGGTAACCGAATTTGATGCAGACCGGAAGCCCATTAGAATGACAGGGGTCGTTGCAGACATCACCGACCGCAAGAAGGCAGAGGAAGCGCTGCAAGACAGCGAAGAACGCTACCGGGCTTTGTACGAAGACAACCCTTCCATGTATTTCACTATGGATGCCCAAGGCACGGTGCTCTCCGTCAATGGGTTTGGAGCCTCGGAACTCGGGTACAGGGTCGAGGAGTTGGTAGGACAACCGGTCCTGATGGTGTTTCACGAAGACGACCGTGAAGCTGTCCGGCAACAATTCGCTGCGTGTTTGCAAAATCCCATGCAAGTGGCTCACTGGGAGTTTCGCAAGGTCCGTAAGGACGGGAGTATTCTTTGGGTAAAAGAGGTTGCCCGTTCGATACGAGGTGCGGACGGAAACCCGATGGTTCTGGTCGTTTGTGAAGACATCACCGACCGCAAAGAGGCGGAAGAGTCGCTTCGAGCGGAGAGGGAAAGACTTCATATGCTTTCCGATAGAGCGCCGTTTGGCATGGTGATGATTGCAAAAGACGGGACCTTTGAATATGCGAACCCCAAGTTCACTGAAATGTTTGGTTATGACTTAAACGAGGTGCCCAACGGAAGAGAGTGGTTCCGAAAGGCCTATCCTGATGATGCGTACAGGCATGAGACAATTGCAGCCTGGAAGGAAGACCTAGAAGGGTTTACCCCAGGAGGGACGCGATCTAGAGTCTTTGAAGTGACATGCAAAGACGGAAGTCGAAAAACAATCCACTTCAGGCCTGTGAAATTGGACACGGGCGAAGATCTAATGACCTGCGAAGATATTACCGACCGCATACTGGCTGAAGAGGCTCTGAGGCAGAGTGAGAAGAAGTACAAAATTCTCGTGGAGGAGAGTTTTGACGGTATCTTCGTGCAGAAATGGACGAAGATCGTTTTTACCAATTCCCGTCTTCGAGAAATGCTCGGCTACGAAGAAGGGGAATTGGAGGGACAGGATCACTGGTTGGTCTATCATCATGAATACCGGGAGATTACTTGCCAAAGGGCTGAGGCTCGCCTGCGGGGCGAGGCAGCGCCCCCTCGATATGAGGTCCGAATCCAGCGGAAAGACGGGTCCTCCTTTGAAGCCGAGATCAATGCAAGGGCTGTAGAAGTTGCTGGGGAACCGGGCATACAGGTCTGGATCCGAGACATCTCGGAGCGCAAACAGGCAGAAAATGCTCTGCGAGAAAGTGAGGAGCGCTTCAGGGCAGCCTTCCAAACCAGCCCTGACCCGATCTCCATTTCCCACCTCAGTGACGGAGTGTACGTTGAGGTTAATGACGGTTTTTCCGAACTCAGTGGGTTCACACGAGAAGAGGTAATCGGAAAATCTTCTTTGGAGATAAACATCTGGCATGACCCAGGGGACAGAGATCGCCTGGGTACCCAACTCAACGAGAGAGGGTATGTGACTAACTTTGAAGCCCAATTCCGCCTGAAAGATGGTCGGGTACGGACCGGGCTTATGTCAGCTCGCATTATGGTCCTTGGTGGAAGGCCTTACATTCTAACGATCACGCGAGATGTGGAGGACTGGAAGAAGGCGGAGCAAGCCCTTCGTGAAAGTGAGGAAAAGTACCGTACTCTCTTCGAGGAATCCAAAGACGCAGTTTACATAACCACTCGGGACGGGAAGCTGGTCGATGCGAATCAAGCCTTTCTGGATCTCTTTGGCTTTGGCAGGGAAGAAGCCAGAAATATGGGAATCTTGCAGATATACGCTGATGCTGCCGATCGAAAGCGTTTCCAGGAGGAAATAGAACGAAAAGGGTCTCTAAAAGACTATGAAGTCAGCTTTCGGAAAAGAGACGGAACGAAAATCGAGGGACTACTCACTTCAACGGTGCGGCAGGACAAGGATGGAAAAGTTCTTGGCTACCAGGGTATCCTCAGAGACGTGACCGAGCGCAAGCAGCTTCAGAAGCAACTTCTTCAGGCCCAGAAGATGGAGGCGATTGGGACTCTGGCTGGAGGTATCGCACACGACTTCAACAACTTGCTCCAGGCGATCTTAGGGTACACGGATATTCTCCTGATGCAAAAGGAGAGAGGTGACCCTGATCACCACAAACTGGAAATAGTTAGCCAAGCGGCGCGGGATGGTGCAGATCTTGTCTCAAGAATTCTCACGTTCAGCATGAAAGCGGAATTCAAGGCTCGCCCCACGGACCTAAATCAAGAGATCCGAAGAGTCGAAAAACTCCTCCGCCGCACGGTTCCCAGGATGATCAAAATAGATCTCGTGCTTGCTGATGACCTCTGGGTCATCGATGCCGATCCTGCCCAAATCGAACAGGTGCTTCTCAATCTAGCAGTGAATGCCCAGCATGCCATGCCGGATGGTGGACGACTCCTAATTGAAACCAGCAATGTCCAGCTCAAAGACGATTATGTGAGAAACCACTTGGAAGCTAAGCCAGGTAAATATGTACTGCTTACTGTCTCGGATACCGGCATGGGGATGAGGCCAGAAGTCGTGGACCGCATCTTTGAGCCATTTTTCACAACAAAAGCCAGTGGAGAGGGAACGGGGCTCGGTTTGGCAATGGTCCACGGCATTGTCTCGCAACACGGGGGGTACATAAGATGCTACAGTGAACCCGGTCTGGGGACCTCTTTCAA
>JBKQMK010000026.1:0-9889 GCA_052146735.1 Desulfomonilaceae bacterium | reverse complement strand
TTCATCCGGTAGTGAGCCCCCATCTGCCAATTTCCAAAAAACATGTCCTCAAAAACCACAGGCAACCAAAGACTGCTCACAGTGGCTCTTCATCCAGAGTAGTCAGTCATTGAACGGTCACTACTGTGGAAATATGGGAAATAATCGCTTATGCGCTTGCAGCCTTATTGGTGGCGGTTTTGATACTGAGGTATTCGAACTACGAAGGCGAGAAACCCGAAGATGTTGAATTTAAGTGATAAAGGCATCTAAGAGCCGGTCGGCTCAACCATCCATTTAGGCGATACGACAGTACGTTATCTTTGAGTAATCAGTGCCGGTTCCCTTCGGATTGCTTGGGATGTTAGCAATAGGAGGTCCAACCTGATCATGGATTTGTACGCGTGGTGTACGCAAATTTAAGGACTGAGAGGGACTGAAACGGACCGAAAAGGCTCAATAGGGATCGAAATGACTGTGGTTCCTGGATATGTTGTTGATTTTACTTTGCTGACTTCGCCTTCTCACGGCGGTGTCTCATGTGGGGAGGTCCCGTGACTGAAAAGGGGCTTTCGTCTGTGCGGGACTTTTGCGGGAATGGGTTATGGACGGTTGTGGACAGTGCTGGATTTTTTGCAACGGGCTTCGCCGACAACTATTTGATTTTATGTTGATTAACCGTGAACAGCCCGCCTACGGATCAGAAGGTCGGGAGTTCGAATCTCTTAGGGCGCACCAGATATCACAAAGGAATCCGCCTAGTTGCTTGACCGGCGTTAGGCGGATTTTCTTTGTAGAGGCACCACTGTGTCCATTTTGTGTCCATCCTCAGGGGGGCACACCTTATTGGCTGCCTCGATCAGATTCCTTATTTCCGGCTGGGAATAATGAGTCGTGATCCTGTCCGATTTGTGTCCCAACAAATCCTGTCTGTCCTCAAATGAAACACCGGCCTCCCTCAGCCTTCGACCAAAAGTATGTTTAAGATCGTGAACTCTGACTTGAGGAAGCGCCGCTCTTTCACGTGCCTTCCGCCACGCCGCCCCGTACATCTTTTTGACCGGTCGTCCTCGGTATGTAAAAACGTACTCGGGATGCATTCCTCGCATTTCCTCTATGACAGCCTGCGAAATCCGATTGAGTACAACCAAACGCTTTTGCCTGTTCTTGACCAGCCTTGCGGGAATTCTGAACACTGTTGTCCCGAAATGAGGGAGTTTTTCCTCCCAATCCCACTTTAGGGCGCAGACCTCGCCTTCTCGGCAACCGGTGTTCACCTTGAACAACGCCATCGCTCTCAGGTGCTTCGGAAGCTCTGAAAACAGGCACTCCTGCTCTTCCATCGACATAGGGGCGGGATCTCGTGCGTCTATAAGCGGAAGAAGCTTGATTTTGGGAGCATGCGGGAGCCAAGTCAAACCATTCTCGTCGACCCACTCTGAAGCAGCGAGATTCGAAATGTGCCTGACCACCTGCAATGCATAGTTGATGGTTCGAGCTTTTACGCCCTGGGATTTCCTATGGTCGACAAATCTCTGTAAGGCTCCCATATGTACTGATTCCATAGCTAAATCACCGATAAATGCATTCACCAACTTGAGATGGTCGGCATCCTGTCTAATACTCGACTTTGTTGCCTCTTTGAGATACTTGGTTGCAGCTTGCCGAAAGGTTCGCTTAGGCCTGACGCCATAAACTGTTGCCTGACGGGTTTGCTCCATTCTGAATGCTAGGTATTTTTCCGCTTCGGCAAAGTCGCTTGTTCCAGTGCTTTCTCGAATTCTTTGACCTTCAATTCTTTTCTGTATGTGCCATACGCCGCCCCTATTGATGAGGCCCGGTGTCTTTTTGCGTCCCACGGCTTACCTCCTCTTGCCGCCTTACCAGGACGCCCGTTGCGGTTCTTATAATCTTCGAACCACGCATCCAGGTCAAGACGATCAAAACCAATTCCTTGTTTACCAATTGGGATTTCAGTGAGATAAGGTCGGACTTCAGCGTTGAAGCGGTTCGGGTCCATGCTCAGGTACCGGGGGGCGTCTCGTAAACGTATTAATCTTGGAAGTATTTCGGCATTCATTGAGCACTTCCCGTCCCCCCCACCTCATTAACGTGACTCGCATATGCGATGCAGAGCTATCCCCACCGCTTTCTCGTCCACATCACAGCCTATAAATCTTCGGTTTAATTTCTTGCTGGCTAATGCATTGGTGCCGGAGCCGAGGAATGGATCGACTATGAGGTTTCCCTCATGGGTGAGCGCTTTAATCAAATGGGTTGCCTCTCCTATTCCCTGTTCCCAATTGTGGTGACACTTGCTCCTTCCATCACCGTGAATGAGGTCTTTGAACCATTCTTTCTTTTCTGCGGGGCGATACTCACCCTTTGAAAAAAGAAGAACTGGCTTCCAATAGGTCATGATGTGACGAGGAAAAACTGTGTCTGGCTGGGTCCCATTGAGCAGCACCCCAGTCCAGACGTACTGAAGATTTTCCGACAGCAGACTCATAACAGTGGGAAGATGATAGTTCCCGGAATAAGCTATAAGGAGCTTGCCTGGCTTAAGCACCTTGACCGCAAATTTGCCAAGTTCCTTCCAGACAGGTAAAAATTCCTTCCCATATGGCGGATCGGTCAGAATCATATGGGTAGAGTCATTCTCAACAAGAGGGGTCGTTAAAACTGCCCGAAAGTCGCCATGGATAATCCTGACTTTTTCTTCAGCACTTGTTTGCTGCCCAGCCTCCGCACCATTCCGTTGCTCTGATGCCCGAGTCTGCTCTCTCATCAAATACTTGGCAAAATCCACCATATCCCTGCTTGAAAGCTCTTTTCCTGACCCCTTGATGTCCTGAATCCTTTTCTCGAACTGTTCATTACTCAGCCGACTAATGATTTGGCACCGGCTGGATTGAGATTTGGGAACACCCAGATCTGCAAGTAGGGGACCCTCGTCCCGGGGTCGCATCGTGCGACCTCGGAGAAGATTATTCTCGCCCCTTTCGGCAATTCTTGTCTCCTGCAGCATCTCTCCCAGCCTTCGCTCCGCCCTCAACTTGATCTCAGCACACATGTTCTGCATTTCGAGGGTATATTGGGCTTGTCGCGCATACATCCGCATTGCTTCGGCCTTATCTCTGATCTGCTTCACTTCATCTACGGTGGTTGCCATTTCCAGTTCCCGCCGTGCGCGATTAAAATGAAGCGAGCCCGGTAGGTCCTTCGGGTCTGTGGCCGCGCTCGAACTCTCTACCGTCTCAGGGCATCCACAACAACTCTGTGGTGATGCCGGAACCGGTGATAGAGGCTTTGTTATTTGATTGAGTTCTGAGTCCATGGGCCGTGCTTGGCGATGGAGGGGGGAGAAATTGCCGCGCATCCGGCAACTCCCGTTCCCCCGAGCCATCTTCGGGACCGTGGTCCCGGTTGTGGTGTTGTGGAAATGGTCCGCAATCCCGGACCTCTTATCCATAGGGTGGACTTCTCAACATACCCTCGGTCAACACCATCTTGCGGCTTTGTGGCGTCAAACGTCTTCCGACACATTTAGCCGCCCGGTCCTGCTTCGTTCATTGGAGAATCACGTAACCTTAAATAAAGACAGTGACTTCCATTGATCTTCATGCGGCTAGTTTCCAGATCCCAAAGAATCTTCATCGGATTGAGGACAGCTGTTTATCAACCATTCGATCAGGCACTCTGGGTCAGTAATCCGTTCACCATCGGCAGCGATCTCGTATAGGCATACTGAACATTCATATCCCACGACATGGTGGTGATACTCGTTGCCGCTTTCTATCCGGCCATCACTGAAGATCGCTGTCACATCGCAGATTACTTCTTTCCGAAGGTAGAGCCCCTCATTTTCACATTCTGGACATATGAAGCGAAGTTCGCGATTTTCAATTACTTTGGGCATGTCTGTCCTCCTGCATTCATTTATGTTTTTGGGTTTGGGAGGTAAGGACCGTCCAGGCCCTTAGCGGTTAATTGACCGAATCAGGTCTTGGCTTAAGGTCTATGTGTGAAAGCCTTTTTTCATGCAGGCCCAAGACCTGGCTACGCTTTCTCAACAAGTACCCGTATCATTTCACCACATTACAACCACGGCGACTCGCCCTCTAAATTGCCATAACCGCCTCGTTCGCATTCACGAAAGACCGGGCACTTCGCGCGATGTAATCTGCGAACATCAAGGCAAGTGCCATCGACGTGCGACTACAATTCGGACTTTGATTTGCAGTACACTTGCAGAGAACTCTAGGGTGAACTCTCCGGCAAGTGTACCGACAAAAAGATCAATGATTTCAGGCTTCGATTTTCGGGGAATCCTTCCCAGCCTCCAGTACTTTCCCCTGTTGCTTTTCCACGAAATTCTTTCGTAGATTCTCCTCAAGTTGCTTCAACATTTCCTGCGTATCCGCAGCGGTTTCCCTGAACTTCCCGCTGAAATCGAGTAACTGGGCTATTTCCGTATGGTCCAATGCCGCGGAACGCTCTTGGTCCTCAAGAAACGCTTGAACATCTTCGTCGGAAGCCAACCGGACAAATTCACGAAGCTGCCTGGTCAACGCCCGAGCTATCTGCTTGTCCTGGGAAGGGGTCTTCCCAAGCCTTGCGTCGATCAGTTTCTTGACTTCATTGGAGGTGAGCTTGTTCTCGTCAGCGGTCTTAGCGAGTTCCAGTCTATCCTCCTGCTTTTTCAGTCGCGCAATTTGAAGCAGATGTTCGTAATTCAAGTGTTCAAAGTGATGACCGCCCTTGTTCAGCTCCATGTCCACTGCGGCAGCCTTGATGCAGTCCGTCAGTTTCTGCCGAGTAAATGGAATGTCATCCCGGCGGGCTAGGTCGTTGAGGGAGGTTTCCTTATGGGGGTTTTTCGAGAATACGAGACTTTCGTCATTGTTGAAGTAGACGGAATTCAGATAGTACCCTATCAACAGGTATGCGTGAAAAATGCTTGTAATTACTATCCCTTTGATGTCTCTAGCCACCTGATCCATGGTGGACTTATACAGGTTCCTAAACACACCGTTCTGGAACATGTCATAGGGGCTGGTCCACACGACGGTACTTTTGTTCTTTCCCGTAAACCGGTCGAGAAGGCCTTTATAGGACTCTTCGCCGATTTCCTTTTGAGTACTCGGCTCCGGCTGGGCTGTTCCGGCAATAGGAACAGCCTCCAGTCCGGGTGCAGTTGTTGAATCATCTCTTTTCATCTTGTGACTCCTCTTTTTGTTGAGAATCGGACTATGGGCGGTGCGGATCTCTTCTGGGGCTGGCCAGAGCAGGTGTGCAAACATCTGGCCAGGGTACAGGGTTACGAGATCCAGTCCTAAGGGAGGTTGAGGGGGGCTTTTTCAGGACGAGCAGCGTCTGGGAAGATGGCAAGGACGAGAATCCTTGCAGAAGTCTCCGCAAAAAGTTAAGCTATGTTCGTCCTGAATGAGCTTGAACCCTCAACCTGGGGTTGAAGTTCGTCCGTAGGAACGGTCCCGCGCTTTGCTCTGTCGCCAAACAGCCGCGCGGGATTCGTTCTTTGGGGCTATTGCCTTATCGTATATGATTAAACCCTGCCGAAGGGTGACCGCCAGCTCTGGGCCATCCCTACGAACACGGTGTAGAGTGGATTCGTCAGCATACGGTATGAAATCCTATGCCACCTATTTCTGTTTCTTCCGCGGTCTTCCCCGCTTGCGTTTCCCTTGGTCTGCTTTTGTCTCTTTTGATCGTGAAAACGGAGCCCCATCGAGCTTGATCTCGAAGGATAGTCTCGGCTTGTCATAGCGTTGCCACAGGGCTATGTCGAGCATCCGAGAGACCGTCACGCCGCGGGCCCTTCGTTCCTCATGGAACAGCTCGAAAAGAACAGAGTCAACGGTGCCTGTGAGTCGCTCTCGGTCTACCGTGTATTCTTTTTTACTGGGACTCGTTTCATCGACCACGGGCATCGGGGGTACTTCCCCGAGTTGTGCTCTCTCTTGGTTGGCGGCCGTGAGTTCAGCGAGCTTATCTTGGATCTGCTCCAGCTTTTCCTGAGTGCCGCACAATTGGCCTAACTGCCTCTGGATTTCGTCGAGTCTCGAATCGATCCCTTCATGGACCGACCTCTCAATTACCCTCTTGGTTTCACCCGGAATGCCTTTGATCAGTTGGTTTATGAATGATCCGACCCCGGCTCCCAATGTTTTGGAATCATTGGCTCCGTCAAGGCTTTTCGTCAGAGCCGACTCCCACTCATATTTTTTTTGCCGCATTTCCGTGAGAAGCTCGTCGAAGCACTTTTTCAGCAACTGCCGTCGTTCATCCACAGAAAAGTTCCCAGGCATATCCGGCAATCGGGCCGATATCCCTCAACACACCAATCGCACCAGATCCGATGTCATATATGGGCACACTAACGGTCAAGTCAGCCCTAGGATGGCCTCGCGCCCTAATACGATCTATCCTTTCCCTGTAAAGCGAAGACCTCTCGTAAAGCTCAGAATGACTGACAGCCTTGCTGGCCAGAAGTTTTTTGAAAATAATCTGAAGAGCATTAGCCGATAGCTCGTACTTCACCAGCAGCCCCGAATCCGGCACCCCTGATCGGAGATCGTTGAGAACATTCATGCCGTTGATTTGTCGTTTGTCCCCCATACTTCCACCGCTGTTTTGAAAGAATCTAGGGTCTCCGATAAACTGGTTTCCAGCTGGCTGCAACAAACTCCATATCCAGTCCGTGCTAAAGCTCCTTATCCGAAAAAGAGTACGTCATTAATTGCAGCAGCTCTTGGAGTTGTATGAGACTGTCTTCCTCAATGTCAGTGATCTCAAATCCCGAGCTCCAAATTTTACCCCCGTCTTCCCTTCTAACCCAGCAGCATTTGGCCTCGAACGAGAATGGCTCGATCTCCAGAAATTCATCCGGGACCACTACTAGGCTTTTCAAGTCTCCAACCTCCGCCACCAGGCCACGCACTCCCACTCCGAACTCGGACAAGTCTCTGATCCGTCCCATTATTTGTGGGTAATTCTTTTCATAGATGTCTATCGACAGGATGGGAAGGGCTCTTACAGATCCACGCACCTTCTTGAGTGTAACAGAGTCATCGTATGAAACACTCCGGCCGGTAAGGTCGTCCGCCATCACTGCCCCGGAATCCACCAGCTTGGTGAAAACTCTTTGAAGGCCTCGCGAAGAAAGCTTGTATTTTTCCATCAACTCTACATCGGTCAGACCGGAATGTATGTCCGTTACAAGTTCGTTAGTGTCGATCCTGCGCTTTGCAGCCAAAACGAAATCTTGACCATCCCACTCCAGAAAACCGGCCTGTGCGAGCTGTTTGTACAGGTCTCGAAGCCCTTCCTCAGAAAGGTTGTATTTTTCCTTCAGTATGGTGCGGCTAGCCCCCAATTTCATTAATTTGAGGACTTCCCACAGAGATATTTCACTTTCGTGCATTGAGCCTCCAATGGGTGTCAAAGCCAGGACAGCGCGAACAAATTCGAGATCACTGAAAAACAAACCTCGACCGGCTGAGCCCCATATGTAGACGGGTTCATCTCTTTCGTGAAAGATTGCGGTCTCTAAGGCCCAAAAGACCAGCAACCCTTCGTATTTCAAGCAAATCAATTTCTGAGATGTGAACTATTTTGAATCCGGCTTCTTGGAGAACTTTGTCTTCCACATCTTGCTTGGCCCATAAGCATGTGGCTCGAAGTCTGACTGCTCGTTTACGAACCTCCTTTAGCGAGACCAGAAAGTCCTTTTCTTGCCCGACAACCACTGCTATACCTCTGGTTCGAAATCCTTCGTCCGAGAGATCAATAAGGAGGCCCTTATTGGAAGAATTATTCAGATCTTCAATCTCAAGAGGTACCCTGAGGTATGTTCTCGGAAACCGCCGTGTCTTTGATCGGTTGGCCGGATTGTCAAAAAATGGGCCTCTTTCCTTGATCTCGTCCTCTCTTATTTCCCCCGCTTCCAACAATGCTTCCAGGACCTTTCCCAGTTGCTCCAAAGACATTCCGTATTTGGACATCAACTCAAAATCCGACATTCTGGCCCGAATATCGCCCACGATCTTCCTGGCCTTAATTTTTCGCATGTCTGGCAAAGCCTCCCACGCGAATCAGACATCGTCCTCGTTTGTCGATGGCAGCACTTTTTTCCATCGCCTTGCCTCGCTCACTCGTCTTTACCTCACTCATCGTCTGGGCTGATGACCATTGCCAATACTTGGCTCAACCGCTTTATGTCGTACGGTTTGGGCAGCACTGCCTTAAACCCGTGTGCCGCGTAATCGGACATGATCGAGTCACCGTAATAACCACTGGAGACTATGCCTTTCACGTCCGGATCGATTTTGCTCAGCTTAGCAAGGGTTCTAGCCCCTCCCATTCCTCCAGGTACTGTCAAATCCAGTATGACGGCATCAAAACGCCACCCTTCATGCAAGGCACTCTTGTAGATGTCTACTGCCTCCATTCCGTCCTTGGCCAATGCCACCTCGTATCCCAGCTCTCTGATAAGGTCCCCGGCCATTTCCCTGATCATTTCTTCGTCGTCCATCACGAGGACTCGACCTCGGCCTTTAACGGGTTCAATTAGGGTTGCCACTGTAGACAGGGACTTGGTCACGGCCGCGGGGAGGAAGAAATGGAACATAGTTCCCAGTCCCACTTTCGACCTGACGGCAAGCAAGCCTCCATGCTTCTTGATAATGGAATAAGAGGTTGCCAGGCCCAAGCCCGTCCCCGTCTTTTTCGTTGTGAAATACGGGTCAAATATCTTGGGTATGTTTGCCGGGGATATGCCTTCACCATGATCAGCAACACTTACCCTTACATATTTTCCCTCTTTCAACGGAAGTCCTTGGTCCTTGCCGACAGACACGTTTTTTGCCCGTATCAGCACCGATCCCCCGTTTGGCATTGCCTGGAGGGCATTAATCACTAGGTTGTTGACCACTTGGCTTATTTGCCCCTCATCCATTTCCGCTGACCAGAGGTTTTCAGGTACCTGCAACTCACAGCGCACGTTCGACCCTTGAACAGAAAAACTTGCGCAATCCCTGAGCAGTTGTGAGATGCTGCAAGGGCTCTTTACAGGAGCTCCACCTTTGGAAAAGGTGAGCAGTTGATGGGTCAAATCTTGCGCTCTCCTGCCTGCCTTGACAGCAGCCTCGAATCTCTGAATGGATGTTTCGCTAAGGTTGGAATTAGCCTGACCCAGGTTGATATTTCCAAGCATTGCCATCAATAAGTTGTTAAAATCGTGAGCTATGCCTCCTGCCAGCACTCCCAGAGATTCAAGTTTCTGTGCCTTAAGAATCTCCCCCTCCATTTTCTTTTTCTCCGAAGTATCTCTTTTCAACCACCACAAGCCAATCAACTCTCGGTCTTTCGGATTTCCTATGAGGGTGTATTCAAACCGTTTCGTGCCGCTTCGCAAACCGGTTTCTTTCGCTTCAAATGAAAAAGGTGCATAGCCCCTCTGAATCCATCTTTCATACAAATCCCGCATTCTTGATTGGGCCGGGAGCAGTCTGCCCAGTGGAACTTGTATCAGCTCTTTGATGTCCCCGCGTTCATACATCTTCGCAAATTCATCATTTCCATCAATGAGACGCGCATCCAAAATCTTGTCCAAGCGCTGTTCGAGCGGCAGGTCATCGGACAACGGCGAGATAAGCGCAAACTCGGCTATGCCTATGGGGAAAATATCAACCAGTTTCTTGTATTTTTGTATGGTGACGAGTTCCTTCTGTGCCGTCAGATTCTCTATCTGGATCAGCACTAGCTGGTCTCCACCAAGCCTTATGGTGCGCAAATGGACTCGGCCCCAAATCTCCGCATTTCGTAATTGAAGTTTTCCCTCCCGCACCTCGGGTCTTCTGGCAGCAAAAACCTTTTCCAAAAGCAGTCC
>JBKQMK010000025.1:0-34985 GCA_052146735.1 Desulfomonilaceae bacterium | reverse complement strand
TATATGACGTGCCCTCTGAAGTACAAATTCCACTACTTGGATAAGATTGAGCCGCCTTTTGTCAGCTCTGCACTGGTTTTCGGTTCCTGCATCCATGAGGCTGTGGGATCTTTCTATCAGAGCTGCCTGGAGGGAGACCTCCTATCCCCAAGTCAGGTTCATGATGTTTACCGGCAGGCGTGGGAGAGCCACTCCAAGGAGCAGGAAATCCGTTTCTTCAACGGTGATTCGGTGGAATCTCTCACGACAAAGGCAAAACGGATGCTGGAGGTGTTCCATGAGGCATTCGATCCGGGAGTTCAGATCATAGGGATCGAGGAACCCTTTGAAGTGGATCTTGGAAAGCGTATGCCTCCGCTGGTAGGTTGGATAGATGCGGTGGAGCTGGCGCAGGATGGAACGGTCAGCATCATTGACTTGAAAACAGCTTCCAAACGCTATTCAGATAATACCGTCCATTCCAACGTACAGCTTACCTGCTATTCGTTGGGGGCTCAGGCCCTCGGGTTCAACGGCGATACCCGCTTCCGCCTCGACGTGCTCCTGAAGACTCAAAATCCGGAGCTGATACGATATGAGACTATGCGCAACGACGCGGATCGGGAACGGTTCGTGAAGCTCGTCAAGAGCGTGTGGCAGGGAATCAAGAAGGAAATCTTCTTCCCGAAAGCGGATTGGCAATGTGGTCAATGCCCGTTCGCTGATAACTGCAAGAGCTGGTAAGGAGAATGAAATGACAAAGCAATTGGAGGGCAACAGAGACGCAGCAAGTCTCATGGCGATTCAGCCCGTGGCGGAAATCACTGTTCTGCCGCCTGACTCCGGGTTCTTGGGGAGATTCCTCAAAGAGACGGAGAATATGCTGAAGGCAAGGGGAATGAGAATGAACGGCTTGCTGAGGACAATCAACGAATCAGGACAACAGACTGAGGCTCTGCTCAGAATGGCCGCTGGTAGGATGGAAGCCGCTCAAGCTAAACTTGAGAAAGACCTTGTCAAGCAAGGCTTGTTGCCTGAACCGGATGCCGATGAGGAAGGCGAAAATCAGGACGAATAGAATGAGGTAGATTTGTGATGAAATGTAATTTAATGAGACCGCCAAAGCGGTCTTTATTTACCGTTGAGAAGAAGTCTGATTTGAGAACGTTGTCTGATGGGAAGGCCGGGCTATACCTGCTTCAACTACCTAATATCACGATATATATCCATCCACGTCAGCGCACTCTCTTGGCCTCCAAAAATAAAGGAGGTTTATGATTCGTGATCCAAAAAATAGCTCCAGTGCTTGAAAACTGCAAGGCTTAACGGACAACGTGGAACTGAATGTGCATATCCGCCGCGAAGTCGAATTGCTGCAACAGTGGTTCGACACCCCTTGAGATGACCGCCGGATCAGTAGCTGCACTCGCTGGTTCTAATAATTCCGTTGACTGACGGTCTTCTGCATTCGCTGACAACTGACACTTTCATCGGACCCCAGCTAGCACTGTATTCCCATCTTTTTCTGCTCTTATTCCCAACCCTGTGGCGGTTACAGCGCCTGAACGCAATTGACGCCCCCTCCTCGTTGGCGGGATTGCCACTGTGGGGCGGCTCTCCCGGGAATATTTGTGAGGACGCATCCGGCTTTTGCTCCCTAAAAATTAGCTTCAAAAGAACCCTTTTCCGCCTATGGCAGTGAGATCCGTATAGTGAAGCTCTTTTTTTACGAAGGGGCAAAAAAAGGCCAAAGCTGAGAAGGACCTTGGATCGCTTGCGAAAGTGAGCCCTTCGCTTGTTGTGAGCCCTGGGGTTGATGTGAAAACCGCTGAACCGAAGGCTGGCGAGATTTGCCCACGGAACCCTGGTCGTCAACATCCAAGATTACAAATGCGTTCTCCCCAAATGGGCGATTATGGTCATTTTGGATAATTCCCAGACAATGGCTGGACAGGCTGAACCCTGTTATTCGGATCGCATAGCCGCAGCTAGCGCTGCTGTTGCAGATCTCGTAAATGGGATACCTCAGGGCTCTAAAATCGCGGTCAGGGATTTCTTAGATGAGGTCTCAGGAAGGAAGAAAGGCAGGGAAGTGCGGCTGCGAGTGAGCCGCGTGTTGTGTAGATGGGATTGCGGTTGGGCTGAAGCCGCCTCTGCGGTCTCAGCGGTGAATCATAACCTTGTCACGAACAATCAGGTTTTCCGTATCCAACATAGCACGTGAGTCCTGAGAAAGGGGACGGCGTTGAAAACTGAATAGAGCCTTGGAGAGATTCGCGTCACGAGTCTGCCGAGAGGCGGAGCCAAAGTCAGCCTCCAGACCTTCATTTCCCCTTCAGGAAAGAGTTGGCGGATTCTCTTGACAGGGACGCCTCTGACATCAGGATTCTTTGGATTGTCATAAATGAAATCATACCACAGTATGCCGCCCCCGTGTTTGGCCAGCCCCCACATTCGGTTAGCCAGTTTTTGCTGAAAGGCGTCGTCCAAAATAGAAGTGAACACCAATGATTGGTAAACCACATCAAACGTTTGATCCTCAAGGTCTAGATCAGAAGCGTCTCCCAACATTACCTTTGTCGCCGACGGCAACAAATGCCTAGCGTCCAACACGCTGTCTTCGAGAAGATCGTTGCCCACTAAGTTCTCGGGCTGAAAACCGAGGAGTATGAGACGGAGCAAATTCTTTCCCGAGCCACAACCGATTTCCAAAACCTTCTTGTTGGCTACGGGGAACAAACGGGCCCACTCGATACACCGGACCAGGTCTAGACTTTTCTCACGGTCCACTGCGACGTTGTACGGTTGGAGTGGATGATACCGCTCTTCAGGCAGATCTTTCCTCCGCTCGTACCTCCTTCTCAATTCAAAGAGTTCGTCGTATGCAAGCCCAGCCTGTGACACAAGAGGACTGTCATTCTTCTGTGACGATAAGTCCTTGCTCTCTAATTCCTTGATAAAAACAATGTAATCCCCCAACTCGCTTGCAACAGTGAACCCCATTTTTTTGTAAAAGCCGATAGCTCGATAGTTGTCTTTCTTGACTTTTAATTTGTAGCGAGGGGCATTGTTGAGGTTTTCTTCAAATGCTGCAACGAGGTCTCTAGCCAGCCCGCTTCCTTTGACATCCTCGGACACTGCTACAGACAAAAGCTCCACCCCTGCTTCCCGCGCCGCTGCAGAAGGCGGTTCGAATCCATGCAGAAACGGCTGAACGCGGCTCAAAGCCTGGCCATAGACGCGGGGGTGTCGAAGGGTCTCTAAAGACATCCGGAAAAAATTCTTGGACAAGAAAGATCGTCTAGTTGTAGCTATATCTCGACAGCCCCCACCAAGCACAAAACCATTCACGTTTTCTCCTTCGATGCTGACGAAGAAGATGAATCTGCCCAAGAAAGCCAAATAATACTTCTGTAGAAGAATTTCAGAATAACCGCCTAGAAAATGATCCCCAAACTGGAGTTTATGGAGTCCAGCGATCTTAGGGATGTCGAGGCGTTGAGCACGTCTTAAGGCCATTGCCCTAACCACTTGATCAAGATTTGGGGGCTCTACCGCCCGAATGGCAGTGGTGGCTTCCGCCGCCCTTTCGCTCAGTCTGACGGATCCGGCTCTCCCCGCCACCTGGAGAAAACCCCTCTTCAGACCATACAATCTGAAATGCTACCTCGGCCACGAACGGGATAGGATCAGGCTTTTGTGGCTGCGACCCGTGTTGCGGCAACAGCTTAGGCCACGAGAGAGTTATAGAGTCGGCTATACTGGGCTGAGATCCTGTCGACTGAAAATACGACGTCACTTCTCCTAAGCCCGCGGCTAGCACAGTCTTCGTAGGTCCCTGCTTCGGACAAAACAGTTTTAATTGAAGCGGCCAAAGCTTCGGTGTCGCCCAGTGAAACAACAATTCCTGCATCTCCTAGGATTTCTCGTGTGGCGGGTATATCAGTTGCCACTACAGGTATTGCGCAGCTCATCGCTTCAATCACCGCCACCGGGGCTGCCTCGGCTTCGGAACAGAAGACCAGCAAATCAATCTGTCTCAACCACTTGATCGGCGCTCTCACCAAGCCTACGAACCGAATTATGTCCTGGAGCCCGGCTTGGGCAATGCGGTCTCTGAGGAGTTCATAGTACCAGCGTTTATTCTCCAGGATACGGCCTCCCACCTCCAATTCGATGCCGGGCATTTCCTCGCGCAGCAAGACCATCGCGTCTATAATTCGTTCAACTCCTTTACTAGGGGAGAGGTTGGTCAATGTTCCTATGCGGCGTGTCGAACGAGGTGTAATGTCGGATTCAATCTTTACCTTCGGAGCCGGCGGGTACACAACCTGCGTGGAAGGGTTCAAACAATAATAGTCGATAACCGCGTTACTAGCCGCAATGATGGTTGCGCCGCATAATAGAGACAGACTCTTCACTACCCTAGCATACAGTCGCGGCACGCTAACATCATTGAGGTGCCACACTGTCGGCACCTTTTCTAGTCTCGCGGCAATGACTCCGGCAATCAATATCGCGCCGTTAACATGCACCAGTGATGGCCTGACTTGGCGGATCACAGCTCTCGCCCGGCCAACATCCCTCCAAATCCCGTACGCCAACCACTTGGCACCACCAACAAGTGGGTGCTCCAATTGAGGCTTATTCCATTCCAGATTTACTTGTTCAAGTCCGGGCCCGTCAAGAAAGTCGGGCGGGTCCAGTGTCGGGCAAGCAACCGCTGTCACGAAGGATTCTCCGTTTACGGAGCGAAGCACGTCATGGACCCTGCGTATGCGAACCAGCGGTCCGCAAAGGCGGCCTTCTGCAAGGAAATGGAGCACAATCATTTTGGACCCTGGTCGGTCGCCGGCACTTTCTGAAATCTTGATAACAAGCACTCGAACTTCTTCATTGCCATAGGCATATTGAGGTACTTCTCAAAAAAAGCTCGTCCGTTTCTCCCCTTCTTTTCACATCCCGGCCGATTGAAGAACATCTGAACAAGTTCCTCGGCAATTGCCTCAGCGTCACCCGCAGAAACGACTCGGCCGCAATCGGCCCTAAGAATCATTTGCGATACCGGTGAAGCCTCATTCGCTGAGCAGAGAACAGGCCGGCCGACAGCCATGTAGGTTATGAGCTTGCTGGGGACCGATGAGAAGGCATGACTCTCTTTCATCGGAAGAAGCATGACATCCGCGCTGGATTGCATCTCTGACAACCGTTCCGCTGGCTGGAACGGAAAAAAAACAAGGTTTTCCAAATTATGCTTTCTTGCCTGTTCAATCATTTGTTCCTTGAGCACTCCTTCACCTATCACGAGGATAAGTATGTCGTTCATCCTGCGGTCACGCAATTTCTCCGCCACATCAATGAGAAGGTCCGCGCCGCTGACCAGTCCTATTGTTCCTGCGAACATAGCCACGAATTTGTCTGAAGGGATTCGTTTCTCTTCCCGCCAGGAATTTATTCTGGGCAATGGTACAATATGCGATCCATCAATCCAATTGAATATGACCTCTATTTGTTGCCGCGGGATGCCCCTGGATTCCAATAGCACCCTCTCAAAGCCTTCCGAAATCACAAGATTTATCTCAACTAGCCGGCATATTGCTGCATCAAGCTTTTGGGCAAAATTTGAAATTGCGCTGTTGCGTGGAATGATTCCTGCCGCCTGCGCGGATTCCGGATAAATATCCTGAATGCAGTTGATAACAGGGACCCTCCTGATCAGAGCGGCAATAAGTATGGGAAGGGTCCCTACCAACGGATACGATTCCACCACGAGGACGTCCGATCTCTTTTGAACTAGGACGCGTAGTCCTGCGGTCACACCAAAGGAAAGCCAGCACAACATGCGGCCTAACGGCCGGCGCTTGGTGCCCATGTTAAACGAAAAGCATCGGATCACAGGAATGCCGCCATCTTCCGAGTAGGCCCATAAGCGCCTCTTGTAACCGGGAAAGGTTACCCCTTGAGGGTGACTGGGGAAGGAAGTGCAAACCCCCACATCCCATCCTTTGTCAGAAAAATGTCGCACTAGCTGACCCATCATGACCGCGGCCGGATGCGTCTCCGGCAGGAAGTAAGGGGAAACAAAGGCAATTTTCATCACTTGTTCTTGTCTGTGGCAGAATCGGGGATGGGTTTCAAGGTTCTCCTAAAACTGAAAGTAGATAAACTGGCTTATCGGCCTGAGATACACAAAAACCAGCGCAATGATAGCGGCAAATGCTACGCTCTCGGCTGCGACCCAAGCCACCCGTTGGCCCCCACGCTGGGGCTGAGGCCATGAGTTCACAAAATACCCGGCGATTATAGCCACCATGAGCGTGGCGGCGATTATATATGTGGATTCCCTCAGCCCAAGGCTCCCATATCTGAGAGGGTTGCAAACCGTCGCTATCATGCTCAGAGCCTGAGCAAGGCTTTTAGCTCTGAAGAAGATCCAGCCCAGCATCACTAGCGGCAACGTGATAAGCCATCCAGCAAATTGTTGTTTCCGTGTCTTCAGATCACTGATGAAGCCGTTAGGCAAACGGTAAAAGAAAATGAGCGAAGCATGATATAGTCCCCACAACACAAAGGTCCAATTGGCTCCATGCCAGAGCCCCATGATCGCCCACGTCAGGAAAAGCGCAGACGTCTTACTCTTTGCAGACTCTCTGTCGGCTGCCTGTGCCAGTCCACCTTGCGAACTGTCCTGCAGTTTTGAGCCCGTAAGGGGCAAATAAACGTAATCTCGGACCCAACTCGAAAGGGATATATGCCATCGACGCCAGAAGTCCCTAGGTGATCTTGCAAGATACGGATAATTGAAGTTCTCAGGAAACCGGATGCCCATCAAACGGGCAGAACCGATAGCAATGTGCGAATAGGCGCTAAAATCAAAATATATTTGGAATCCGAACAAGAACGCGAGGGTCCAGACATCCAGAGCGCTCAAAGTGTTTGTTGCCTGCGCAAATCCGGAATCAACCAAAGGAGCTATATTATCGGCCAGCACCACCTTCAGAAAAAGCCCGCAAAGTATTCTGCGTATTCCTATTAGGGTGTCGTTCAGTTGGAACGGAGGTCTGTGGTCGAGCTGTGGTATCACCTCCCTGGCGCGAAGAATTGGGCCGGCGACAAGTTGAGGGAAAAAGCTAACAAATGTTGCCATGATCACAAAGTCACGTTCGGGTTTTATAAAGCCCCTATAGACGTCGATCGTATAGCTGAGGGAATGGAACGTGTAAAAGCTTATGCCTAGCGGCAAGAGAATACTCCAACCCTTGAAGTGAAAGTCCAGTCCAAACAGATTCAGAAGGTTGACAGCATTTTCCAAAGCAAACATGCTGTATTTGAAATAGGCGAGCAGTCCGAGGTTAGTTGTCAACGTAACCACCAGCAGAAGCTTCTTCTTGAGCGGGTTGGCCGTCCTGTAGATAACCCGTGCCAACGTGTAGTCCGTCACTGTTTGAAACAACATTATCGGAATGTATTCTACACGCCAGCAGCCGTAGAAGACCAATCCCGATAGTAACAGGAGCCAGCGGCGGGGACCTCGGGGGAGCGCCCAGTAGAGCGATACGACAACAATAAGGAAGACAACATAAGTGATCGAATTGAAAATCATCGCGCACGCCCCAAAACTTGGGGCTCTATCAAACGGGCGAGCGCTTCCGCCAGAATGGAGTGCCCCGAGGCCCGGAAATGAAAGAAATCCAGTTCCAGTTCGCCATCCAAAGCGGTGGAATCCTTTTGACCCCAAGACTCGGCGGGCACCACCGATTCGAGGTTAGCGTAGACCGCTCCAGTCTGCTCGGCCAGGTCCTTCACCTGACTCTTGCATGCCTCGTATTCTTCGATCAGATACGGCAATTCAACATCGTGGCGGATTGGGGCCGTGTAGAGTACCACCCTTGTATTGTCCTTGACCGCGCTCTTTATCATGGCCTCCAAAGCCCCCATATTGTCCTGGTAGCGCCCTTTGATCATCTTGCGCTTGCTCTGCGGAGTAACGCCAAGCACAGCGTTACGTAAGCGATACACCGACGTTTGCAGCCAACCTCTAGCTTGAGGTCTTGCTTCCCATAGTTCACAATTCTTGGCCAGCCAATCGTTGAAAAACCTTTCTGAATGCTCCTGAATAGTGCCGCGCAAAGCCGCCAGGTCCCCACCCTCTGTCGCCGCTTTGTGTCCGTATTCCGTCAAGATACGTTCGCCGATTTTCGTGGACATCAATGAGGCTTTTACGTCCAGATCAACGAGGGCTTTGGCAATAGCGTCACGAATACCTGTTTCACGAAAACTGATGAACACTACCGGGAGGATCAACACCTTCGGTCTGAGCCTTCGCCGCAAGTACTCGAAGAGAACATATTCTTCCTGGAAATTCGAATTGGGAAAGCTGAAGGTCAAGAAATCCAACCCCATGGTGCCCAAACGTCGGAATAGCATCGGGGAGGCGCTTTCTTGGCCAGGTTTAAGCTGATTCACTCCATGAACCTGGGAATTACCAATCCACAAAGCTACTTCATGGCAACCTCGCGACCGCCATCCCTCAATGCAACTTCCTGCGTCGGAAATCCCCTTGCAATGGATCTTGTGGCCGTTATATTCTGCATAGTATGACTGCGTGCCTTTTGGCAGAGCAAACTCTTCGAAATTGGTCTTCTCTCCACCGCAAATCCCCAACAGAAAGAGTGCGGCCAGCACCGGCCCCACCACCAGCGGTACGGCTAGTAGGAGTGCATCTGCATGGCTGGGGCTTCGCCGGGCCGTTGCGGCCAAAGCTTCGTTATGTGCAAGGGTCTGCTTCATTACAGACCCTTCTCCTTTGTCGGCCAATTTCCACATCTCCAGTAATATGAGGTCAAGAATTCCTACTTCGTGATTGGTAAGGTTTTTCTTATGAAATCAGCCACAAATTTGCCTGCCAACAGATGTCCTTCCCGGGAATAGTGAACCGGATCGACGTACAGGGGGGGAATGTCTTTGGCGGCCATGAAGGCAGGAGTGAGGTCAACGATGCACTCTGCCGGAATGTCCTGGTAGAGTCTGGCTCGGTCGGATAGGAATATGTCGCGGCCGGTTCCCATTACAACTTCTCTGTAGGGAGACCATAAGAAGAATACGGGAACAGCCTTAGCGTCACAATATTTCTTTATGCCTGCCAATGCCCCCAGATTAGAAGCCAACACCGAGTCGTTATCAAATGCGTTAATGTCCTTCCATCTGTTTGACAACGCACCGAATGCCGCCCACACCATGTGCCTGAAGAATTCCGCTACAGCCCACCCGGGGCTGTTGCTCCAAAAAGGGACGATATAGAAGTTGGTAAAGTCACGCCTTAGATTTCCCCAGGGAAAATAGACGATCATCAAGTCGGCTCCAAATGATCCGCGGCTCTGCAGATAGCCGAGCACATTCTGCGGTCCGTAGGCGTTGACACCCGCATTCAATACCTCGCAATTCATCCTGCGAGCATTCAAGATCTTTTCGGCCACATTACAAAACGTGTCGTCCTGATCTATATAACTGCCACCGAACGGTACGGAATCGCCGACAACCAACACCCTCAAGGTGCCCGGCTGTTTGGCCAAAGATGTCTCCTTAGACCTCATCCCAAGGCCGTTTATCATAACGCGGCATTGCCCTGACCTCAGCAGATTTTGGGACGGTTTCAAAACATATCCGGAGGCCGAATCGTAAGAGTACAGAGGAGGTTCCCCCCATCCCTGGCCTCTCAACTGCCACTCTAAGAAAGATGCCACGCCGCAAAGCGTCACGATTGCGATCGCAACGAAGGCGATCTTGAATCTCATCGATTTGTTCGAGTCCGTCATAGCAGAGTATTTTCAGATCAGTCTCAAATGAGGCTCCGAGTGGCGGCATTGGCAAAAAAGCCTGGCTAGGCTGACCGATCGAACAGATCTGCCGGATGGGCCTCACCCATTAATCTCTGTTTCACATCCACCAGAAATCACACCGATTAATTGTTCTATCGGAGTAATTCGGAAAAATGACTCCGCACCTGAAGAGCAGACGGATCATTACTTTTTCTTTGATCCGGGAAGCAAGTTTTCGTAAAGCTGGATATACTTGGCCGCTGTCATTGTCGTTGTCCGATTTTTAGTCATATGTAGCGCCCTTGTGGCGCGCTCAGCAGCATCTCGCGGATTATCGAAAGTGTGCGTAATGGCCTTGGCAGCCTCAGCGGGGGAATCACTAGGTATCAGAAGCGCTGAATTGTCGTCGAAAAGACTCCTATGTGCGGGAATGTCGGATAGTATCACGGGAATGCCGCAAGCTACCGCTTCGCAAGCACTGTTTGGCATACCTTCATGTTCACTCAAGGAGATGAACGCATCGGCTGCCTTTACGTGAGGCCACAGATCTCGAGATGGCAGGAACCCCAGAAACTTTATGGTATCTGTCAACTCTAATTGTGCAACCAGGCTCTGCAAATTGAGTTCTTCGGGACCCTCGCCTGCGATGTAAAGGACAAGTCTTTCTCGATGTCTTGACATCGCAATTGCCTTAATAATGACATCGACATTCTTTAGTGTTATGAGACGTCCCGCATAAATCAGGATCTTCCGCTTCTCGCTAGTATGCTCTACCGGTTTGATCCTGCTTATAGTATCAAAAGGTATAGCGTTGGGTATTACAAATAACCTGTCGGTAGGAAAACCTTTCCCAAGCCAGTAGGAACTCCCGGCGGGAGAATTGGCGATAACCGCTGACGCTTTCCGACCTAGTCGTGACCGTAGCTCCTGCTTGAGGTTAAAACTTCGATAGTGAGTATCAGAGCTGGACTCTCGCAGCACCCACACGATCTTTGTAGTAAGCGAAATGAGCCCCGCTATCGTGTCCATCATAGGAATCCAGCTCTGTACTATGTGCGGCTTCACGGATCGAACAAGTCGCAACAACTTCAAAAACAACACAGGGTTATGGTGCCCCGAAACGGTCAGCCGATGGAAACAAACCTTAGGATGTGAAGCAGGTTCAGGACCATCGTACAGATAGGCTATCTGAACTTCATGACCGAGGAGGGCCATTTCCGGCGCCAGGTAGCTTAGTTGTCTCTCTGCCCCACCCCCGGAAAGATGGGGGATCAAATGAAGAATCCGCATCACAAAACTCGTAAGAAAGGCATGTCCATAATGTTGTATCAATAGCTGGGGTCGCAGTTTTCCTTCAGTTTTCGGAACTGCCACACTAGTTACTTTCCTTTGAAGCCAGTCAAATACAGATCACTACACAGGGAGGGGCGAAGTCTGAGGAGACTGTCAAACAGCCTTGCCAACAATCTCACAATGAGAGAGTCTTTTTGTCGT
Source organism: Desulfomonilaceae bacterium (assembly GCA_052146735.1). GTDB lineage: Bacteria > Desulfobacterota > Desulfomonilia > Desulfomonilales > Desulfomonilaceae > CAWBBA01. Next base: position 23,694 of record JBKQMK010000025.1, on the reverse strand, counting down.
CCAAGCCAATTGTACCCAAAAACTGTTGCCTCTTCAAGATCAAGATCCCTCGCAATTTGGTAAAGGTCAGATACGGAAGGTTCCCTCACATGTCCTCGAAAGACGGGATTCTCATACCATTCCTGCAATTCCGACCAACTGTGCGTACCCGCAATGACTCTCACTCTTTTCATGAGATTTACGCAGTTCGGCACCCCAATCAACATGAGCCCTCCAGGTTTCAATGCTGCTACCACACAGTGCAAGAACTTCTTTGGAGAGTTGTGCAGATGTTCTAGACAATCGAAACAAGTTATGACATCGTATTTCTTCGGTTCCAAGAAAAAGTCTTCAGCTAACACGTTCTGTCGGAGCACTTGGACTCCGTATGCTTCAGGGAGATACCAACGTGGGTCAGACTTGTCATTACAGCCGTAATCTCCAAAATCGTCTACCAAGGTTGCGTCAAATCCCATTTTGCTGCAAAGTGCGGCAAAGGCTCCCCATCCGCCTCCGATATCGCACATAGTTTTGGCGTCGGGGACCAGCGCCTTGCATAAGCCGTACTCAAAGGAAAGCCTCTTCAAGTGGGTTTGAATAACGAACTCGTCGTAACCGTGCCAATACTCCTCATGTACAGCTCTTAAGACATCTTCTGCTCGCATGATCTAGCAATCCTCCAACTTTAGCATGATGTAAATGAGATAATATAGCGACACCTTTGATCTTTTTCTGCGATTCGCATGTATGCCAATTACCTACACGTGCGTCAACAGAATTGCCGTCGGATTTCGGGCAGCGTTGCGCATCAATCAATAAACTCACGAAACCATAATTCAAGAAAAAGTAAGGCCCACAGTCGGTTGCTCCAATCTCTTTTTCCTTCCACATGCTCGCTGACAAGTTTCAGGAGAAACCGAGGATGGAATAGGCCCCTTTTCGCAATTCTGTAATCGAGAAGATTGGCTTTGAGCAATTCCACAAGGTCTGTTCTGAACCATTTGGCCAGCGGGACACTGAAGCCAGTTTTTCTTTTGTGAATAATCTGTTCTGGGATTAGGCCAGCCACTGCCTTCTTGAGGATAAGCTTTCCTCCAGACGCATCGCGTTTTAGTGCTGAGGGGATGGAAGCGGTATATTCGATGAAATTGTGATCCAGGAACGGGCATCTTACTTCCAGGCTGTTCGCCATTGACGCAATATCCGTTTTGACCATCAGGCAATCGGGCAAATAGAAGTTTTGATCGTGACGCATTAGCCAGTCGAGAGGGTCCATTCCCGGTTCCCACGGATAGGACGTGAGGGGATCTTGCGCAACAGAAGAGGCAGAAATGAGATCTTTGAAATGCGGAGTATAACCTAACGCTTTTTCTTCAGGTTTTAAAGTGGTCCCATACTGGAGTGCTCTTTCCTTCACGTTAGCCGATGCCAACATACCGAGGCCGCGGCGAAGCCTAGCTGCGTTGTTGTTGCGAGGAAGAAGTGCCAAAAGTCTCCGCCCGACCCGCGCCAGTGATCTTCTTGCAGAGAGCGGGAATATATCTCCTTGTCTCCAGCCCAGAACGGCTCGGTAAGCTTCGTACCCCGCAAAAGATTCATCTCCGCCGTCCCCGCTCAGCGCTACCGTTACATATTGCCTCGTCATTTTGGACACGTAGTATGTAGGCACGGCCGACGAATCGGCAAATGGTTCATTATAGTGCCATACTAGGAGGGGCAACACCTCTGCGGCATCAGCTTTGACGATCAACTCATGATGGTCCGTTCCATAGCGCTCCGCCAGCAAGCGTGCGTACGACAGTTCGTTGTGGGCTTCCTCTTCAAATCCAATGGAAAAGGTTTTTACTGGATGGTCGCTCTCTTGACTCATTAAGGCAACCATACTCGTGGAGTCAATTCCACCGCTCAGGAAAGCCCCAATGGGAACGTCAGATACCATTCGCATACGGACTGCTTCACGCAAACTGCGAACAATCTCCGACTCGATCTCATCTGGAGGGACACGCGTCTTTTCGGCTATTGGTGGCTCCCAGTAGCGTTCAGTTTTGACATTCCCTGCCAGGTCGCACGTTAAGTATTCTCCCGGCCGCAAACGGTAGATTCCCTTGAAGGCAGTGTACGGACTAGGAACGAACTGATGAGTTAGGTAGAGGTCAATGGCAGAATAATCAGGAATAACAGAAACGTCTGAATCTGCAGTAATGGCTTTGATCTCGGAGCCGAACACTAAGGCCCCACTGGTTTTTGCATAACATAAGGGCTTCTTTCCCAGACGGTCTCGGGCGCAAAAGAGGATTTCGCGCCTACTGTCCCACAAAGCAAACGCGAACATGCCATGCAACTCATGGACGCACCGGACGCCTCTGTCTTCGTAAAGGTGGAGGATTACTTCCGTGTCGGAATGAGTAGCGAAGATGTGCCCTCGCACTTGGAGCATTTTTCGCAATTCACGAAAATTGTAGATCTCCCCATTGAAAACGAGCCACAGTGTGCGATCTTCATTGGTCAAAGGCGGACACGCGCTGGACGCTAGATCAATGATCGAGAGGCGACGCTGTCCCAGACCAATATGGTGTTCGACATATACGCCTTCGTCGTCCGGACCACGGTGTTTAATAGTTTCACACATAGACCTGATGGTCTCTTCTTCCGGCACTATATCCTTGAATAGCAATTTGCCACAGATTCCGCACATACTCTCAACCGCGCGATTTACTTAAGCTAGACGACGAGTTCTGATGTTTAAGAATTTGAGAGCGGTTCAATGCGTATACAGGACCACTCATCTGCCAGAGCTCCGGTGCCTCGTGCAATTGATGAAAACACATACGAGTGCATTTAGGAATAATTGCTGCCCTCTGCGGTCTATCCTTGCCGCGAACTTGACTGTTTCAGGTTCCAACGCGGTTCCTATGCCATATCAATAGGTTGGCTCAAAGAACACAGATGTCGCCATCCTGCTACCAAATAGCCGGGTCCAAGCCAACATGGGGGCACCACAGCCGGAATCAGTGCAAGAGGCAGGGTGTGGCATAAGTCTTTACCTCGCACCCTTGAGCATGGCTCGTCTTCTTGGACTTTGTCCATGGCTTTCGTGTGTTGAAGACAACAAGGCATTCAATACCCAGACCAGTACACAAAACGGCAAAACGTGCTGAACTATAAAGGTTAGGATCGCTCCCGTAGTGTCTCTGAACGTATAGTACACCCGAACGCAGAGGTAAACATACACAATGTTTGCCAGAAAATGTTCTTTTCGCCTACTATACCACTCGTGCATCTTTGTAAGGACAAAACCCAGGACAAATCCCCGCAAAACAAGCTCGGCCCAGTCCAGGCCCACGATAGACTGAGTCACAACACCCCACATAAACCCAACGCCCGAATCGGCGGCCCCGATGAGCTGCAAGTACCACGTAGTCGCGGCAAGCTTTTCGAAAGGTAAAATCTGCTGCGGTGGAAGCATATTGATGAAGTCGTTGAAGTAAATAGACGTAGGGACTGCGCGTCCCGTCAGCACGACCCTCTGGTAGACATCATACGTTGTTCCAAAAAGCCCATCGAACTCCCCCCCCGTACCCAGGATCCCTCCCTGAGACTGTGATATGAGCAAGTTCGTTTCTTCAAAACCTCCGTGAGTCCGATATACACCCATAAAAGTGAAGAAAAGGAACAAGAGCAATCCAGCTGACAGGACAAACCTGAGAGTCATGGGACGAACAAGACGGTGGTACATCAACGCCGCACCCATGAGGAAACAAACAAGTTCATTTCGAGAGCCCTTCGTTAGAAAACAGTTCACTACTTCAAAGATGATCCACAGCACCAACAGGGATCGCTGGAGTTTCAAATGGCATTTCTGGATCAGAATGTATAGTAAAGCTAGTTTGGTCAGGAGGAGGAATTCGAACAGTTTCCCAATTATCTGTCTCACTACTAGAGGCAGGGATGAAAGAGCCAAGTAGTTTTCAAAGTAGGTGTCGGAGCCGTAGGAGAATTTGAATGTGAAACCGGTAGCTGATTGAAGCACTAAGACAAATAACTGGATTAAGAAAAATAGGCCAATAATACTATTTCTTTGGGACGCAAGAAGATGTTCCGCTCCACCGGTAGGTATGCGGCAATTTCGTCTGAACATCACATAACTTGTCGCCAAGGTTGCGAGATAGAGTACATGTCGGAAGTGAAAGCTGCCCATCTCCTCCGGGGTCAAATCATAAACTGAGAGACGACCATTGACGAGCGGGTCGAATCGGAAGTCATTCGCCCAGAAGACCATAAGGGGGACCACCGAATACACGAAAGTCGCGAAGGCACAAATAAAGCCAATGTCAAAAATGGGGATGCCGCCGTCTTTCTTCCACAAGGCATGCGTCAGCCACACCATTACAAAAATGCACAAAAAAATGGGAGCCGCCACGTATAATTGGTCTTGGTCTAGAAATAGCAAACTTACACCAGATAGCACAGTAACAAAAAGAATAATCGGAGCTCTCTTGGTCGGCCAAGAATCCCGAATGTGTTCAGATGTCTCTCTCCGTAAGTCCGCAGAGTCCAGCTTGTAATGCTGGTGATTATGATAAACTTCTCATGGCTTTCAACTTTTTGTAGAACCTTATGGCCGAATTCCCAAAAACTAACAATGCCAGAAATTTTGGCAAATATTGGATTGCGAGTAAGGGGTCTGTCCGGAGAACTTGAAGAAGAACGGCCACCGACCTTGTGTGCTTTTGCTTGGCCAAATGAAGAGCCACATACATTTTCACGTCCGCCGCGATTAGACGGATCTCTTGGTTTCCGCGCCCTTCAGGGTGAACCTCAAAGAACATTTCCCGTAAAATGTCCACCGCTTGCACGAAATTCAAGACCGCATCTATATCAGGTGATCCAGACGGATCATGCATCTGCACCCATGATTCGCCCCATTCGTTCGGGATATCACTCCTGTTAAGGACGCTCTTCATCACTTCCGGCAGGAGCCTTTTAGAAAGGGAATAATCTTGCTTTCTGCGAGGATGGCTTGGGTCAGCCGTAAGAGATCCTGAGTGTACGCGGATAGTAACCAAGGTTGCAGGTAGATTTTCAATCACATTTTCCATTCCGATCCTGCACCATAATTCAGCATCTTCACAAACGGCATAATTCGGGTCATAACCTCCATATTTATCCCATATTATGCTCCTACGGAACATAACCGTCGGATGGGCAACTGGATTTGGAGGTGAAAACATCAGACAAAACTTCGCAGCCAAGCCTGAAACCGGTTTGCCTGGTCTAACAAATCTTGTCCTCTTACCGTCTCCGTGAAGGTACTTCACCTGGGTCCCTAGAACAACAACACTCGAGTTCTTGCGCATGAAACCGACTTGCTGCTCCAACCGCTCCGAGTGCGAAATATCGTCTGCATCTTGGCGGGCTATGTATTCGCCACGAGCCACTGCGAGGCCCCGATTGAGTGATCGGGCATGCCCGATGTTGCGATCGTTGTCGATGACTCGAATCCTCGAATCATCATAAGAAGCGAGTATGTCACGAGTTCCGTCTGACGAGCCGTCGTTGATGATAAGAAACTCGAAGTCCCTAAAGGTCTGGTTCAGAATGGATTCTAAAGCTGGACGGAGAAAACGTTCGCCGTTATAGACCGCCATGAGTACTGTCACTTCAGGGCTCTTGGGTCCCTCGTGATGCAGCCTGTTATCGTTCATATCATGACTCCGCTTCTTGGAGGCCATAAGCCCGACAGTGAATAGTATCCAGCTTTCAAATAACTTCCCCGACAGTTGGTATGTGGCTCCTGGTAGAAGTCTTGAAAGCCGCTATGTTTTCGTGAAAACACATCACTCATGATATCGTGAGCCTCTTTGAAATCTAACCATACTTGGATCGGTGAACCAAAACCCTGCCTTTTCTTCCTAGCAGTTCTTAGGCCCAGTAATTTGCTCAGGATGGTGTTGTGTTCGTATCTGAGATGTACTCTGCAATGACCGCAAAACCACACATAGACGGGCTCTACGTGATGCGCAGGCCAGTAAGCGAAAGGAATTGCCCCAGATCTTTCACGGCAATGAGATTCTCTATTTCCTGTGAGATGTAATCATCACCGATACCCTGTAAGCTGTCCGGATCGACCAGCCGATAGACTGAGAACCCTTTTCCTTTGAGTTGGGAAAACACGTCTGCACAGGTGTACCCATACCGAGCGAATAGGTTCGAGGAAGATTCGAAGTAAATGCAGCGAGTCTTAGCGAGGATCCTGTGAGCACCGTCGAACACGAATTTCTCGAACCCCTCTACATCAATCTTGAGCAGATGCACGGTAGTTAATTCTGGGAGGAGGGTGTCTAGCCGATTAACCGGCACTTTGATGCCGGCTTCATCGAAAAGGACGTGGTTACCGTCGTCTGGGAGGCCATCCGAAAACTCAACCTCGCCGTCATGGTCGCCAAGGGCTACATTGTAGGTCTTCACGTTGGGCGCCCGGTTATGTTCGATGTTTCCAGCTAAGAAAGTATATGTCTTAGGATGCGGCTCAAAAGAATAGACCACTCCTCTGCTGCCGATGATTTTGGCAGCTACGAGCGTAATCAGACCCACATTGGCACCCAAGTCAACGATTGTGTTGCCCGGCCTCAGGTACATGTAGAGGAGGTTGATGTCTTCCTTGAACTTATCAGGGTTTTCCCACAGATGCATATTCCAGACGGCGGGATAGAACCTGAGTTTAATTCCGCTCGTACGGATTGTAAAGAGATGGGAGATCCTCAACCGTCTCAGTACCACGGAAGACAAGCGTCTCCATTTTCTGAGCCCCCAGATGCGCGTCACAAGGTCATTTGCCAAATTGTGCTTTTTCACTTGTTCCGCTTCGTTCCTTCGAGACGCGATCCGATCACGCGGGCCGGAACCCCTACTGCAATCGAATAAGGTGGAATACTCTCGTTTACAACACTACCCGCACCCACTACCGATCCTTTACCGATAGTCACACCATCGAGCACAGTCACACGCGCACCTAACCACGCGTCCTCCTCAATTCTGATTCCTTTACAGGTTAGTCCTTGGGAGTTCATCGGTATGTCAATACGATCGGTGTTATGGTTAGCCGGGATAATAATGGTATGTGCAGCCACCATTACGTTGTCACCGATCTCGACGCCACCGTGCCCGTAAATGATAGCATAGGGATTGATTCCTACTCTAGATCCTATCTTGATGTTTCCCCCATACGAGTAGACAAGCGCTCCTTTCAAAATGAACGTGTGGTCGCCGATCCAAACGGCATCGTTCTTGTTTGCAATAACCTCGGCCCCTCTAGCGATATAGACCGACTTCCCCAATCTGACATTCCCTTTAACTATCGCCCCGAAGTCACGACACCCAAACCCCAAGTGCATCATTATCTTGGCTCTCTGACTTCTCATGGGAACTCCGCTTTCCGCAGCTTGCCAATTAGAACTCTGGTCTGGAGCACAGGTCTGATACGGCTCAATGTGCATACAGCACTAAACGCAACCGCGCCATAGGCCACCGTGACCACCACAAGCTTGCCCACGCCATCGGTCGATTCTGGCAAAAGGGCCTTCACAGCTAAACCGCACAGAACTGCGACAACCGCAGGCATGGTTATGTCACGCAGCAGCCAGGTCACGAATTCTTCTTTCAAGAAGTGGCGGTGCATCAGCGGAACGTACAAAAAAAAGCAGAAATTTGCGACTGCGTAACTCAGTGCCGCACCGTCTGCCTTGTCTATGTGGACCAGGCAAACCAGAAGCGGGACGTACAAAATATTTAACGCAATCAATGTGACGATCAAGAGTCTAAAGAAACCGAAAGCCGACTGCAAGTAACCTGGAATCCAGAGGATGCCACTAAAAAGCGCCCCTACGACCAGATAGCTCAATATTAGATGAGCGTTATCTGCTATAGCAACATCGCGGGTCCACAACAATAGAATGTCCCTTGAGAATAGGACAAGAATGACAGATGTCGGAACAAGCAAGGAAATCAAGAATTGAGTTGATTTATGGTATATGGCAGACAGTTCCCCGGTGTTCCTTAATTCGACCAACTGGTTAAATCTTGGAAGAGCGGAAGCTGCCACCGCACCAGCCATGGTTGTTAGCGGCTGGACCATAGTCTTTGCTAATGCGTAATAGCCGATACAGTCCAAGGTCAACAGTTTGCTGAGAATTATCATGTCTGTCTGGGCGAATATGACATATAGCATCGAACATATGGCCCACCCCGAGGCGAACTTCCAAGTGGATTTCCAAGCCGGAAGGCTGAATTTCGGCTGAGAACAGTGTTGTATGGCCTGCCATAAATACCGCCTTGTAAGGAGGCCTCCCACCGCCACGGGGACTATCTGCCAAAGAAAGAAGACTTCGATCCTGCGCGATACAAATATCAGCACGAGAACGGCCCCGACAGCTCGGACCGTGGAAACGAGGACCAGAATCCAGTTGACCAGCACTTGACGCTGAAGCCCCATCAGGCCACCCTGATAGAAGCCAAACAGGAATTGCAAGGCAACGCACAATCCCATGAGGCGAAAAGAATCAGTAATCACTCTGGCAGAAAGAGTTAGGGGGTTCACCCATTTGCTAGCGAGGACAGGAGCTAGCAGCATCGCAACTGTTGCTATCACGGCTGCAAGGCCCCAGTAGATGATTTCCAAAGTGCGCAGAAGATTTCGTTGCCCGGGCTCATTTCCTTCGGTGGCCGAGAGACGTGCCATTTCTCTGTTGAGCGTGGCCCCAATACCGAGATCCAAGAGGTTGGCCATCCCTTGGAACGCTGCTAGTAACCCTACAAGGCCGTAAGACTCGACGCCCAGATACCTCACGTAGAAAGGGACCAGGGCGATCGCCAGCAACATTGCCCAAAACCTGCTGACCAGGTTTGCAACGGCGTCTATCTTAAAGCTGGTTTTTTTGCCTTTTGTTATCATGATTAAGCAAAACTATTGTATGTTCCCCACTCTGTCAGGGCGACTGCCAGGGACCTGGATCGTGTTCTTTAAGTTAGGTCTGCTAAACAGCGAAGACTTTCCAGGTGTAAGTCCACTTGGAGAGATGAACACGACCCCCGTTGTGTCTTTGGATCCAGAACATAATCCGGTCAGCAAGGTCTTTCTTCGGGTGCCCGACTTCGCCTTTGACCACGTCGCGTGCCAAGATATTGAACCAGCTCTCGGTTTGGTTGAGCCGCGAGGTGCATGTGGTGGGAGGGAAATGGAGAGGCAGCCTTCCAAGTCGTGACAGCTACTTCATCACATTGAATTACACCAAGTCTTACCCGGAACGAAGCACGAGGGCACGCACACCTTGAGGAAACAGGAATCTGAGGCCTATTTGCAGCTGTGGTGGTATATAACCCGCGCCTGCACTGCACGCCTCATTTTGTATCTTGGGGCAAGTTGGCCTAGCTGCGATGTATCCAAGGTTATCGTCTGCACTGAATCATCGCTACTCAGAGCGCCGGGCCAGATAATTCGCGGTGCGTTGGATGGAGCGAAGGCCATTTCACGCAAATGTGACTGCACCATCTCTGGGGTCATGGTTTGTGCGGCATTTGCACCCGTGATCTGCACCAGCACGTGGGAATGCTCGCGATGTGAATCGTCAACCTCGCAGACCACGAGGATGGCTCGCAATGGATTGGAGTCGCTGATTTTGAATTGTACGGAACCCGGGGGATTCAGTACCCTCTTGGCCGACAGCAGAATGTCGGTGTGCGTGCCAGGACCTTCGGTAGCCCCTTCTCCCGAAGGCCGAAGGCCATCTCGCTTAGGCCGCCGCGGCGGCAAGGGAACTGCCCTGATATCGCCAGCACCATCCTGAAGCATTCCGAGTGGAGCCCGCGGAGAGGAGAGCAATATAACGCCACGGCCCGGAGAGAATTCGATCTGGCCTCGTTGCGGCAAGCCTTCTGGCGTCCATTTGGTTTCCGAGACATCGAAATGGCAGGTTGGGCCATCATGTGGAGCTACCAATACTAATCCCTTGGAAAATTTCCTGTAATATACTCCGTCTTTGATTCCGTACGGCCCCATGGGTTCGCCCAAGTCGATGTCCCAGTCGGCATAGTAGTCCAATCCGCCGGAACGACCGGCAGTATTGGGGACTTGGAATGTCGAATGATACTTGAACATAGTGTTTGGAGTGGCAAGCAGGAGGTACGAGCAAAAAAGGTACCGCTGCCATAAGTAATCTTCGTCGTAGTCGTTGTACTTCCAAGGGCCTCTTCCGAAAACCAGGAACAGTTTCTGTTGATGCGCGCGGAGGGCATCCTCCAAGAACAAGATGCCTTGCCGGAAAGGCCCGACACCTATGCTGGGGTGTCTGCCGAAGTGCTCTACAGATACTCCTTCGGTGTATTCAAGAAGCCTCTCATGGTCGGTCACCTGATTCATATCCGGAGAACGAGTTGATGGGTCATAGTCAGCCAAACTATTGAATAACACCATCTTAGGACTGAGACCTGAGTGCACATAGCGCATCAGATTCATTAGGTCTCTATCATAGCCTGCGGGGAATCGCCTTCCTGGACCTAGCGCTTGATCCGGGGGCTTCATCACGACCATGTCGAAAAGCACTCCATCCACGCCAGTTCTTGCTATAGCCGATTTCATTCGCTCGAGAACCCACTTCCGATAGCCCTCGTCTCGTATGTCGGCCCACAGGGCCTGTCCTGCTCTGAGCTGCTTGATAGCCTCTTCACCTGATTGGCCAAAACTGAGCAGGGGCTGGTTCTGATACCCTTCCAGCGCTTGCGTCCCGATACGACCGTGGTGAGGGTACCAGCAAGTCAACCAGGTGTACATAAGAACCGGCAACTCCGGTTTGGACCTGTGCAAGCGATCCACGATGGCCTGAAAATCCGTCTGACGGTCCACACTTTTCAGGGGAAAGTTCAAGATCACCAGCCCGGCATTCCGAGCAACTACCTCCAATACTTGAGGGTTGAAGACAGCGCCTGAAGGGCCTTCCATAAAGTACACGGTTCTTGGCTTGGTGTGAAATAGTTCTCCACCCAATGCACTCACCGGAGCCACCAACGCCATTAGCGACGACACCACCGTGCAAGCAACGAGCAATTTCAGGCTCGTGAGCCTGGCTATCACATCCACGCTAGCCGAGTCTAATCGAGGCGGCTCGCCGAGACTCAAACATTGAGCTGGCATCCCCTAGCTCCTTCTCCCGGGTGACGCAACGACTCTTGGGGTGGAACCCAGGCGCTTGCTGTCAGCAACGATGAATGCACAGCCGATTCATCTCCTTAGAAATCGTATGGCGAATGTTCAGAGTAGTTCCAACGCACCCATCACAGGACGGCATCAGACGATCCGTTTGATAAAATCTGAAGCCGTGCACCTCAGTCCTTGCTCCAAGGAATGTCGGGCCTTCCAGCCAAGCATGTTCGCGGCCTTGATGGTATTGGAGAAGTTGCGTTCAACATCCCCTAATCGGGGCTCCCTATGCAGAATTTCGAGATTTGTGAGGCCAAAGTCTTCCAGAATGGGGATTAGGTGGCCCACCAGTTCCCCTACTGTGGTTTCCCTGGCCGTGGCAATTTGAAATGTTTCTCCTCCTATGCCGTCCACCTCAGCCGCCAGTCTGACAGCCCGAATCAAATCATCTATGTAAATAAAATCCCGGGACTGATTGCCATCACCGTAAATCTCAATGGGTTCACGGCTCATGGCCCGACGTATGAACTTAGCTACCACGCTGGTCTTGTGGCCTGACCCAGGGCCGTATACATTGCCGAAACGCAGAGCAACAGTCTCTACGCCATAGGTCCTGAAGTAGGCCGAACAGTATGCTTCCCCGGCCAGTTTGCTTGCGCCATAAGGAGAAACGGGGTGAGGTGGGATTTCCTCGTGAATTGGGGGTTCGCATTCTCCGACCGGAGCGCCGCTGGACGCGAAAATGAAACGCTTGACCCCGTTGCGCCGGGCGGCCTCCAGGTAATTCAGTGTGCCCATGACGTTGTTGACACAGTCCTTTCTCGGGTCTTCCACTGAAGCGGGTACTCCTGTGCACGCCGCAAGGTGCACAATTGCCTCTGCGCCCTGACAAGCTTTCGTAGCGAGACTCTCGTTTAGTATGTCTCCTTTGATGAGTTCCACAACCTGCAAGTTCTTTTGGAAAGCCATCGGCTCCACGTCTTGCTGGCTGCGTTCCAAAAGCGAGCATACTTCCGCCAAGTCCCGCACAGTTCCAACCGAAAGGTTGTCAACGACTCTTACGTAGTGTCCGCCTTCCTCGCATAGCCTCCTGACGAGATTTTTGCCAATAAATCCGCAACCGCCTGTAATTAGCCATTTCATTTGAATCGTTCCTAAGGATCGCCGAGGCATGCTAAGCAAAGCATCTTGATTTGTACGCTTGGTGAAAGTCGGTCCAGAACAAGCCTCCGTCTCGCATCAGCTCAGAAACTCCATTGGCTTGCGTGTCCCATCCCAGCGGATGTCTGGCAGAAGGGCTTCTCTTCTGGACTCGATCCGTTGCTTGTACTTTATCAAGTCCGGAACTATCATTCTCAATTCAGTCTCCATGTCGCGAGTGGGTTGGTAACCCAATTCCAATAAATGATTATGGTCCGGATGGTAATAATGATCCTCTAATTCCATACGTGGGTTTTCCAAGTTCCTGACAATGACATTCAACCCGAACTCCTTACCAACCTTTTGCACCTTTTGGGCCACCTTCGTCAGGTCGTAGACCTCTTCAAACTGGTTGAATACCCTGTACTCGCCTTTGGCTGGTGGATTGTCGAGAGCAAGGGTCAGGCACTGCATAGAGTCCTTGAGTGGTAAGAAACCTCTCCTCTGGTGACCTTTTCCGTACGGAGTCAGAGGCTCGCCGATGACTGCCTGCGCACAATAGCGATTGATAGCCGTACCAAAACACTGATCGAAGTCAAAGCGAGTCAGAAGCCGTTCGTCATCTCGCATCGCATCGATACGGGTCCCATATACCACACCTTGCATAATGTCAGTCGAGGAGAGCTTCCACAAACGGCAGGCCATCATGATGTTGTTGGAATCGTGCACCTTTGTCTGGTGATACCAGGAGCCGGCCTGACGCGGAAAGGGAAGGGAGTCAGTACGCCCGCGATAGTCGATGGTGAAAAAACCTTCCGGGATGTCGACATTGGGAGTTCCGTACTCTCCCATGGTGCCCAGCTTGACAAGGTGAGCTTCCGGGCAGACCTCTTTCATGGCAAATAGAATATTTATCGTGCCATGAAGGTTGTTTTGATGTGTGAAAATCGTGTGGTGCACGTCTATCATGCTGTAAGGAGCTGATGGATTTTCACCGAGATGTACAATGGCATCCGGTCTAAAATGACGGAATATGTTCATGACGAAATCAGTCTCGGTGAGGTTCCCGCGAAAGAACTGCAGATTCGCTCCAAAGTTTTCACGGAACGCCTCGATCCTCTCTGTCATCCTGCGAATTGGCGTAGCCGATTGAGAACCCATTTCGGCTACCCAGTCTCGTCTCATGTAGTTGTCTGCCCCGGCTACCTGGTGGCCCCTCTTGGCAAGGTGTTGAGCAAGAGACCAGCCGAGATATCCGTCCACTCCAGCAATGAATACTTTCACCTACATCCCTCCATTACACTTACGATTCAAGCAGCCGCCCCGCTCCGACAGGTGCCCACTAAAAGGCCTCGTCTTAGCTCTCGGATATCACAGCGATGTGGATTCGTTGCCGAGCCCGGCCTCAACAGCGCGGACCACAGCCTCTTTTTGGTCTGGCGTAATACTTGGAAAGAGCGGCAGGGTGACTTCTCTCCCGGTCACGCTCTCTGTAACAGGCAGGTCACTTATATGGAAGTGTTTGTAAGCGGAGAACTTATGAATTGGCGGATAGTGAATGCTCGTCTGGATACCTGATTCTTTCATGCATGACATGAAGGCAGGCCGGAGTTCAGGCGATTCCAGTAGAATCGGAAAAATGTGCGAAGAACAGTCATCCAGGTTATGGTGGCAAAAGGGAAGCGATACTGATCCGAGTTCCTGGAGATCGTTTCGCATGCCCCTGGTTATCTCTCTCCGCTTCTGATTATTCGCGTCGAGCTTGGAAAGCTGAACCCTGGCCAGTGCCGCCCGAATTTCATCCATCCGATAGTTGTACCCTGTTTCGATCACGTCATAGGAGAAACTGTGCCCGCGATGTCTGTCCCAGGTCAGAGTGGTCATCCCGTGCGATCTCAGTATCTTCAGCCTCTTGGCTGCTTCGTCGCTATCGGTGACAACCATGCCGCCTTCTCCACAGGTCATATTCTTGTTGGCGAAAAAGCTGAAGCACCCGGTGTCGCCCCAGGCTCCAAGCTTCTTGCTTTTGAAAGTCGAGCCATGGGCGTGGGCTGCGTCTTCTACCACCCTGAGCCCGTGCCGTTCTGCTATGGCCCTGATCCGACCCATTTGGCAAGGGAAGCCCGCATAGTGGAGGACTGCCACGGCCTTTGTGCGTGGGGTAATCCTTTCTTCTATTTCGTGAGGTGAGATATTCCAATCGTCCACGCTTGTGATGTCCGCGAAAACAGGAGTTGCTCCCACGTACAGAACTGCATTGGCGGTAGCCACGAACGTGAGCGAAGGAACTATGACTTCGTCTCCCGGCCCTATACCTAGGGCCAGCAGTGAAAGATGCAGGGCCGCGGTGCATGAAGAAACCGCCACCGCATGCTTGGCGCCGATATACGCTGCGAACTCCGCCTCAAAAAGTTCCGTCTCTGGGCCCATGGAAACCCATCCGGATTGGAGAACGCGCTGCACGGCCTCCTTTTCTTCGGGACCAAAAGAGATGTCTGAGAGGGGAACTTTCCAGATCATTTTTGAGCCCCCCGATTACGAACCTTGTATCTTAGGCAGCTTGTTTTGACATACGGAGTTTTGGCATCTCTCTTAGCCGGCCTTCAAGTGCCTGAGAGATGCGCCTCCATTCCATCCTAATAGAGCATTCCTTCTGGCAGCCATACTCATGCAACGGCTTTCCGCTCCAAGACTGAAAGGACCTTTGTAAGCTCCAGGCCGTAATGACTTGGCTCAAAGCAACAGTTCATTTCTTTCAGCAGACTAATCAAAAGCTTGTCTGCCGCTACCTCTTCGTTGGCCTTTAGGAGGCATGGATAGGCGGTTTCAATGCATGTCGTGGGGATGGCAACCTGTTCCACCAGCGGCCCTGCGTTGGCCCCTTCAGGTCCCTTAAGCAGGTGTACAAAAGAACGCCCATCTCCCTGAAACCGGAAGAACTGCTCAATCAAAGACCCCAGCTTGAAGTGTACGCAGGAATTTCCTACGAACGTGTCGCCCTTGCCGTGTAGCGGAAGGCTATTAAGACAAACCCGGGCAGCATTCCGGGCAGATGAAAAAGCAAGAGCCTCAGAAGGCTCAGACACGACCACGCCGCGAGAGAGTCTGTTACAGGATCTCACAAAGATTTCGTTCTCGTTCTCTAAGACATTAGGCAGCCGCACTACACCCAAGCGCGTTCGAGTTTCCTCGTAAAGGGCTGATAACCTGACGTAAGTCTCAGCTAGAAGGTGCACTTTCTTCTGATCATCAGGAAAAGAATCCTTTTCGATCGGTGACAAGAAAGAAAAACCATCGCAGTCCAGGCGCTTTGCCATTTCGACGAATCCTGCAGCCTCAGCGAATTCGGTGAGCGTCAGAGCCGGCTGGTCGAGCGATGCTGGCACTAATGGTCTGTTGGGACGGTTGTAAATAATCCAATTGAGGTTGTGCCCGGCCAATGTTCGTTCAACCAGTGCATGGGAACCGAGCGGATAGAAATAAGGGTACACCTCGACTTGATCGTTGTTAATTGACTGAAGATAGCTAACGATTCTCTCCAACCTGGCCCCACAATCTTCTACTAGGATTACTCCGCGCACTTTCAAATTGACGAGTTCCAGGCAGAGTTCTTCTCCGAATCCGTCACCGGGACCCACAAGAGCAATCGTGGATCCCTCGACAAGTGGCGCAACTTCTTCTCTGTTTATAGAGACAGGCTTAATGCCGAGCGTATCAATGAAACTGAAATATCCGAGATCCGCGTCAACAAGCCTTCCGTTGTAGGGACGGTTGGATTCGCGGGCCGGATCTAGGATCTCTATCATACCCGCTTCAAGGCATCGTCGGTGGGCGTTTGCTGCAACATCAGGGCTGGAAGGCTTAAATGCAAAAAATACCTTTTCCACTTTGTGTAAAGATCTCAGGAAAGACAAATCCCAGCTCGATCCGAGAACTCGCACTCCTAACAGTGACCTGTCTTTCAAATCCGGGTCGTCATCCACAAATCCCACAACCTCAATACCCGGCTCGAACCGAAAACGCCTGAGCGCATGCATTCCCATCCTGCCCGCCCCGTATATGAGAAGGCGTTCCCTTCGATCGCCGTGGCAATTCCTGCGCTCGCTTTTTTCCAGGGAAATCCTCACCATGACTCTACTGCCTGCAATCAAGAGCATTAGGAAGCAGGGATAAAGAAAATAGACCGATCGAGCATGTCCGGAGCCGATCATGAAGAAATAGTTCATTACGATGAGGGCCATTCCGCAAACAGAGCTCATTTTTATTATGGAAAACATGTCGGGAATTGAAATGAACCTTAAGCTGCGCCTGTAGAGACCCAGGAACAAGAAGGTCAAGGGGTTGGCCACCACAACGAAAACGAAGCTCCACAAGATGTAACTATGAATAGGAATTGTCTCATATTTCGCAAGGTTGGCCATGAAGTACGCAACCAGGGACAGAGCGCCGTCCAGGGCCATGAATTTCAGTATTTGTTTCTGGCTAAAGATCTGATGAAAAGTAAATCCCCTGAATATCGTTACGTATACGGCCTTGAACAAGATGAGCAGATCGTCCCAAAAAGAGTGATGGCTGATGTACTGCATATCCCGCTTCAACTTCTCGGGAAGAATGTGTTCAATATAGAATCGCTCGCGATCTTCTCCGGGGGGGAAGAGGTCCTCTTCATTACGGTTCAGTATCTGGTTGGGTCCGACGATCCCCGGACGCACGGAAAGAACCAGCTCCCATTCGTCCTTGTAGTTGTTGGTGAACTTTGGATCTTCAGGCCTGGGCCCAACGGCACTCATATTCCCTAGCAAAACATTGAACAGTTGAGGTAACTCGTTGAGTTTTGTCCGCCTCAAGAAACTTCCGAAGTGCGTCACTCGCACGTCGCGACCGCCACAGAGTTTGCAATCGACGTTGTCTGCGTTTGCCATCATTGTCCGGAATTTGAGCATACCGAACGGCCTTCCGCCCCTCCCGACGCGCTCGCAACGATAAAAAACCGGCCCTTTCGATTCCAGCCTGATGATGACGGCGATGACAAACATGAGCGGAGCAGCAAGAAGCAGTCCCATCAGGGAGACAACGATGTCAAAAATCCTTTTCATCCTTCCATCCTCCTTTTCACACCCGAGCGAACGAAAGATCGGCCCGGCCTGAAAAAGGGCGAACTCTTTTTGCCGATATGGTAGCTTACATATCCCTTTTCGTTACTGAGAATATTCCAGACATCAAAT
Organism: Desulfomonilaceae bacterium; assembly: GCA_052146735.1. Lineage (GTDB taxonomy): Bacteria > Desulfobacterota > Desulfomonilia > Desulfomonilales > Desulfomonilaceae > CAWBBA01. Next base: position 6,159 of record JBKQMK010000025.1, on the reverse strand, counting down.
TGGTCGTTGATTAGTTAGAGATTAACGACCACAGCTTCGCTTCGGCAGGATATAGATAACGCGCTGATATGACTACTATTATTGCAACAAAAACAAAGCCAACGGGCATTCCGTATCCTCTCAGAACACTCATCAAATCCATTATCCTATTAAGCGCAATTATCCGGGTGAGAGTGTGATGTACGGCTAGGTCACCAGGCTTCTGCTGGCTACCACCGGATTGGTCGCCACCGCCCGCCACTATTCCGGGCATGCGGCAATTACTTCTCATCCCATACGGAACACAATTCTTGGTCTCTTAAATCTCGCTAGCTTCAAGTCAGAGAAAAAATGCCAGGGTTATGGTCTCTTAACACCTATCGCTTAACTGAGCCAACCAGCTTCAATCTCTCCACTCGGGGGCAGGGATCATTCACTCATGCCCGAAAGCACTGATGATCTCCGCCCTTGATGTGGACAACGAGTGAAGCCAAAATCTCCCTTTTATGTGACATCATGTTGGATACAGATATATAATCGCATATTTAACATGACAAAGCAAATGGTTTTTTGGGAAGGATGTTGGGTATCACCACTGCCTATTCGCGGTGACGTGTCCAGGTAGTTCAGACCGAGAGAATGAGCACCTCCATCAAACCAGATGTCTTGATTTCAGGGTCTGGCATGGAAGAGAACAAGGCTCCCTAAACTGGGGAAGAAAAGGGCAGCGTGGTTACTCTCTCGCACCTTGAGGAACGGCGCTTCGCTGGATGAGAGGGACAATTTATGGATCTTCGCGTAAGTGCGTACCTCGTATTTTTCATTCGAGTCGCTCATGGTCCTGGAAGAGAGAGCTGAAAAGAGGACTGACTGTTGTCCAGGGCAGTCGAAAGAGCTTGCGGATCAAAAGCCCGCGTCTGTAGTCTGTCCTTCTTCTTTCAGCTTCGCTCCAGCATTGTGTCTGCGCGTGCAGCCCGCCACAAAGACTACGCCTTTAGTGTTCCTCCTTGAAGGGACCTCACCGTGGCTCAAGTGCCAGATATGGCATGGTATTCCTCTATCAAGATGTATGGTACGCACTTACGCGAAGAGCCCAATTTATAACCCAATTCATTGAGGAGAGATTAATGGAATTTTGTCCTTCAATACCGGTAACAATTCTTGAACGCACTGAAAATCTTCTAGTCGACCCAGGTCATACCAGACACCATGAAACGGGTAGCACCCTATCTTCTCGCCGCTTCTAAGCAAAACCTGCACCAGGTCTGGAAAATCTAAGTAAGAACCAGCAGTGACATACTTGAGGACCGAAGGTTCAAGCACATATATGCCAGCGCTGACGAGCAGGTCTATAACTGGCTTCTCTTCGTATTTTACAATCTCCAATTCCCGCTTGTGGATTACGCCGTAATCGACATGGATCTTCCGCTCATGAGATGCCACCGTAAGGGCAAACTCATTCTCAGTATGGAACCGGACCAAGTCTCCAAAATCGATATCGGTCAAAATGTCTCCATTTAATAGAAGAAAAGTTTCCGTGATATCTTTTATTTTGCTTAGAGGCCCAGATGTGCCTAGCGGTGCATCTTCAATGGTATAGTCACACTTTGCTCCAATTCGGTCCCCGTTACCGAGAACAGCTTGGACGAGGTGAGCTAAATGACCCAGCGCCATAGTGATCCTGTCGAAGCCCTGACTGACGAGCTGATCGATAAGGATTTCAACTATCGGTCGGTCTCCAACAGGCAAGAGAGGCTTAGGAACCACCGTAGTGTAAGGCAGCAGCCGGGTTCCTTTACCCCCGGCGAGTATAATGGCTCTCATAAATGGATTGTCCTCCCTTCTTGTATTTTGGAGATTCAAACGGAAATTGTGCCGCGATCCCTCCAACCCCAGGATTTTTTGGAACCACGGCCGATGGTCCGCTGGTCTCTCGCACCATGAATCGCCAGTAATTCGTCTGGCTTGATGAGCCGACAGAACGGGGCGGAACGGGCTTCGGGTGCTGCTTCCTACCCCCTGGATAATCAACAAATCCCAGTCTCAGGGCATGATTTCGTATTTTCGAAATCGCCAACCCGGTGGCGAGAAAACCTACAGAAGTTGCGCCCAAAATGGGTAACCAAGAGTAGGCCATTTTCGTTCGCCTCCATCGGTCACGCAGCCGCTAAGGTAGTACTGGGGATTTATTCGGGTTCCTGTGTGGTGGTTATTGCTGCGGGCAACTCCGTCTCCACAGTCCATTCCAGTCGAGTCGTGACCAACTCCTTGCCGAATTCCGGGTGATACCAGCGCTCAGACTGGTGCAGCTTTAGCCCAGGGGGGCCAAAAATGTGGATCTTCAAGGCGCCGGATTCTGACCTGTGGACCCTCCATCCTCCATCACACGGAATGGCAGACCAACCAGGAGCTAAGAGCCATCCTGCTGAAAGGCGATGGGTACCACGCCCATCACAGCGGTCCGTAATGACGAGCCGCCGATCGGGATGTAGCGTGACATCCCGTCTTGGATGCGGGCTGCCGGAAAGGTGACGATATCCATCATGGCCCGCGGAGACAGAAAAACCGCCTTCATCTATTGTCACTCGGACGTCGGTTGGATATGCTCTGCGACCACATCGAAAAATATGCCAAACCTCGCTCGAATCGCACTGATCGACGCAAACCGTGTTGTGAGCCTCAGTGGAACGGTCATATTGTCGGCGGTCGTCAAGATCATAGGCCCAGGTGCCGGGATCTACCCAGAGGCGCTGACCACGAAAGGACGCTTCGATCGCCAGGGTATCAGCGTGTCCGTGACCGGCTTGGTAATCCACTCCAATCGGGCCAACATCAAAAAAGATGGTCCACGGATCTCCATGCCGGATAAACAGCCCTAGGTCCGGAAAAAGCTTCCCACCTCTTGGCGCCGGCATGTCCGCAGGCCATCCTAGGAGCATGCCCTGTGACAACATCTCCTCTGGCTTGCACGAACCATTCAGCGCAGCGTCATTGAGAAGTGGGATTTTACCATCTGGATGGCTCAGCCAGACTGAGCATTCTGCCATCCCCTCCCACGCCCGCCTCATCGCCGATCGAGCCGGTCCATCTTCTAGCAACTGGCCGAGAGAAAGAAAGTCCTCCATCACGTGAAGATGGTACATCGGACTCCGCTCAATATGGCCGCCATCGGGCAACACTTGATCTTGCGCCTGAGACAAAGCGATCTGTGTAGCTGTCCTTAGCCATTGCTGCGCCTCAAAGGCATCGAAGAAGCGGCCTGCCCAAGCCAACCCCACGGCATCGCGTAGAAGGTGATTGCCCAGAAGATCGTATTCCAGATGGTCCTTAAGGTACGCCGCTTGCTTCCAAAGGCTGTCCAAGAAAGCCCTCTCGAATTCGGGCGCATGATCCCACAAACTCCTAGGGATGAGGCGATAGGAACGAATCCACCAGGATATCCTGGTAGCAATTGCGTATGCATTCCAGGCCAGATCACGGGCACCTGGTCTCTCCAGGTCACAATGGGCCAACCAATCAGAGACGAATCTCTCGAATAGTCTAAATGCCTCTTGGGCCTCTCCGGAGCCTGAGGCTGCAACTTTTGCCAATGGATATAGCCATCTGTGATAGTGGAGGGTGATAGTCCACAGACGTTGAGAAGCGCACGGCCCAAGACGCCAATCAAGGCCTTCAGGGCCAAAATGCTCTTCCCGGTTGAGCAGTTGCAAGCGTCCCAGAGGGAGCTTTTCGACAACCCGGTTTCCCGACTCGTGTAACTTGACGACGGGAATTGAGGGAAAATCTGAGCGCAACACCGCCGGACGGTGCGCAGGTCCAGACCAGGAAGTCGAACGAACGGGCAGCTTTCGCTCCAACAAATAGCGAAGCCGCCAAGCTACCTGGGAGAGGCGCAAGTGGCGGCCTGTGCGGAGCCTTCGCAACACTCTGTCGAAAGTCATGGCACCTCAAAGGAACACCTTCGCGGATGCTTCTGACAGCGAGAATCGCTGCCATCGAGACCGAGCGAAGTTCGTTCCACTGGATAGGCACGGATTCTCTCTTCGTCAATGACAGAGCAAAATGTGTAACCAAGAGTGGGCCTTTTTCGCTTTGTATGTTGCGATTTTGGAATGAACGCGTGACTTGTCCTCGCGGAGGAAACGATGGCCCCATGTGCGATACTCAAACACACCCGCGCACAGCATATTGATATCCTGATGAATATTCGCCTGCCATTCAATAAGGTTTCGTTACTTGCGTTCGGTGTCCAAATGGTGTCCATCGGAGATGAAAATTGGTCAAAACCGGTCAAAACCGGTCAAGCCAGATCGCACATGTTTGTTGAATAAAATCTGAGCATTATCCCTGAATTGGTAACAGTTACGGTACGTTGAAAAATCCTGGACATCATTGATCGAAAACTGTCGAGGAACTGTAGATGAGGTCTATTGTGAAGGGTGGTCGAGAGATGGTCAATCCTATATAGTTTAAGAAGTCCAGTGGTCCCGCTCAGGATCAGGATCGCCACCAACACGCCGACAGGAACGAAGAGGTTCGGACCAAGGGCCAGCAGAATACTTATAAACGACAACATGCCAGTAAACAGGTAAAGAATGGCCACGACTAATCTTGGTCGACGAACTGACGCCATCAATCGGTGGTGTATATGTTCCGCGTCCGGCAGATAAATCCTGCGGCCGCTGATCCATCGACGTACGACTGCCAAGAATACATCCAAGAAGGCGATTCCAAACGGAAGAAACGGCGCTACAAATACGGCCATGGTGCCCGATCGTTGGCCAGGCCCCACTGACATGGATGCACACGCCAAAGCACTTAAAAGAAAGCCAAGGGTCAAACTCCCGCCATCCCCCATAAAGATCTTAGCCGGCGGAAAATTGTGTCTCAGGAAGGCCAGCAGGCTGCCAAACAGCGTAAATGCTACCATTGGAGAAAAAACTTGTCCTTTGGCCAAGCCCATGACTCCACATGTCAGACTGGCAAACAGACATACGCCGGCAGCGAACCCGTCCAGCCCGTCAATTAAGTTGATAGCATTTGTCATGACTAATACAATAAGGGCAAAAAGCGGGATTCCCCACCAGCCGAAATCGACCGGCCCTATGAAGGGAATCGCAGCACCCTGGACGGAATGGCCACCTAAAACTAATATTCCGACGCCGGCCAATTCACCGAAGAATTTCTTGCTCCAGGAGATGCCATACACGTCGTCCAGAGTGCCCAGCAGGTGAATCCAAGCGGTTCCCAACAATAGAGACAAGACCTGAAGATTGTTGGGCCGTTCGAACAGTCCACCTCCAAACGCATTGAGGCAGTATGCGGATAACAGGACGCAAAGTGTCGGAAAAACAATTGTGATACCGCCCAGAAGTGGAACAGGCTCAGAATGGTGTTTTCTCCCTCCTGGATGATCGACAAATCCCAATCTCAGTGCACTGTTTCTTATTTTGGGAACAGCCACGAGAGTGGCAAGAAACCCGAGAAAAGCTAAACCCAAAAACAGTAACCAAGTGTCAGTCATTTTACCCACCCCCCATGCGGCTCAGGCAGCCTCCAGACGCGTATGGAACTGTATCTCATCCGAAAAACCTGGCTCCCAAAGGGTTGACCTGCACATTGATTCAAGCAACTACCTGGTTCGTGCGATTTGAAATAAGCACGTAACCTGTGACCTCAGCGCAAACGGCAGTCTGATAAGCGATATTAAAACAAGCTTCCGCCCCACAAGATAACGATATCATGTTGATTATACTGATGGTTAATATAGAGGAAGCCATCCACGTCCCTCCTTCCCCTCGCGGAGTGTCGCCAGATCTCTTAGCGACTTCTAATCACAATTACTGGAAGGGAATCCCACGATGTCTCCGCCTCTCCAGCCCATACCAGAAATCAATCCCGAGATCCCGCCAGCCTCCGGGCGCACGACGGCACGCACTTCTCGTCATACAAGGCCATAGATCTTGATCATGGATCGCAGGAGCTTCAAATCACGGTGAATGCTTCAGGTTCTTGTTCTGTCAGCGCTGAACGCGAACCCATGCCATTCAACTTCACGCTCCGATTAGGATAAAGGGGTGCGTTGTTTACACCCAAAAACGCAGGCTACGCCTCCGTTTCACACGGACGAGGAATGCAGCCAAAATTTTCTCTTTTATGTCACATCATGTTGTAAACAGA